>DATKCM010000122.1:0-4459 GCA_035513195.1 Acidimicrobiia bacterium | reverse complement strand
GCTCGGCGTGGACGTGGTCGAGGCCGGGTTCCCCGTGTCCTCCGAGGGGGACTTCGAGGCCGTACAGCGGATCGCACGGCAACTGAATGCCCCCGTGGTCGCTGCGATGGCCAGGACCAGCCCTGCGGACGTCGACGGTGCTTGGGCGGCGATCAAGGACGCCAACCGACCCCGCTTTCACATCTTCCTCGCCACCTCGCAGCTCCACATGGAGCACAAGCTGCGGATGAGTGAGGAAGAGGTCCTCACTGCGGTCAAGACCGGCGTGGGGCGTGCCCGTGAGTACACCAAGGACGTCGAGTACACGGCCGAGGACGCGACCCGGTCGGACCCCGACTTCCTGATGAGGGTGCTCACGACCGCTGTCGACGCCGGAGCGACCACGATCAACGTCCCCGACACCGTCGGCTATGCGACTCCGGGCGACTACGGAGCGTTGGTGCGTCGCGTTGTCACCGAAGTCAAAGGCAGTAACAACCAGATCACTGTCTCTACCCATTGTCATAACGATCTGGGGCTCGCGGTTGCCAACTCGCTAGCCGCCGTCGAAGCCGGCGCCGGTCAGGTGGAGGCGACGATCAACGGAATCGGCGAAAGGGCCGGAAATGCATCACTCGAGGAGCTGGTGATGGCTCTCAAGGTCCGCTCTGACGTTTTTGGTGTCGATACCGGTCTCGACACCACCAAGCTGTTCGAGACGTCGCAGATGGTCTCCCAGGAGACCGGTTTCCCGGTTCAGTACAACAAAGCGGTGGTGGGCAGGAATGCCTTCGCCCACGAGTCGGGTATCCACCAGCACGGTGTGCTTCGCAACCGATCCACTTACGAGATCATGGATCCGGCGTCTGTCGGCCACTCCGGGAAGTCGATTGTCATGGGGAAGCACTCGGGCAGAGCAGCCCTCAAGCACTCGCTGGCGACGATGGGAGTCGACCTCACCCCAACTGCGTTGGAGAAGGCTTTCCTCAATATGAAGAAGGCAGCGGACGTCCAGGGTGAAGTCTCAGAGACCCAGCTGAGAGGGATAGTCGACGACGTTGTCACCGGAATGGAGATGTTCGAAGGTGTGGCTGAGTCCTTCCGATGAGCACCCACCTGGTCGCGGTCGTTCCCGGTGACGGAACCGGGCCCGAAGTAATCGCCGAGGCAACCAAGGTCCTCGACTCGGCTGCGAGCCGGTTCGGGTTCTCCATCGAGTACGGCGCCCTCGACCTCGGCGGTGAGCGATACCTCCGCACCGGCCAGACCCTCACTGACGGCGACCTCGAGTTCGTCAACAGACACGACGCGATCCTCTTCGGTGCCATCGGCCATCCCGACGTGAAACCGGGGATACTCGAACAGGAGATACTGCTCCGGATGCGGCGAGAACTCGACCAATACATCAATCTCCGCCCGGTGAAGCTCCACGAGGGGGTGAAATCTCCGCTGGCGAACGTCTCAGCTGCAGACGTCGACTTCGTAGTGGTCAGAGAGAACAGCGAAGGGCTGTACTCAGGCGAAGGTGAGTTCACCGCCAAGGACTCGGCATTCGAAGTGGCGGTCCAGAAGTCGATCAACACCAGATTCGGCGTCGAGCGCTGCGTGCGGTACGCATTCGAGCTGGCCGCGTCCCGGCCACGGAAGCATCTGACTCTCTGCGGGAAGACCAACGTCCTCACCTATGCATGGGACCTCTGGCAGAGGGTGTTCGACGAGGTGGCGAAAGACTTCAGCGAGGTCAGCACTGCCTACGCCCATGTCGACGCTGCTTGTCTCTGGATGGTCGAAGACCCGTCGCGATTCGACGTCATAGTCACCGACAACATGTTCGGCGACATCATCACCGATCTCGGAGCCGCGATCCAGGGTGGCTTGGGGATCGCTTCCGGAGCGAACCTGAACCCATCCGGGGTGTCCATGTTCGAGCCGATCGGGGGCACCGCACCTGGATTCGAGGGCACGGGGCTAATAAACCCTCTGGCGGCGATCGGCGCAGCGGCCATGATGCTCGACACGTTGGCGGAGCACGAAGCAGCGACGACGGTTGAGACGGCGGTCGGTGCCGTCGCCGGGTCGCTTCCCTCGTTGCGTGCTGGCGAGATGGGAATCTCCACGAGCCAGGTCGGAGACAAGGTCGCTGAGTTGGTCGCCTCCGGCGAAAGGGTCGACTCATGAGCACCGGGACCCTTTTTGACAAGATCTGGGACCAGCACACCATCGACGACGCCGACCCGGCCTTGCTGTTCGTCGACCTCCACCTGGTCCACGAGGTCACCTCGGCGCAAGCCTTCAGCGGACTCGAGCTTGCGGGGCGGAGTGTGCGCAGGCCGGAGCTGACCCTGGCCACAGTCGACCATGCCGTGCCTACGACCGGCCGGGGTCTGGGGATCCGCGACCCCCTGGCCAAGAAACAAGTCGATGCTCTCAAGGACAACTGTGCCCGGCACGGAATCCAGATGTTCGGCCTCAACGACCCGAGACAGGGGATCGTCCATGTCGTCGGCCCGGAACAGGGGATGACTCAACCGGGAATGGTCATCGTCTGCGGCGACAGCCATACATCGACCCACGGGGCTTTCGGTGCCCTGGCGTTCGGGATCGGCACGTCAGAGGTCGAACATGTCCTCGCCACCCAGACCATCCGCCAGGGGAAGCCCAAATCGATGGCTGTTGAAGTGGACGGTGATCTTCCAAACGGTGTCACCGCCAAAGACCTGATCCTCGGAATCATTGCCAGCATCGGTGTCGCCGGAGGACAAGGACATGTCATCGAATACCGCGGGGAGGCAATCCAGGGCCTGAGCATGGAAGAGCGGATGACGATCTGCAACATGTCGATAGAGGGCGGAGCCCGGGCCGGGATGATCGCCCCCGATGAGACCACATTCGCCTATCTCAAGGGACGTCCTGCCGCCCCCCAGGGCCCGGAGTGGGATGAGGCGCTGGAGTACTGGCGCACGCTCCGCTCCGGAGACGATGCCGAGTTCGGCGCAGTTCGCAAGCTCTCCGCTGGAGATCTCGAGCCCTACGTGACCTGGGGGGTCAACCCCGCTCAGGCTGTCTCGGTGAGCGGTAGGGTCCCAGACCCCTCGTCATATGATGATGCTCCCCGGCGTGAGTCCGCGACAAGAGCGCTCGAATACATGGGCCTGACTCCCGGTACGGCCATCACCGACATACCCATCGACCATGTCTTCCTCGGGTCCTGCACCAACGCCCGGATCGAGGACCTCCGCGCCGCAGCCAGCGTGATAGCCGGCAAGAGGGTCAACGAGCGGGTCTCTGCGGTTGTGGTACCGGGCTCGATGCAGGTGAAGATGCACGCCGAGGAGGAGGGTCTGGACCGGGTCTTCACCGAAGCGGGCTTCGAGTGGCGTGATGCCGGATGTTCCAGCTGTCTTGCGATGAATCCCGATGTCATCCCGCCCGGGGCGAGGTGCGCTTCGACCTCGAACCGGAATTATGAGGGGCGACAGGGAAGAAACGCCCGGACCCACCTGGTCAGTCCGGCGATGGCCGCCGCGGCTGCGGTAGCCGGGCACTTTGTGGACGTGAGGGAGTGGTCATGAAACCTGTGAAGACGATCACGGGAACGATGCTGCCTCTGTTGCGCGCTGACATTGACACCGACCAGATCATCCCCCAGCAGTTCCTCAAGCGAATCGAACGGACCGGATACGGCGAGTTTCTCTGCTACAACTGGGCCCGGGACGACGAGGGCAACCCGAGGCCGGAGTTCGTCCTGAACGAACCGGTTCGTCGCACCGCCTCGATCCTGGTTGCGGGGCGGAACTTCGGGTGCGGCTCCTCACGCGAGCATGCAGTCTGGGCACTCCAGGACTGGGGCTTCGAGGCCGTGATCGCCCCTTCCTTCGCAGATATCTTCCGCAACAATGCAGTCAACGTCGGGCTCCTCCCCGTGGAGCTGGAAGAATCCATCGTGAACCGTCTCGCCCTACTCGCCGGGTCGCCCGATGCCACAGCCGTCATCGATCTGGAAACTCGCAAACTGGTTGCCGAAGGGGTCGACGAGACCTTCCGCATCGATGAGAATGCCCGCATGAGGCTGCTCCAGGGCCTCGACCCGATCAGCGAGACCCTCCAGCTCGAATCGGAGCTCAGGGCCTTCGAATCCCAGCGCCCCGGATGGTTGCCGACGACAACCTCGTTTTAGGAGTCCGTTGGATGATGCCGTTGCCTAGATTGGCGGCCAGGTGCGCACAGCTCGCAAGGCCGAGGTTTCGCCACTCCTCGGGGCCGGAATGGCGGGGCCGAGAACGCAGCGAGTGGTGATGCCTGGTCGTCAAGATGGGTGACATGCATTGTTCAACGGGCTTTTACCGGACCACAACCACGTCAACCAGATCGGTGAAGTCGAGCCAGACCATCCACGCCTGCCGGGTGTCGAAGTCGACAAGTTCGATTCCGAGGGCACCCATGGTTGCCCTCGCTACACCAACACCAAGCCCGGCGTCGA
>DATKCM010000121.1:0-2838 GCA_035513195.1 Acidimicrobiia bacterium | reverse complement strand
TCTCCCGGCGAGTCCAGCGTCGAAGCTCCGTCAATCCGGGTCATGTCATTCAATCTGCTGTCGACCAACGACCAATACGGCGATGTGGTCGACTACATCCGGGAAACCGACCCAGATGTTGTGCTTCTCCACGAAGCGAGTCTTCCCTGGGAGACAGCCATGGAGTCGTCCGGACTCGGCTACGAGGTAGCGAAATCCCGGTCAGAAGATCTCATTTTCGGGACTCTCGTGCTGACAAAGACCAGTGCCGGTGTGCTGACCTTCGGGTTCTCCGAGAGCGAGCCGAGGGCAGTCGAAATCATCATTGTCGTCGACGGCTGGGATGTTCCCGTGACGATCCTCGCCAGCCATCCTCTGGGGCCAACCGACGCTGAGCGCGCGTCGCTGCGCGATGCTCAGCTCCGGTTCGCTGCCAACTGGGCGGCGGACCAGTCGGGACCGTACATCGTTGTCGGGGACCTCAATGCCACGCCCTGGTCCTGGCCGTTTCGCAATCTCCTCGCTACCGGAAGGCTCCGGAACTCACAGGTCGGTTTCGGGGTGCAACCCTCTTTCGCAGCCAGCTCCAACCCGCTGTTCCGGGTGCCGATCGACCACCTGGTCCACAGTGATGCGCTCCTCGTGAGACAGCGCATGCTCGGGCCGCCTCTCGGGTCGGACCATTTCCCGCTGCTGGTCGATCTCGAGTTGGTGAACGGCTAGCCCTCCGCCCCGGGTTACGCTCCAGCCCATGTCAGACCGTTTTGAATCCCGCCGCCGGCGTCTTGCAGAATCGATAGGGAATGACGGTATTGCTGTCATTCCCGCTTCTGTCGAGCAGATTCGCAATGACGATGTTCCACACGACTTTCGCCAGGACTCCAACTTCTTCTACCTGACCGGATTCACCGAGCCCGATGCAGTGGCGGTGATTACTCCGGGCCACTCAGATGGTGACTACACGCTTTTCGTCCGGCCCCGGGATCCGGAGATGGAGTCCTGGAACGGCTTCCGGGCAGGGGTGGACGGAGCAAAACAGACTTTCGGCGCTGACAATGCGTACCCGGTAGATGAACTGGATTCGGTCCTGGCCCGTCTGATGATTGGCCGGGAGGTTCTCTGGTACCAAAGTGGCAATGAACACCAGGACGGCCGGATGACCTCGGTGATCACCAAGGCGCGGAGCCATCGGGAGCGTTACGGGGGATCGGTCCCCTCGACGATCAAGGACGTGTCGATGGTCATCGGGGAGATGCGCCTGATCAAGTCCGCAGACGAGTACTTGAGCCTGAAAGCTGCATGTGATCTATCAGCACGGGGCCATCGCGAAGCGATGCGATTCGCCCGGCCCGGCCTCCACGAATATCAGGTCCAGGCAGCCATGGAATTCGGCTGGAGGATGGCCGGGTCGCGGCGAAACGGGTACGGGTCGATCGTCGCCTCGGGGGCGAACGCTTGCATACTTCACTACGTCGAGAACGACTCCCTCATCGAAGATGGAGACTTGATCCTGATCGACGCGGCCGCGGAGGTCGATGGGTACTCCGCCGACATCACCAGGACTTTTCCCGCCAACGGGAAGTTCACCGAGCCCCAAAAAGCAATTTACGAGGTGGTGCTGGCTGCCGAGAGGGAGGGCGTTGCCATGTCCGCTCCCGGCTCCTCGATGCGCGGGATCCACGACCGCGCCACCAGGATTCTTACCGAGGGCATGGTCGATCTCGGATTGCTTCCCCTGTCGGTGGAGGAGTCGTTGGCGATGCACCACTACACCCAGTTCTACTTCCACGGCACCGGACATTGGCTGGGGATGGACGTTCACGATCGGGGCGCCTACCGCAGCGATGGCAAGCCACGGCCGCTTCAGGAGGGGATGACCTTCACGGTCGAGCCCGGTCTCTACATCGCACCCGGAAAAGCCGAGATCGAGCTCACCATGCTCGAATACGACAGCGACGAGTGGGTGCAGAGGAGGATCCTCGAAGGCCGCGTCGCCGCGCTTGAGAAGGAGCAGAAGGCGAAGGATGCTGCTGAGAAGATCACACACGTGGTCCCCGAAGAGTTCCTGGGCATAGGGGTGAGGGTTGAAGACGACGTGATCATCACTGCGGACGGCGCGGAGAACCTGACTGTGTCAGTGCCGGTTGAGATCGACGAGGTCGAAGCCCTTTGCGCCGAGACTTGGAGCCTCCCTAGTGGCCCGTCGCAGAAATAATGGCGGTGTCTCTCCGGCCCTCGACACCCCTGGCTGCGACTGTGCTTTTCTCCTTGCCAGATGGCGCCGATGACTCGGAGACACCCTCGCCCTATTTCAACGACAGACCACTGGGAGCTCCTAAACCGAGGCGGGGATCGCGTAGAGCAGGACGGCCAGAAAGTGGAGTGTGCTGGCCGTGATCACCAGCACATGGAACAGCTCGTGATAGGAGAATATCCTGGGGAAGAGTCGCGGACGCTTTGACAGGAAGATGATAACTCCCACGGTGTAACAGAGCCCCCCGAGTGCGAGAAGGATCACGGCACCGGCGCCCAACTGGCGATAGAACTCGGGCATCCAGAACACCGCCGACCAGCCCATCAGGAGCTGGATTGTCACAGACAGCGAAGTTGCCGTAGTGGTCAGGATGGTCTTCAGCACGATTCCCAGGACAGCCAATCCCCACACCGACCCCAGGGCGATGGCGAGCCTCGATCCTTGGAGGCTGGCGACGGCAATTGGCGTGAAGGTGCCTGCAACAACCAGGAAGATCATCGAGTGGTCGAGACGCTGCATCCGGAGCTTCCACTCTCCCCGCCACGGAATCGAGTGGTAGAGCGTCGACGTCGTGTACATGAGGATCAGGGATAGGCCGAAGACGA
>DATKCM010000120.1:0-22549 GCA_035513195.1 Acidimicrobiia bacterium | reverse complement strand
GCGAAGCGGGTGCCCAGCGCGACGGTGCGGGAAGCCTCGGCGGAGTCGCTGCCATTCGAAGACGACGAATTCACCGCGATATGGACCATCTCAGCGTTCCACCATTGGGCCGACCGCAGCGGCGGTCTGGCGGAGATGCTCCGCGTGCTCGAGCCCGGCGGCGCCTTCTATGTGGTGGAACGGAAACTGAAACCGGGCAAATCCGGCCACGGTCTCTCCCGCAAGGAAGGCCAGCAGGTGGCATCCCGGATCACCGAAGACCATGAAGTCCCGGCACGGGTCGACACGCTCAAGGCGGGAAGACAGACCTACCTGGTGATCACCGGCTCACGCTAGGACGGGGTCTCGAATCCACACTCCGGCCCTGAAGCGGCCACCAGCCGTCGTCCAGCGTTGCCAGACTGGCGCCGATCGACTCTGCCAATGCCACGTACCAGGCGTCGCACGCGGCAACGGTGCGCCGGAGTTCCCAGACGCGCTCCGCAAACGGTTCGAACGGTAGAGATCGATGGCAGGTCGAGGAGATCTGAATAGGCGAGCCGGGAGACATCACCGGAAATGTCATCTGCCAGCTCAGATCGACGAAGTACGTTGGCTACCTCGGGTTTAGACCCCGGGGAGTCTTTCTGATGAAAAATTCTTTTGAAATCGGCCTTTCTCCCCCCGTTTTTGTCCCACCTGGTTTGTACGTTGTCATCATGGATTGGGAGAGGTTTAGTAACGATCAGGTCGAGGAGATCCTGGCTGTGGCGGAGCGTAAGTTCTCTGAGGGTCGGGCGTTGCAGATCGAGGCGTTGGAGGAGCTGGACCGTCGTCAGGTGTTCACCGCTGACGGATGTAGGAACCTTTCGGAATGGGTCGGGTCGAGACTCGATGTCGGTTCGGATACGGCAAGAACTCTGGTGCGGACGATGCGGAGGACTGCGGATAAACCGTGGATCCGCCAGGCACTCGCTGACGGTTCGATTTCGTTTGACCGGGCCGAAGCCCTCTCGAGAATTTCTGAGAATGTGGGGATGTTGGACCATCTCGACATCTCAGGTTTACGGAGGGAGGCCGCGGACCGGGTCGAACTCAGCTCCGAAGACGAAGTGAAATCTGCTGAGGACCGGTATCTGATCCTGCAACCTTCGCTTGATGAGTCGTGGTGGACGTTACGAGGCGGGTTGGACGGGGTCACTGGTGCTGTCATCGACCAAGCGTTGACCAAGAAGGCTGACGAGCTGCCTGAACTTCCGGATGGTTCCCGGGGTTCGTTGGCCTGGCGGAAAGCAACCGCCCTATACGAACTTGCTTCAGGTGGTTCCTCTCCTCAAGGTCAGATCACCGTGTTCGTCGACGCCGGGAAGGCAACCCCCACTGGTGGGAAAGCCGGGGTCAGGTTGCTGGCAGGACCTCGGGTCGGTGCCCAAGCATTGGAAGCGATTCTCTGTAACTGTGTCACCGAAGTCACCGTCAACGCTGCTGACGGGACCCCAATGGCATATGGCAGGAGCAGACAGATCATTCCCCCGTCGCTACGTCGGGCTGTATTGGCCCGAACCGGAGGACACTGTGAAATCGACGGGTGCGACTCCACCTACCGGGTCGAAATCCACCACCGGGTCCTCTGGTCCCGAGGCGGTCGCACCGACCCTGCAAACCTGATCGCCTTGTGCTGGTTCCATCACCACATCGTCATCCACGAACGAGGATTCCAACTCTACAAACACCCAGAAAACGGCCGGATCCGACTCCGAAAACCGAAAGCCGGCCATTCGGAAACGAGGTTTCATTCCCCCCTCCAGGGATATCAAGATCGGCGGTACTCCCCCCGTTCGGCTCCGCCTCCGGGGGAAGAGACCAAACCCGAGGGGTGAGTTTCCCCGACCACCCCGCCACCACCCTCGCCAGCCTCCCCAATACCACCAACACACACCAGAAGACGGGCAACCGTCCCTACGCCCGCGTCTGGATAGAGCGGATCGTCTCGGATAGGGTTTCCCGGTGATAAATCCGCCACACTTCAGACGATGAAGGGGGCTTTCGTCGTCCTGGGCACCGTCGCCGCAGTGGTGATCGGGTTTGCCGTTTACCAACAGCAAGCAACCCAGGTGCTCCTGGTCGGCAACAGCTATACGTATGGGAACGATCTTGGTGAAATGATCGAGGGCCTCGGCGATGCGGGCGGGAACCGGGTCAACGTTACGACGCGGGCCGTTGGCGGATGGTGGCTCGAGGATCACGCGGCTTCGGCGGACACCGTCTATGCAATTGAGTCGACAGACTGGGACTACGTCATTCTCCAGGAGCAGAGCATCGTCCCCGCCTCCGAACCGGAACGGATCAACAGCATGAACCCTTCGATGAGAGCGCTGAATCGTTCGATCCAAAAAGCCGGAGCTTCGCCCGTCCTCTACCTGACCTGGGGGCGGCGTGGTGGTTTCAGCGACGTCGGACACGCCAGCTATGCCTCGATGCAGGCGGCTGTCACTACTGCGTACGAGAAGATCGCCGACGAGATGGGGGCCGTTGTCGCACCGGTCGGCGAGGCCTGGCGGCAGGTATTGATAGACCACCCCGGACTGACGTTGTATCAATCCGACGGGAGTCACCCGACCAGGTCGGGCACCTACCTCGCCGCCTGTGTCTTCTATGCCGCGTTGTTCGAGGAAAATCCCGAGGGTCTCGAGTACACCGGAGGGCTCGGATCCGGGGAGGCTGCGATCCTGCAACGTATCGCTGCGGATACCGTTCTCCAGGATCCGACCAGATGGCACCTGCCAGATTCAGTGGGGAGTGGTTGATGACGGGCTACAGCGGTACCCCACTCCCAACGAAGCTCGGCATCAAGGAAGGGATGACGGTCGGAATCATCGGTGAGCGTCCGCCCGGGTTCACTCTCGAAAATCAACCCCCGGGCGTTTTTATACACAAACGGCTCGAGCCGAGCAGTGTCTTCCTGATCTTTGCCACCACGTCGCCGGCGATCGAGGAGCTGTTTCATCAGGCGATGAAGCAGATATCCGCAGAGGGTGCGATCTGGGTGGCGTGGCCGAAGAAGTCTTCAGGTGTCGAGACCGACCTGACAGAAGACACGATCCGTGACCTCTTCCTCCCCACCGGGATGGTCGACAACAAGGTCTGCGCAATCGACGAAACCTGGTCCGGGCTCCGATTCGTCGTCCGAAAGGAAAACCGGGTCGATTGGTAGCGACCCGACGTCCATCCCTACAGCTTGAAGCGGTATGGGAGCAGCTCGTCCAGGGTGTGTTCCCGTATCTCCGAATCCTCGCCGCCCGTGACTATCACGTTGTCGACATTGAACTCGGACATGATCTGGCGGCACCGGCCGCACGGATAGGCCCCATCAACGTCATCGGCATCGATACACGCCACCACCACGGTGGAGACCTTCCTCACCCCGGCTGCTGCTGCGGTGTTGATAGCGGTTGCCTCGGCACATGACGACGACGGGTAGGCGGCGTTTTCTATGTTGGCGCCGGTGAAGATCCGCCCATCGTCGGCAACCACCACTGCCCCGACCCGGAAGTTCGAGTAAGGCGAATACGAGAGCTCTGCCGCCTCTCGTGCGGCCGACACCAGTTGATGGTCGATCATGTTTGCTCCAATAACTCGTCGACGAATCTGTCCGGGTCGAATGGTTCGAGGTCATCCATCGCTTCCCCGAGGCCAACCAGCTTGACCGGAACTCCAAGGTCCTTCTCGACGGCGATGACGATCCCGCCGCGGGCTGTCCCGTCGAGTTTGGTGAGTACAACACCGCTGATCGGAACCGTGGCCGCGAATTCCCGAACCTGGACCAACCCGTTCTGCCCGGCGGTGGCATCGAGGACGAGGAGCACTTCCGCTACCTCACCATTGCTCGAGGCCACCCGGTGGATCTTCCCGAGCTCATCCATCAGGTTCTTCTTCCCGTGGAGTCGCCCGGCGGTGTCGATGAGGACGATGTCAGCGTCCGAAGCTCGGGCCGCCGCCAGAGTGTCGAACACCACCGATCCGGGGTCAGCCCCCTCACTACCCCTCACTACTCTGACCCCGAGGCGGTCACCCCAGGTCACCAGCTGATCGGCTGCTGCTGCCCGGAAGGTGTCACCGGCTCCGAGGATCACCGACCGGCCCTCATCCAGGAACCGTTTGGCCAGTTTGGCGATGGTGGTCGTCTTCCCCGATCCGTTGACGCCCACGACGAGGATCACTGTTGGGTCACCCCCGAGTTCCAGCGAGCGGTCGACACCCTCAAACTGGCGCTTCAGCCCCGCACCGAGAAGCTCCAGGGCGCCTTTGTACGTTTCGGGGTTCTGCATGCGGACGCTTTCGACCACCTCGCTGGTGGCTGACATCCCAACATCGGCGGAAAGGAGAACGTCTTCGATCGAATCCCAGTCCCCCGTATCCACTCCACGCCCGAGCGCAGCGCGGAACGATGCCCCGAGACCACCGATTCGCGACCTGGGCCGGGTCGGGACCGTCCCGTCCTCCGCAGGCTCTCTTCGTTGCCAAAAAAAGAAGCCAATCACAAGAAGCAGGAGGACGACCGCTCCGATGATCAGCCAGATGGGATCCATTGTGAACGGAGGTTAGGACCCCGTTGCGGCGATCTGCGTAGCTTCGACTTCCGACATCACCTTGCGGACGACTTTGGACGAACCTCCCGGCTCCATGGTGACTCCGTAGAGAACGTCGGCAGCTTCCATCGTCTGCTGCTGATGGGTGATGATGATGAGCTGGGCCTGTCGGCGGAATTCGTCGACGATCTTGATGAATCTGCGAAGATTGGAGTCGTCGAGGGCCGCCTCAACCTCATCGAGGACGTAGAAGGGACTCGGCCGAGCCTCGAACACGGCGAACAGAAACGCAAGAGCGGCAAGGCTCTTCTCGCCGCCGGAGAGGAGGCTGAGATGTGACACCTTCTTGCCGAGTGGTTGTGCCTGGATCTCGAGACCGGACGTGGGGTCGTCAGTGTCGACGAGCCGGATCCGACCTTTCCCTCCAGGGAAAAGGATTGAGAAGTACTTCTGAAAAGCGCCCGCCACCTCGGTGAAGGCGGTGTTGAAGCGCAACTCGATCTCCTCGTCGAGAGCGGTGATCACCTTGCGCAATTCAGCACGGGACGACTCGACATCAGCCATCTGGTCGCTGAGGAAGTCGTGCCGTGCCTTGAGTTCGTTGTACTCGCTCGCCGCCAACGGGTTGACCGGTCCGAGGCGGCTCAACTCGGCAACTTTCGACTCAAGAGTGCTCTCCAGGTCAGCATCGTCGTCGAGGTCAGGGCGGCCGGCCTGCAGGGCCGTGTCGGGCGTGGCACCAGCGTCTCTACGTAGCCTCTCGGCTATGCTCTCCCGCCGGAGCCGGAGCTCGGTTAGCTCTACGTCGAGTCTCGAAAGGCTCTCCCGTGCCGTGTCGATCTTGTTCCGGGTCTGTTCGTATTCACCCCGGGCCCGTCCCAGGTCGTCGATGACTTCCTTGTTCGACTCGCGAAGCTGCGCCTGTCGTTGCCTCAGCTCAACGAGGCGCTGCTCGAGAAGCTGGACGGCGAGGCGGGCGCGGTCCTCGACGATCTCCAGCGTGGCGTTGGACGCCGGAGTCCGGCCGTCGAGGTCGAGCCGGCCCAGCTCGGCGTCGATCCTCTGGATGCGTTCGTCGTGGAGGCTCCTCCTCTCGTCAATGGCGCGGAGGCGTTCGGACGCCTCTTGCCACTCCGATCGGGCAACTTCTCGCTCAGCGGCGATCTGGACGCGACGCGATTCGAGCTCCTCCCACGCCCGCATCCGCTCGGCTTCTTCACCTTCGAGCGCGGTGAGTCGGCGGCGGAGTTGACTCCTCTGCTCGGTACGTTGCACCTCGATCTCCCGGATTGAGGCGATCCTGCCCTCGAGCCGCTCCTTCTCGTGTCCGAGTGTTTCCACCGACTTCTTGAGACGTCCCATTGCCTCGGTGCAACCGGCGAGACGAGCCTCCAGCCGTTCCAGGTCCTCGAGGCTCTTCCGTTCTGTTTCCCGGGACTTCTCAAAGTCCCTCTTCGCCGACGTGTGCTGTGACTCGGCGCGTGAGAGCTCGGTGCTGGCGCGCTCCAGGGAAACCTCGGCCGCCTCCAGCATCGCTACCCCTGCGCCGTCGGGATGCGCAACGCGAACACCAGAGACGCTGATCAGGTCACCTTCGGGTGTGACGGCACGCAGCGCCGGGTGCTTGGCGACGAGGCGCCAGGCAGTCGTCCATCCCTCCACCAGGAGCACGTCACCGAGTAGCCTCGAGGCAAGGTCTTCATGAGCGGCCGGTCCCAATCTGTCGACCAGGGCATCGACGCCGAGGGCTGCGGCGATCTCGCGTGCCGGTGTCGATCCGGGAGAGACGGCAGTCACAACAGGTACTCCCCCGAGCCCCTCGGACTTGATTGCCTCCACTGATCCTTCCAGAGACTCGACTCCCTGGAATGCGACGGCACCTGCCCACAGCCCGAGAGCCGATTCGACAGCAGCCTCGATCCCTTGAGGCACATCGAGCAGGCTGAAAAGGGAGCCGATTGCTCCCGATACCGACTCCACCTGCTTCCTGGCGTCATCATCAAACTGGCCGGCGAGTGCGCTCTGGATGGCCTCAACCCTTGCCTCCGCTCTCGCTGCGATGAGGCGAGCCTCCGAGAAGCGCTCCTCGGCCGACGTCCACGCCTCCTGATCGGCAACCCGCTGGTCCCGGTTCTTTTCGTAGCTTTTCTGGATCTCTCCGATCTCGATATCGAGATCGGTTATCTCTCTGTTGATCTTCTCGACTTCCTGGGTCTCGTCACGTTGATGCGAGGTGACGACGTCGATCCGGCTCCTGATCGACTTCAACTCCCGCTCGTCGCGCAACGTCGCCGATTCCATGGCACTGAGCTCACCGCGAACTGCGGCCAGGGCGCCTTCCGGTGACAATGCGTTCTGGGTCGCGATCGACTCCTGTTCGGCTTCGAGGTTACGGAATCTCTCTTCGGCCACCTCGACGGCGGTGACCGCCTCGGAATGCCTGGAGGCGCTTTCTTGGAGGTCGCGCAGCAAGCTCTCTCTCTCCTCGGCGAGATCGGAGTGCCTCTCCACGGTTGCTTCCCGCCGTCCCGATACCGCCCGCCTTCGCTCGTGGGCGATCGCGGCGATGCGGCGGAGCCGCTCCGAAGTCGTCTCCAGGACGGCAGCCGCAGCGCTGTCTCGCTCCAAGCGCGCGGTCAGGTCGCCCGCCGACACCGAATACTGCTCTACCTGGGAGGACAATGAGGTGATGTTCCCGGTGTGGGTCTCGAACTCCAAGCGCAGCCTGGTCTGGTCTTCGATCGCCTTGGTTGTCGCCGACTCGACGTCGACTAGTTGCCGGCCCGATAGATACAGGGTCAAAGCCGTTACCTGGTCTTTGATGCCCTGGTAGCTCTCCGCAGCTTTCGCCTGCCTGCGCAGTGGTCGCATCTGGCGGTTTATCTCACCGAGGAGGTCCTGGAGCCGGAGCAGGTCGTCGTCGGTGCGCTCCAGACGGCGCTCCGCCTTCTCCTTGCGTTTCCGGTGTTTGAGGATCCCTGCGGCTTCCTCGATCACGGCACGGTGGTCTTCAGAAGATGCATTCAGGACCCGCTCCACCTGGCCCTGGCCGATGATCACATGCTGATGCCTGCCGACGCCGGAATCGGAGAGCAGCTCCTGGATATCGAGGAGGCGGCAGGAAACCCCGTTGAGCTCGTAATCGGATGATCCGTCCATGTAGAGACGACGGGTGATCGCCACCTCGGTGAGATCGATGTCGAGGGCACGGTCGGAGTTGTCTATGACGACTGTTGCTTCGGCACGATTCAGCGCCGGTCTTGTCGCGGTGCCGGCAAACACGACGTCTTCCATTCTCGAGGTGCGCAGCGCCTTTGTCGACTGCGTCCCCATGACCCATGAAATGGCGTCGACCACATTCGACTTGCCTGAGCCGTTAGGGCCGACCACCACAGTCACACCCGGACGCAACTCGAGCCTGGTTCGGTCGGCAAACGACTTGAAACCGACGAGTTTGAGCGACTTCAGATACACATTTGATTCCTGGTAAATGACACAGCTGTGATTACCCGGTCAGGCTAACAGTGATAAGCGTTTCAGCGGGTTTTCGAGGGATTGGGATGGATGAAGAAGTCGCGAAGGGTGCTGTCGGGGGCCACCGTATCCGACTCAACCCCCGTTACCCGGGACGGCCCCGGACCCGACCAGAGCCAGTCGATCAGATGGTCGAGGGAATCGGACTCTCCCTGGGCGAAGACCTCAACCGACCCGTTGTCGAGGTTTCTCACCCAGCCAACCAGGTTCATCGAGCGGGCGACCAGGCGACACGCCTGCCTGTACCCGACCCCTTGGACCCTCCCGGTCACGGTTGCCCGGATCGCCCGGTCAGGCACTTTGGCACCCGGGGCAGAAGTGGGTCGACCTGGACCGGATGATTACCTTGTCGATTGTCTCTCCACAGAGATAGCAAGGCTCGCCGTCCCGCCCATAGACCTTGAGTTGGCCGAGGTTGTCGCCAGCTCTGCCGTCAGGGAGAAGATAGGCAAGATCGTCGAGACTGGTCCCCCCGTTTTCGATCGCTCGCTCCAGGACCACCTGGATCGAAGAGAGCAACCGGCCCAGCTGCGCATCGTCGACTTCCCCACCAGGAGTCCGAGGGTCGATGCCGGCAAGGAACAGAGCCTCGTCCGCATAGATATTGCCCAGCCCGGCTACCGGCCCCTGATCGAGAAGGAGCGCCTTGATCGGAGCGGTGCGCTTCGCGAGTGTTGAGCTGAGAGCGACGACAGTCGGAGGGGCGTCCCAGGCGTCAGGGCCGATGCGACGGACGCCCGTGGTCTCGAGCTCCTCCTCGTCGAAGACAGCAACAAATCCGAAAGTCCTGGGGTCGACAAACGTTATGACGGTGCCGTCGTCCATCCACGCCCTGAAGTGACTGTGAGATGGCGCCGGTTCGCTGCCGTCACCGACGATGAACCGGCCGGACATCCCGAGGTGGGCGACCATCGTAAAACCCTCATCAAGGGGAGCAACCAGGAACTTCCCATGGCGGGTCACCGCTCTCACCGTCCTCCCCTGCAGTCGTCTCTCGACGATGACGGTGTCGCCCCCATTGTGGCGGGCCGTCCGGGGGTGGGTGACCTCGACCTTGTCGAACCTCCGGCCTATCAAGGCAGGGGCGAGGTGTCTGCGTGTGATTTCGACTTCGGGTAGCTCAGGCATATCAGAATCTCGGGGAGGGCTACCGTACCGGCGATATGGAGATACAGCCCCGCAGCTTTGGCGACTCGCTCACCGATGTCATCGCCAACCTCGGCAAGGTTTGGCGGGTGCTGGCGGGGCCGGCGATCGTGGCCAGTGCTGTGATGGGCATCCTGACAATTGTGGCATTTGAATCGACCGACTCGTTCGACGTGTTCGAAGTGATCTTCAACAATCCGGAGGCTTTCGAGGTCATGAGCGATGAGGAACTCGTGGACACGCTCACCCAACTCGGGACCGGCGCCATGATCGTCTCCCTGTTTTCGAGTGTCGTGTACGGATTCGTCTATCTGACAGCGGCCATCGCAGTGGGCCGGGCACACTCGACCAGACATGGCACACCGGTGGTGACAGTGGCGTTCAGGCTGTTCCCGATCTGGTTGATCGCCGCGATCGTCGCGGGAATCGGCATTTTCGCCGGTCTCTTTCTTCTAATCCTCCCCGGGGTCTGGCTGGCGATGATGCTCAGCATGTACACCCCGGTGATCGCGCTCGAAGGAAGAGGCCCCGTCGACTCGCTGAGACGGAGCTTTGAGCTGGTCAAGGACAATTTCTGGGAGACTCTCGGATTCATCCTGCTCATCGGCCTGATCGGCGTCACCGCCGGGCAACTATTCCAGTTGGTGGCAATCCCAATTCTCATGTCCGGTCAGGCTTCATTCGGTTTCGGCCTGGCGTTTGCGGTGGGCGTGGTTGGCCAGGGCCTGATCCTGGCAGCCATAGCGGTGGGGATGTCGACGTGGTATCTCAATCTAAGGGCACGAACGGACGGCGCCTATTTGATCGAGGGCTCCCAGTAGGAGCCGGGCCCATCAGCTCACGCCAGGGCTTTAAGTGCCCGCTTCGCTGCTGCCTGCTCGGCCGCTTTCTTGGAGTTGCCCTCCCCGACACCGAGCACCTCGCCGTCCACTGAGATCATCGCCGAGAACATCCTCTGGTGGTCGGGGCCGGTTCCGGTGACCTCGTAGGTCGGTCGCCTTCCAGCCGCCGCGAGAACCTCCTGGAGCCGTGTCTTGTAGTCCTTGACACCAGGATTGCGGGCTTTCTCCCCGATCCGGGAACCGAACAGGCCCAGGACCAGCTTTTCGGCAGCATCGAACCCAGAGTCGAGGTAGACGGCTCCAATCACTGCTTCGAGCGCATCGGCAAGGATCGAGTCCTTGTCCTGGCCCCCGGAGCGTTCCTCTGAAGGTGACAACTCGAGGTAGGAGCCGAGACCGATCTCACGTGCCGCCTCCGACAACGTCGATCCACTGACAACGGCGGCGCGGACTTTGGCCATCTGGCCCTCAGGCAAGTCCGGATAGTCGGCGTAGAGCCGGTCTGTCACCACCAGTTGCAAGACGGCGTCTCCGAGGAACTCCATGCGCTCGTTGTCCGACCGTTCGACGTTCTCGGCCGAAACCGAACGGTGGGTAAGCGCCAGGTCGAGCAGCGCGGGATCTCGGAAGCTGAATCCGAGCACATCCGAAAGCGTTTTCATGAGAGTTGCTCACGGATACGCGACGCGATGTCGGTCTCGACAGCGTCACGGGCCATCACCAGGGCATTAGCAATCGACTTACGGGTCGACGAGCCGTGGCTGATCACAACTGCACCGTTGACGCCGAGAAGGTGCGCTCCCCCATAGGTCTCGTAGTCGAGCATGTCGGCGACTCTCTGCAAGGCGGGCATCGCTTCGGCCCTGGCGGCATCGGACAGGCCGGCCAGCTCCTCAGCGAGGTATGACAAAACGAGCCGGGCTGTGCCCTCGGTGGTCTTCAGAAAGACATTTCCGGTGAATCCGTCGGTGACTATCACGTCCACCCGATCCGTCCCCACGTCCCGACCTTCCACGTTGCCAATGAAGTTCAGCTGGCTCGCATCCATCAATTCGAAAGCTGCCTTCTCAATCGCCCTGCCTTTTCCCTTCTCCTCACCGATCGAGAGCAGGCCGACTCTCGGATTTGAGGCTCCGAGCAGTGCCTCGGAAGCGATGGCACCCATAACCGCGAACTGATACAGCTGCGTCGCATTCACCTCCGGATTGGCGCCTGAATCGAGAACCAGGGTCGGTGTGTTCGGAGTGGGGAAAATGCTGGCGATGGAGGGGCGGGCTACCCCTTTTATCCGGCGGATGATGATGGCGGCAGCAGCCATTGCCGCCCCCGTCGATCCTGCCGAGACCATACCTCCCGCCTCACCGCTGGCGACCATCCGGGCCGCGACCGTGATCGAGGCGTTGGGCTTCTCTCTTAGCGCCTTGGCCGGGTCGTCCGCCATGAGGATGGTTTCCGGGGCATCGATAATCGGGATGTCGACCCCGTGCTTGGCGACCTCGGCCGCGAGGGCCTCCCGCTCTCCCACAAGCACCACTTCAACACCGCGACCGGATGCATCGACTGCTCCGGCAACGGTTTCGACCGGGGCGTTGTCACCCCCCATTGCGTCAAGGGCAATCGTTGCCAAGAACCTAGTTGGTGTCTATTACTTCGCGGCCGGCGTAAGTTCCACAATTGCGACAGGCGCGATGTGGGAGCTTAGGTGTACCGCATTGTTCGCAGGCGACTGAAGAAGCTCTCTCGACCTTCCAGGCAGCCTTGCGCCGGCGGGTCCGTGAGCGCGACATTTTCTTTTTTGGCACCGCCATGAGGTGCCCTCCTTGATAGTTCAGGAATCGAACAAGTCTTTCAGTGCGGCAAACGGGGAATCCGAATCGTCCCCATGACCGCCACAGGAACCTCTATTCAAGTCGATTCCGCACGTAGGGCAAAGTCCCAGGCAGTCTTCCTTGCAAAGCGGCCTCGCCGGCAGCGAAAGGGCAAGTTCGTCCTGCGCAGGTCCGCCGACATCGATCCGACCGTCGACAATCGCATAACCGTCTTCGTCCGGCTCGGTCCCGAAATGGTGACTCCCCTTGACCTTGAGCTCTTCGGACCAGGTGGTCAGACACCGGTTGCACACCAGGTCGACGACCGCAGCCGCCTCAAAATGGGTATTGACACCCCCCGACGTGCCTACGGCGAGCCCGGATACTCTCATCGGACCGTCGATCCGCGACTCCCCCAATCTCAACTTCACCAGTCGCTGACCTGCGAACTCCCGCTGCTTGCCGGTGTTGCCCACCAGCTTGTCCACCTGGACCAGCAACGAGTCGTCGCTCATGGTTCAGAGAGGGACGTCGGGTGGCTTTGGCCGGGCCTGGTGCAATTCGTCGCGTGCCGATTTCACCTGATTCAGAAGCTGCCCGAGCAGGTTCTCGGCGTCGTGCAATTTCGACTCGATCTCGTCTTCGGTTTCCAGTCTTAGCCTCCGCGCATCGCCTTCGGCCCTCCGCACCAGGATGTTCGCCTCTTCCACCGCCTCTTTGGTGATATTCGACTCCGAGACCAGCTCATCTGCCTCGGCGCGGGCCCTCTCGATGATCTCCCTGGCTTTCTCGTTTGTGCGCGAGATGAATGCCTCGCGCTCCCTGACCATCCACCGGGCAGCGCGAAGCTCGTCGGGGAGCTCGGTGCGAAGCTTTTCCAGCATCACGAGGAACTGTTCCCGATCGACAATGGCGTTGCCCGAAAGCGGGACCGATTTTGCCTCGTGGAGGTGAACCATCAAGTCGTCGATGGTGTCCTGGAGGTCCTGGAGGTCAGTTTGCGTCGCCCGCTCCGGGTCGGCCTCCCTGAGGTCGCCCTGGTCCCCTGGTTCGTCTGTCATTCCAATTTCTCCTTCAACGCTCTGGCCACGGCCTGCGGCACCAGGGCGGTCACATCACCGCCCAGTTTGGCAACTTCTTTGACCAGGGACGACGAAACGAAGCCGTATTCGGCTGCAGTGGACATATACACTGTCTCCATACCACTCAAGTGACGGTTCATCTGAGACATTTGCTTCTCATACTCGTAGTCGTCGATGGAGCGGAGACCCTTCACGACCACATCGGCGCCCTGGTCGATGGCGTGGGTGATCAACAAGCCCGAGAATGAAGTGACTGTCACCTGATTTCCGAACAGCTCCTCGAGGAGGGCAATCCGTTGCTCTATTGTGAACATCGACTCTTTCGAGGGGTTGTCGACCACGGACACCACAACGCGGTCGAAGACTTTGATTGCGCGTTCGACCACATCGACATGTCCCAGTGTCGGCGGGTCGAAGCTCCCCGGGCACAGTGCGGTCGTCATTGCGCTTCAGCTTTCTTCTCGTATCTGAAGATTCTTGTATCTCCGTAGCGCTTCTCGGTGGCAACCCGCCAATTTTCGGGTGGGACGGGCACGCGATCAGTATGCCGCCTCGAAGCAACGACCTCGCCTCCGGGCACCAGGGACCTGTTCAGGAGGGCGAAGTCGGCTTCGAGATCATCCGTCGACATCGGCCACGGCGGGTCGATGAAGACCAGATGGAACTGCTTGGTGTTGGTTCCGAGAAACTCCTGAACCTTCCCGGAGAGGACCTCGCCACCCAGCGCCACGGAGGAGATGTTTCGTTTGAGGGCTTCGATCGCCCGAAAGCCGTTCTCGACGAAAACCGCGGATCGTGCTCCCCGGGACAAGGCCTCCAGGCCGAACGAACCGGATCCTGCATAGAGGTCGGCGACATCGGCGTCCTCCACCCAGTCTCCGATCGACGAGAAGACCGCCTCCTTGACCCTGTCGGTCACCGGGCGGGTTCCCGAGCCGTCCGGTGCGTAGAGCCTTCTCCCCTTCGCCTTGCCGGCGATGATCCTCATACGAGTGTCCTGTCCTGTGGATTCGCTTGATATTTCGGCGAGCAATTGTCGTTCCTGGCAAGGACGCAGGACGAAGGCGCACCGGGTCGTTCGTCAAGGACGAGGACGCCGCCAGGGGCGACAAGGGCCGTTGAAATACAAGCACGATCTGCTGGACAGGGCACTAGCTCACGAAGAGCCACTCGACCAGGTCACCGAGCAGGGCGCGGACTTCGGTGGCCAGCTCAGGATGTTCCGTCAGCTCAGGATCGGCGTCGACGAGCGCAAAGGCGTCACGGCGAGCAGCGGTCAGCAAGTCGAAATCCGCCAGAACATCGGCGATCTTGAAGTCGGTCATTCCTGACTGCCTCGTGCCGAAGACGGTCCCCTGGCCGCGGATGCGGAGGTCGGTGTTGGCCAGTTCGAAGCCATCATTCGACTCGACCATCGCCGTCAGCCTTTCCTGGCCCTCGTCGGTGGTGGGATCAGCGAGGAGTATGCAGACGCCGGGGTGCTTGCCACGTCCGACCCGCCCCCGGAGCTGGTGGAGCTGGCTCAGGCCGAAACGGTCGGCGTCTTCGATGACCATCACCGTCGCATTGGGCACATCGATGCCCACCTCGATGACGGTGGTCGCAACCAGCACGTCGATCTCCCCGTCGCGGAACGTCGCCATCGAAGCCTCCTTCTCTTGGGACGGCAACTGACCGTGAATCAACCCGACCCTGACCCCGGGCAACACTGAGGCAATCCTCTCATGCTCTGCTGTGGCGGAGACCGCCTCCACCTTGGGTGAGTCCTCGACAAGAGGACAGACCACAAACGCCTGGCGTCCCTCCTCCACCTCCTTCTTGACCACTCCCCATGCCGTGAGCTCGGCCGAACGCGGCAAGAGCTTGGTTCGCACCGGGGTACGTCCGGGTGGCATCTCATCTATGATTGACACGTCCAGGTCGCCATAGACCGACATCGCGATGGTCCGTGGTATCGGTGTCGCGGTCATGATGAGAAGATCGGGCTCGGCGCCGTCGGCCTTCTCTCTCAGCATCACCCGCTGTGACACACCGAACCTGTGTTGCTCGTCGACCACAGCGGCTCCGAGCCGGGCGAACTCAACGCCTTCCTGGATTAGGGCATGAGTACCAACCAGGAGGTCGACCTGGCCGGACTTCACGTCGAGAAGAAGCTGACTCCTGCTCACCCGGCCGCTGTAGTTGGTCATCGCATTCGAGCCCGTGAGAAGCGCCGCGTGGATGGCGGGGCCGTCCTTCCCGAAGAGGCTTTCCATGCCCAGCCCGGATGCCATGCCGATGATGTCCGGAGACAGTCCTGCCTGGGCGAGGAGGTCTACGACACCCAGGAAATGCTGCTCGGCGAGAACTTCGGTAGGCGCCATGATCGCGGTCTGCCAGCCGCCTTCGATCGCTGACAGCATCGCCGCGATAGCCACAACTGTCTTGCCGGATCCGACTTCTCCCTGGAGCATTCTGTGCATCGGCTGCGGCTTTCGCATGTCGTCCTGGATGGCGGCAAGCACCGACTTCTGTGCTGCCGTCAACTCATACGGCAGCCCTTCCACGAACCTCTCGAGCAATTCACCGGTCGGGTGGTGCTCGATGCCGGAAGCTCCGGCCTCCTGTCGTCGCTTCCGCAACGCAAAAGCAATGGACAGCCTCAGGAACTCGTCGTAGACCAACCGGGTCCGGGCAGGCCCGACCTGATCTGTCGACTCCGGAAAATGAATGGTGGCGAACGCCTCGTCGCGGGGCATCAGTTCCTGTGCTTCGAGCAGGTGGGACGGAACCGGGTCTTCGATGGGCCGGGATCGCCTGAGGGCGTTGTAGACGGCTCGACGCATGACCCCCGGTTTCGCCGTGCCTGCTGCGGTGTGGACGGGGACCACCCGCCCGGTCACCAACGACTCGGTCGCCGAGTCTAGGACGTCGACGTCGGGGCTCTTCATCTGGAGGTTCCCCCGGAACGACTCGATGACTCCGGAGAGGGCAACGTGTGTTCCCGGCAGCAGCTGGCGCTCGCGGAAGGTCTGGTTGAACCATATTGCCTTGATCGAGGCCGATTCGTCGGCGATCACCGCTTCCACCATCGCCAGATTCCGCTTCGGGCGGCGTGTGGCGACGGACCGAACCTCTCCGACAAGCGTCACTTCGACGCCGACCACCACATCGGCGATCATTTCCTTGCGGCTCCGGTCGATATACCGCCGCGGCACGTGATGGAGCAGGTCGGCGACCGTCGCCACACCGGTTTTCTTCAGCGCCGTTGCCCGTTGCCCTCCGAGCCCCTTGACCTCGGAGACATCGATCCCGGCGAGCCGGGCTAGCGTGGCCATGGGGGCAGCTGGCTAGTTGTCACAGGCGCAACGGTAACCACCGAGTAGGACTTGAACACAGAGGTGGCTATCCTTTCTCTCGGTCGCAACGGAGATCGCCTCCGTTTAGCCTCCAGACCAATTCCAGGAGTTTTAATAATGTCTTATCGCTGCGAAGTCTGCGGGAAAGAGCCGAGCTACGGCAAGACCGTCAGCTTCTCACACAAGCGCAACAACCGTCGCTGGCTCCCCAACATCCAGCGGATCCGTGTCAAGCATGGCTCCAACACCCGCCGTGCCCGCGTCTGCACATCCTGCATCCGCGCAGGCAAGGTTGAGAAGGCCTGAGCACGTGGCACAGGGAGTCGTGAAGGTATATGACCCCGTCACCGGAGCCGGGATCATCGTTACGGACACCGACCGGGCCGAAGTCTTCCTCCGCCCGGGATCTCTGCAGGGCTCTGTCTTCCGCACTCTCCGCCAGGGACAACGTCTCATCTTTGACAGGGTCGACGAAGACGACCGCTCATACGCATCCAATCTCCGGGTGGGCCAGGACGGCTACTGATCTCCAGCCGACCCGTCTCAACTTCCTGCTCCATCAACCAGTGGCCCGTCGCTCAAATACTGAGGGCGTTTCTACGCTCGCCCAACTTGACCGACAGACCACTAGAGTCGCCATCCCATAGCGAATAGGAGAGCAAGTTGGTCCAGGCTTACGTTCTGATCCAGACCGAGGTCGGTAAGGCCGCCCTCGTTGCGGAAGATGTCCGGAAGATCCCCGGCGTCGACTCAGCCGATGATGTGACCGGTCCGTACGATGTCATTGTGAAAGCAACCAGCGAGGACGTCGACTCGTTGGGCAAGTTGGTCGTCGCCAAAATCCAGGGTATCGAAGGCATCACCCGCACCCTCACCTGCCCCGTAGTGCACCTCTAGAACCCAACCGGTGGCCACACGGCCTCCGACTAACCCAACTTGGATGCGATCGTCCCCGCACTCCGCAGGGCAGTGCCGTCGCTTCCTGCCACCGAGAAGACCCTGGTCGAAGTCGATTCGGCCTCAGCAACCATGTCCGCAAAGAGGACTGCCCGCTCGATCAAAGGCTCAATCCAGAGATACGTCGACATCGAGCCCGGGATCGTGTTCACCTCGTTGAGATAGAGATCACCGTCGCGCTCGAGAAAATCGATGCGACAGATACCACGTAGTGACGCCGCCTTTGCCACCCGCCGCGCCGCGTCCTCTACTTGGGATTTGAGCGCCGGGTCGAGCCTGGCGGGTAGCTCCCTCCCTGAACTGACCTCGCCGCCCCAGGCGAGATACTTCTGATCGTACGAATAGATCCCGTCGACGTCGCGGGCCGGTTCTTCGATCGCCGAAACCTCCAGCGATGGGTAGGTCCGCACTGCCAACTGCAGGTCGCGGCTCGATCCAAGGAACGGCTCGACCACCGCCCCCTGGTCGAAGAACGAGGATGTCTGCTTCAGTGCCAGCACCGTCTCCCAGTCGTCTGCCACCTCGATGCCTATCGATGAGCCACCGAAGCGTGGTTTTACTATGAATGGCCCGTCGAAATCCGGGCGGGGCTCGTCACCGACAGCGACAAGGGACCGGGGCAGGGTCTTCAGCCCGGCACTTGCCATGGCCGCTGCAAAGGCAAGCTTGTCCATGCCGAGCGCCGAGGCGGCCTGACCGGGCCCCGTGTAGCGAAGGCCTGCCAGGTCGAAAAGGCCCTGAAGCGTCCCATCCTCACCGGGGCCGCCGTGACAGGCGACAAAAACGGTGCGCACATCCATCGACTTCCGCTTGAGCCGGAATCCATCACCCGGGGCCGCCGAGAAGGTGAGCTCCCGGGACCGTTGTGGCACACCATCGACAAAGTCTCTGGCCTCGAGGTCCGAACCGACCTGGTACCACCCGCCCGTCTTGGTCCAATAGATCCCGACCACGTCGTCGAGTGCATGAAGGACCTGGAGGCCGGTGAGAATCGAGATGTCATGCTCATCGGAGGGCCCTCCGAACACAACTGCTGTCTGAGACATTGCAACAGGCTCCTAGGGGTAATGGTCGGGTAAATCGTTCTCGTACAAGACGGCGTCGCCGGCACCCAGTTTGTCGCGCACCAATTCCACCGCCGTGTCGCGGGCAGGCACGACGGTAACCGACACCTGGCCTTTTCCGGCACCTCTCAGCAATGCTTTACGGTTTGTCCTCCCCACAACGATGATCTCGTCGCAGACGACCGAAGCCGCGTTTGCGAATGACTCGTTCTCGGCATCCTGGACCGGCCCCAATTCGACCATGCCTGGAGTGACGAGAAACCTCCGGCCCCCGAGTTCGCTCAAGGTGGCGAGCGCCATCGCCGCCCCGGCGGGATTGGAGTTGAAGGTGTCGTCGATGATCGTGACCCCCGAGGCGGATACTTCGATGCTCTGGCGATGCTCGGTTCGGGGAAGGCTCTCGAATCGGGTCCGATCCACCTCATAGCCCAGGGCGCGGACGATCCCCACCGCCACGGCGAGATTGGTCGGGAAGACCGCGTCCGGGACCGGGGCAATTGCCGTCCCGTCGACGTGAATCGAACCTTCGTCGTATCGGATGTCCGCACTTGCTCCCGAAGCGGACACCGTGACCAGATCAATGGTGCCTCGCCGCTCTTCGGCCAGCCTTTTGAGCAGGGGATGGTCAACCGGGATGACGCAGGTCTCTGCCCGATCCAGGATCTCGGACTTGGCGGCCACGATTCTCTCCTCCGTCTTGAACCGCTCGAGATGGACCGGCCCGACCGAGACGATTGCAGCCACCGTCGGTTTGATCCAACTGCACAAGTCGGCGATCTCTCCCGGTCCGTAGGTCCCCATCTCTGCGACGAATACCTCTGTTCCCGGGACGAGATGGTCGTTGATGGCCCGGGCGAGTCCCATCCGGTTGTTGAACGAGGCAGGACTGGCGACTGCCCGCACCGACGCCGCGAGGAGATGCTGAACATACAGCTTGGTGGTCGTCTTCCCGTATGACCCGGTGATAGCGACAACCCTGGCCCCTGACTGCTCCAGTCGGCGCGCCGCCTTCTCCACCCAGCGATCGCCGAGTCTTCGCTCGATAGGTGAGAGCAACCAGAGGGACAGATCGACGATCAGCGGCAGCAGCAGAACCACGAGAGGTAAGACCACTAGCACTTCGAGAACTGCCCCGAGAACGATGATGACAAGGGCCAGGACTGCGGCAAGCGAAGCGACCCGGCGCAATCGGGCAGTCCACGCGAGAGGCGATGTCCGACCGCGCACCGAAAGTCCGATCGGGCCGATCTGGGCGAACGCGGTGAGGAACCCGAGCCGGGCGTCGACAAGTGAGCCGGCGACTCCGCCAAGAGCCAGCAGAGCGAGCAACGGATTGATGGAGCCGACAATCCACCATCGGGCGGCGAACCGGGTTGCTGCAGGCGGCAGGTAATGCTCCCGTTGCGCGACACGCAACCAGCGCAAACCGGCGGGCACCGCCGCGAGGGCGCAGGCGGCCGCCAACAGCCAATTCATCGAAGCATCTTGCCGACAGCGACCCGCAAAGAATCAGGGTCCTGGATCGGAAGCATATGCCCCACCCCTTCTACCACCTCGACGGAGGCGATACCACCCGCGTCCGCCACCAGCTTTGCCGACTCGTGCGCCACGGTCACAGGTACTTCTTTGTCGTCACCACCCCACAGGAGGTGTATTGGACCGGCGAGACGAGAAAGTTCCTCGCGGTATTCCTCGTTGACCACCTTGACCAGGACATCCCGCATCACACCGCTGGCAGCCCGATAGTCAGCTGACCCCCGCTTCTTCTTCATGGCCTCCATCAACCCATTCGGGACAAGACCGTACTTGTTGAGGCGGCGCGCCATGCGATAAGCCAGAGGCGGGTTCTTGCCCGGAGCGAGCCGGAGCAATGGTGCTCCTGTCACGAGGAGGCCCGCCACCCGGCCCGGGTGCTGGGCAGCCAGGCAGACGGCGACCCTCCCCCCGAAAGAGTGGCCCACGACGAGGGGCGGGGCGTCGAATTCCTCGAGGACGGGGAGCAGCAACGAGGCGTATTCTCGTGCCCCGATCGGAGCGTCGGGCGGCGGCGTCGCCCCGAATCCCGGGAGATCCATCGCCAGGGCACCAAAACCCGCCAAACTGTGGGCGAAGTCACTGCCGCGTCGGCCCCAGCCGTGAAGGGCGAGGACGCGCGGCTGGCCGACACCGACCGCTTCGGCAAACAAGGACCCATTCACCAGAGACCGCAAAGCCAATTCAATCCTCGATAGTCGACCGATAAGTGCCGAGAATACTGTGGAGAGGCAGAGAATCCTCACTCCATGACATCACAACTGATCAGTACGCACAAGGCTATGGCCCCGTTTCGCGGGTCATTGCTGCGGCGTGCCTCGGCCGTGGGTTGGTTTGTCATGGTGATTCTCGGGGCCCAGGCGGTTCGGGTTCAGGCCTTCCAACTCCCGGAGTTCTTCATCCCTGTCGGCGCCCTAGTCGTGACCTTGATGATCTCAACCGCCGTGCGCTGGGACCGCCTCATGTCCACGGGAGCAGCGCCCTGGATCTCGCTCATCTGGCTCACCATCTTCACCGCCGGGATCGGGGCGATCGCCTTGATCCCATCGATGAATCCCACGGCGGGCCCAATCCTCTTCGGCCTGGCCGCAGTCTCTGGCTTGTTGCTCACCTGGTGGGCCCATGCCTTCATCACCGTGATCATCTCCGCGGTTATCAGCTACGTGTCGTTTGAATTGAACCTTGACCTGGTCGGCCCGCTCCTGACGGTAATCGCTGTGGCCGCCGCCACTGCCCTCGTCGGTTTCGAGTTCGAGCGTGAGAGCGTCCGATCTGCATCTCGAGAGGCGGAGATAGCCCAACAGCGCGGAGACTTCGAGCGGCTGTACGAGGTGAGTGCCACCCTGGCCCGGGCCGAGTCGCTGGCGGAGATCGTTCCTCATCTCGTCGGGACGATATGCAAGTATCTCGACGCCCAGGTCGGCGTCGTCCTCCTCTACAACCCCGACCAGCACCGCCTCGAAGTGATGAGCCCGATTTGGGTGAATGGCTACCCCCTGGAGACCGAAGTCATGGTCACCAATGTCTCCGGCGCCGGGGTTGCCGCCCAGGCCTTCAAGGCGGAACGCCCAATCCTGATCCGGAATGTGGACGGAGACTCCAGCAGCCACGCCCTGCTCCGCGAGCTCGGGATCGAACAAGCGATGATCGCGCCGCTCAAGGTGGAATCGATGAGGGTCGGCCTCGTCATCATCGGCGACCCATACGACGCCGATTTCACCGAGGACCAGTTAAATCAGCTGGGCTCGCTCGCCGCCCCCGCCGGGTTGGTTCTGTCCCAGATCGGCCGCTATGAGGCTCAGGCTGACATGGCAAGACGTCTCGAAGAGGTCGCCCAGATGAAGACAGACTTCGTGTCGACAGTCAGCCACGAGCTGAGGACACCGCTGACTTCGATAATCGGATCGCTGGACACCGTCAACCGGCCCGAGCTTCAGCCGGAAACTGCCACGGCCCAGGAGTTGCTTGGAACGGCCCGCCGGCAAGCTGGACGACTGCAACGTCTAATCGACGACCTCCTGGTCGTCTCCCGGATCGACCGCGGCGCCATCCCGATCCATCTCGAGACGATAAGGCTCGCCGACCTTCTCAAGGAAGTTGCCAACACCGTCTCCATCGATCCCTCGGTCTCGGTGGAACCACACGACCTGGCAGTCGAAGCCGACAAGGATCATCTCTCCCGGATCATGATCAACCTGGTGGAGAATGCAGCGAAGTACGCCGCGGGAAGTTCGGTGGAGATCTATGGGTGGGACAAAGGCCAGAAAGGAATCATCTCAGTGGTGGACCATGGTCCCGGGATTCCCGAGCACGAAAAAGAGAGAGTCTTCGAACGGTTCACCCAGATCGACCAATCCGACACAAGGTCGAAAGGGGGCACCGGTCTCGGCTTGAGCATCGTGCGGTCGCTGGCTGAGGTGATGCACGGCTCGGTCCGTGTCGAGGAGACCGAGGGAGGAGGCGCAACGTTCGTGGTTCAGCTTCCCAAGGCCCGGATCGACGCCGACGTCGGCGTGTAGACGCTTGCCGTGTAGAAGCTAGTGGTCTGTCGTTGAAATAGGGCGAGGGTGTCTCCGAGTCATCGGCGCCATCTGGCAAGGAGAAAAGCGCAGTCGCAGCCGGGAGCTGCGGCGAGCATTTTCGACGCAGCCAGGGGTGTCGAGGGCCGGAGAGACAC
>DATKCM010000119.1:0-17861 GCA_035513195.1 Acidimicrobiia bacterium | reverse complement strand
CACATAACCGTGATCGGCGATCGAAAGCGCCATGTTGGCGTTCTGTTCCACGACCAGAACCGAAACCCCCGCCTCGTGCACTCGCTTGATTATTTGGAAACTCTGTTCGACGAGGATAGGAGCGAGGCCCATCGATGGCTCATCCATCAACAAGAGCTTCGGTTTGGACATCAGAGCGCGCCCCATCGCCACCATTTGCTGTTCTCCGCCGGACAGGGTGCCGGCGAGCTGGTGCCTCCTCTCTGCGAGAAGGGGAAAGAGTTCGTAGACATTTTCCAGGTCGTCTGAGAAGTCATCATCCCGGAGGTACGCGCCCATCTCGAGATTTTCGAGGACCGTCATCGGAGCGAAAAGACGCCGGTTCTCCGGGACTATTGCCATTCCCCGGCCAATTCGGTGGCTCGTCGACGTCTCGGTGATCTCAACGCCATCGAACTCGATCGTTCCGCTCCGGGGTTCCACGATGCCAATGATCGTCTTGAGTGTGGTCGACTTTCCGGAGGCATTCCCTCCCAGAAGACATACCAACTCACCGGGTTGTATCTCCATCGAAATCCCCTGCAGGATGTGAATTTGGCCGTAATACGTGTTGACGTCCTTGAGGGCGAGGAGTGGTCGGGAGTTGCTCATCCGATCTTTGCCGCGCCGTATCCGAGATACGCCTCGATCACCTCGGGAGCAGTGGCGACATCATCGAAGGATCCCTCGGCGATTTTCACCCCGTGGTCCAACGCGACGACCCGGTCCGATATCCCTTCGACAACATGCATGTCGTGCTCGATCACAAGAATCGTGTAGCCAGCTTCCTCCCGGAGCCGGCCGATTAACCCGGTGATCTCAGCGGTCTCAGCAGGGTTCATTCCGGCGGCCGGCTCATCCAGCATCAACAACCGCGGGTTCGTTGCCATCGCCCTGGCGATTTCCAACCGTCGACGATTGGCGTAGGACAGGCTGTACGCCGGTTGGTCCCATCGATATCCCACCAGACGATCACCGAAGAAACCCAGCTTCTCCTCAGCGAGATTTCTCACCTCTTCTTCTTCGCGACGGGCAGCCGGGGTGCGGAAAACCGACTGCCACAACCGCGCCGAGGTGGCGCCGTAGGTTGCTGCCATTACGTTCTCTCTTACAGTCATGTTGAGAAACACTCTCAGGGTCTGAAAGGTTCGAGCGATTCCGAGATTGGCGATCCGCTCGGGAGAGGAGCCGAGAATGCTCTCCCCGTCGAGAAGTATCTCACCCGAATCGGGCTGGTAGATACCGCTTATCAGGTTGAAGAATGTCGTCTTACCAGCGCCATTCGGGCCTATGACACTGACTATCTCCCCGGGCTCGACGGCGAGATCCAGACTCTTGATCACGACCAGGCCACCAAAAGCCTTGGAGAGACCGCGGATCTCGAGTATCGGGGTCATGTGATCTCCACCTGGCGGGTCCCTAACAGACCCTGCGGTCGGACGGCCATCATCACCATCAGCACTCCGCCAAAGAGCAGCTGGCGGGTGACACTGGGCTGCAGAGCCAGTTTGTTCTCCCATACGAAAATCGCCAGATAAATAGTGGGGATCAGCGACGCAACCCGCCACCAACTCTTCGTCACGATGACCCCGAGAACGCCGATGACCGCTGCGACGAACGCGTAGCTGGTTACCACGTCCTGTCGGGCACCGAGGATGAGAACCCAATCGTCCACCAAGCGCGAGACGAAGGTGTCGTTGGCAGCACCAAGGATCGTGTCATCCCAGATCGTGAGGGCCGCCAGCCTGACCAGGTAGCCGAAGGCGACCACACCGGCGGCGACCGAAGCCATCATTTTCCATCTCCGGAAGTTCGTAAGTAACAGGACGATCAGTCCGCCGTAGAAGATCCACCCCGCGGTCCCAGGATTTCTCAGCATCTCTGGCGTGTATGCGACCGCGATCGCGCCCACCACCATCCCCGGGATGGATCCCGTTCCGCCGAGGATGACTGCCGCGTAAATGGTGATGAGAAAGAGAAGGGCGAAGTTGTTAGGGAATACCCCCACCTGGACCGCGGCGAAAATCGTCCCGGTCAGACCTGCGATCGCGGCGCCCACGGCAAAGGCCAGCATCTTGAGTCGGTTGACCGGGTTAGTCATGTGTTCGGCAGCCAGGGTGTCTTCGCGTAGTGCCCGCCAGGCACGACCGGTCCTGGACTTCTCGACATTGTGCAAACCGACGATGAGCAGGGCGGTGAGTGCCAGTAGCAAGTAGAAGTTCCGGGTGAATGTGTTGAACGGGTAGCCGAACAGGCGCCACGGCTCCACACCCGTGATCCCGTTTGGTCCTCCGGTGAGATCCAACCTGACCCCGGGCAACCGCGAGAAGTTCCGTACAATCTCGACGAAGACCTGTGCGAAGAAAAGGGTCATGATCGCCAGGTAGTCGCCGACCAACCGGCGCGAGGGGAGACTCAGCAGTACTCCCAGGAGGGCGGTCGCGATCACAATGACCGGGATCGCGATCCATGTCGGCCAGTGAGCCGGCAACTGATTGGAAGCGACGATGGCGTAGAAGTAGGCACCGAATCCGTAAAACGCCACGAAGCCGAGGTCGAGAAGCCCGGCCCACCCGACCACTACATTGAGCCCGAGAGCCAACATCGCCAGGAGGAGAACGGTGATGCCGACCCTAACTCCGGTCTGGCTCACCAGAAGCGGATAGAGGCCAGCCAGGACTAAGAAGACCGCGAGACGCCACCCGGGGCGCAACTTGTCGAAAAGTCTGCGGGCAGGCGCGCTCCACCCGAAGTATTGCTCACGTCTTTCTCCGGATTGTTCTACCCACTGGTCGACGCCGATCTGGGACATGAACTTACACCTTCACCAGTTCGGGCCGACCGAGGAACCCGCTGGGCCGGAACAGAAGAAACGAGATCAAGAGACCGAAGACGATGAGGTTCTGGAACGTCGAAGACAGATACCCGGTCGTGAACGACTCGGCGAATCCAATCAGGAGGCCGCCGAGCATCGCCCCCGGAATACTCCCGATGCCCCCGACCACGGCCGCAGTGAATGCCTTGAGCCCGGCGACAAAACCCATGAGATGAAATATGCGGCCGAAAACCAAACCGACCATCACCCCGCCGACTCCTGCGAGCGCAGAACCAATCAAAAAGGTCACGACAATGACACGATCCACGTCGATTCCCATCATCGCTGCCGCCTCGCGATCGAAGGACACCGCACGCACCGCCTTGCCGGTGCGGGTCCGGGACACCCACAATGTGAGAAGAATCATGAGAACAGCTGCCGTCACGATCACGAGAATGCGGACCAGCCACACGTTGATCGGCCCAATCGTCACCCCGGAACTGATGGGGATCAATCGGGGGGCGTCATAGCTCTTCGAGTTGGCGGAGAACAACAAGAGCGCCGACGCTTGCAAGAAGAACGAAGCCCCGATGGCACTGATCAGGGGAGCAATGCGTGAGGCGTTGCGAAGTGGGCGGTAGGCGAAACGTTCGAGGGCGACACCGATGGCGGAAGATGCCGCCATCGCTGCCACGAACATTGACGTAATGGCGACCCATACGGGCACGATGAGTGCTGACGGCCCACCAAGGACCGTCAGCACTCCATAACCCGCGAAGGCACCGAACATGTAGACCTCTCCGTGTGCGAAGTTCAACAACTTCAGCACCCCGTAGACCATCGAATAACCAAGGGCGAGAAGCGCGTAAACGCTTCCTAGCGTCAGGCCATTCACCGTCTGCTGGAGAAAGAACTCCATGTCGCCTTATTTTGCTCTCGTCTAGGGGACGAGTGTCTTTGTACCATCCTCCTGGATCTCGAATATGAAGAACCGGCCTTCGACAAGGTCTCCGTCCTCCGTGAACGAAATTGGAGATCCGAGGATCGAGTCGGCCTGATCGGTGTTGCGGACTTCGGCCTGGACATTGGCCCTATCCGGCACTTCTCCCGCTTCACAGACCCGAGATATGGCTTCCAGGATCACTCGCGCGGCCGCGTAGGCCGGGGGACCGAACGTGTTGGTGTCATCGTACTGCTCCAGATAGCCCTCCAGGATGCTTTGCGAACCGGGGATGGCAGCAATATCAGGCGCAAACGCGGCGATAAATGAGCCAGCCTTGGCGAAGTCCTCCGAGTCCATACCGTCTGATCCGAAGATCGTGGCAGTCTTGCCTTGCTCCTCCATCTGGTTGGCGAAGATCTCACCGTTGGCCGCGACCTGCCATGGCAGGTACACGAAGTCAGTGTCGTCGGGAATCGTGCCGACCAGGGACGAGAAGTCAGTGACGTCCTGAGCCACAGATTCGGTAATCACCTCGACGTCCGCTGCCTCGAGATTCTCGATCGTGGTTGTGGCGAGGCCGGTCGAATATGACGACTGGTCGTCAACGACGAACACCTTTGCAGCGCCTTGCGCCACGAGGAAGTCGGCCGTTGTCGGACCCTGGTCGTCATCGGTGGGAACCGTGCGGAACATGCCCGTGTAGCTGGCAGTTATGCCGGACCGGGTGGAAGACGGCGAGATGAACGTGAAGTTCGGGTCGCCTGCTTCGTACACTGCACCGGCGGCGGCGACCTGGTCGCTACCAGCCGGCCCGACTGCGGCAACCATGCTGCTGTCGTCGAGGAACTGAGCTGCCAGCGTCGCGCTCTGCGCGGTGTCGAACTGGTTGTCACCTTCCACAAACTGGATCTGATAACCCATCTCTTCGTTGAATGTGTCGAGGGCGAACTTGAACCAGTTCAGCTGCACTTCACCAAGAAAGGCGACGGGTCCCGTTATGGGTCCCATAAAGCCAACGGTGGCCTCGCAGACCATCGGCTCCGCGCCTGTGGTCGTGGTTTCTTCGTCGCTACTCGCGGTCGTAGTGGTGTCGGCGCCCGCCGTGGTGGTGGTATCTCCACCCTCGTCATCGCCGCAGGCTGCAGCTACCAGAGAGAGCGTCAGCAGCAAAGCCACCAACCTCCGGATCGATTTGTTTCTCATTGTTTCCCTTCGTTTTTGTTGGTTGTCTCTTCGTAGGCCTCGGCTGCGCTCCCCGCTGGGTGGAACACACCGAGCACTCTCAGTGGCCTGTCGCCGGTGTTCTCGACGCAATGCTCGACCGGTGGCGGTAAATGGATGCAAGTGCCGGTCGAGATCGGCGTATCAGGCTGACCCTCGAGGTGCAGAACACCATCACCGTCGAGCACATATATTACCTCGTCGTACAGGTGGTAATGGGTGGGGGCCCGACCGGGCGGTATCCAGCCGACGAATTGGGTGACCTCTTGACATCCTGCCTCCGGGTTGATCACAAACTTGAACTCACGATCCTTACCCGCCGGGATGACCGGCTGGTCGGCCACCGCGACCGTCACCTTGCGCTCACCGTTGGCCACGACTTGAGACGCCTCTGGTGCGGTCACCGAAATCAACACCAAGTCTTCTCTCCCTGAGCTCTCAACCTGGTAGTTCTCGTCAGCTCTGATATAGACACCCATGTCGGCAAATAAGCTGTGAGGCTCTCCATTGAGCGTGAGGGTCCCCGAACCGGATACGACGTATGCCACCTCATCCCGGCCGACACTCCGGCGGGCCAGGCACTTCCCGCTGGAAAAATGCAATACTCGCTGGACCAGGTGCTCGGCACCTACCGACCCGTCGATCGTGGTTCTGGTCGACACCGTGTCGCCGGGCCCAGTCACCGGGGTCACCTTGTCCACATGCGTGATGTAGCCAGCCATTTAGCAATCCTGTCATCCAGCTGCCCGTTGCTCCGTGCGGGATTGTGCCACGGATTTCAAAATCATGTCGCAGAAGTGGTGCCAGCCGTCCCCACAAGAATTTCTGCCAGCTTCTCTGGGTTGATATTTCCACCCGAGACGATGCAGGCGATCTTCCCCGATCCGGCCCCACCTTTGATTGCCGCGGCCACCGATGCCGCCCCGGCTCCCTCGGCGACAACATGATTACGTGCTGCGAGCAAGCGGATGGCTGCTTCGACGTCATCGAGGGACGTCACCAGGGAGCCGGCCAACAAACCACTGACCATCGGCCACATGTCGTCGAGGACCCGGGCCGATCCGATGCCATCCACGAAGGACGGGACGTACTCCACGTCGACCGGGTGGCCCGCCACGAACGCAGGGTCGAGAGGCGCCGCAGTCTCCACTTCCGCCCCGTACACAGGCACTTCGGGGCGGAGATGTCGCAACGCCGACGCAATCCCCGAGCTGAGCCCCCCTCCACCGTACGGAACCACCACAGCGTCCATATCGGGCAGGTCTTCCACTAATTCGAGGCCAATCGTTCCGTTCCCTGCCATCACCGCCGGGTCGCTGACGGGGTGAACGAACACGCCGGTCCGGCCGGCGTGTTCATGGGTCACGATTATGTGCCACCACTCCTCGAATGGAACCTTGACTACCTCGGCCCCGAGACGGGCGAGGGCGTCTAATTTGGCGCTCGGGGCGTGGTCGGGCACCACTACCGAGCACCGAATTCCGAGCCGCCTCGCGTTCCAGGCCACACCCTGGGCCATGTTCCCTGCACTCGCGGTCCACACTCCGGACTGCAGAGCCTCGGCACCGGCGACAGCCATCGCATTGCCGGCACCGCGGATCTTGAACGACCCGATCGGTTGGAGATTCTCCAGCTTGAGATAGATCTCGCCTGGGATGTTGTCCGCATTGAGGCGCACCAACGGGGTTCTCATGGCAAGCCCCTCCAGACGTTGGCGGGCTGCTTCGATCTCCGCGAGCGGTATCGAATCAATCATGGCGGGCACCTCCCAGCGAGATTCCCACGCCTTTCCCGGCGGCCAGAGCGTTTCGATAGACCAGGTCGCCTGCGGCTATGTCCTCCACAGCCACCCCGACCGAGATGAAGAGGGTTATCTCGTCCTCCTTCCCCCGTCCCGGGTGGGAGCCAACGATGAGCTCGCCAATCTCGGCAAGTATGTCGTCGTCATCAACTGCGCCGTCGGCTCGCGCCATCAAAAAGTCTCCGGATTCGTTGAGGGCCGACTCGCGGCTGTCGACGAAGACGCGAGCCTTTCCAATCGCCTCCGAATCCAGTTCACGCGCGAAGGGGACGCTGGAACCAACCGCGTTTATGTGCGTTCCCGGTTCAAGCAGAAATCCGGGAAGGATCGCCCCCGAAGAAGAGGTGGTCGTACAGACGATATCCGCTCCCTCGACAGCTGCTACCACGGACTCGACAACGTGGATTCTGGCGACGCCCCCGATTTCCGACTCGACCAATCGCCTGGCGTTGGCTGGATTTCTGCTCCAAACCCGAATCTCGTCGATCGGCCTGACCAATGGAATCGCTTCGATGTGGGCGCGACCCTGCACACCGGATCCCAACACGGTGAGGACCGACGAGTCGGGCCTGGCCAGCAAGTCGGTGGCGACCGCCGACACCGCCGCCGTCCGAATCGCGGTGATCTCAGTTGCATCGATGACCGCCTTCAGCGCTCCGTTCGAGGCATCGAACAGCATCACCGTTCCCTGATGAGAGTCATATTCGGTGCCGGCATTGCTGGGGAAAACCGTGATTGCCTTGATACCTATTGTCTTTATCGAACTCAGATATCCGGGCATCATCCCAAGCGCTCCGACCTTCTCAGGGAGCCACATCACGGGTCGAAGTGGCTGGATCCCGTGACCAAGGGCGAGATCGCCTAGAGCCTGGCGGACCGCGGCGATGCATTCATCCATCGGAAGCAGTCCGGGCACTTCTTCCTGGCTGATGATCATGGTCTCCATCTACACACCATCCGACACGAAATACCCGCCGATCTCCCGCCATTGCGCCTCGGTCAGAGCCAGGTCCAGGGCCTGAACCACCGGGTCGAAATGAGCCAATCTGCGAGGACCGATGATCGACGAGGTGACATCGGGGTGGTGATATAGCCAACCCAGGGCGAGACCTGCCGTGCTTACTCCGAGGTCTGCGGCGGCGACAGACAACCGGTCGATACTTTCGAAGGTCTTCTCGTTCCAGTAGCGCACGTAGGGCTCTGGACGTTTCGTCATTCGCGAGCCCTCGGGGTAGTCCTCGCCGATGGCGTATTTACCGGTTAGCCAACCCCCGCATAGCGGGCTGAAATTGGTAAATCCGAGCCCTTGGTCAAGACAAAGATCTAGCGCTTCGGCTTGATCTGCTTGATCGATCAAGTTGAACGAGTTTTGGATCCACTCGAAACGCCGCGCACCCGCGGCATCGCTCAACCAAAGGGCTTTGGTCATCAACCACGCCGGAAAGTTGGACGCGCCGATGTAACGGACCTTGCCGGCCGTCACCAGTGAGTCGAGCACATCGAGAGTCTCTTCGAGGGGCGTCGTCGGATCCGGCTCATGGACAATGTACATGTCCAGATAATCAATCCCGAGACGGGAAAGACTGGCGTCAATCTGCTCGAGGATGTGGCGCCGCGAAAGCCCACGTTGATTTGGGCCATCGCCAACAGGACTCGCCACCTTGGAGCTGATCAGAACACGATCACGGATCGAATTGCCTTTGGTGGCCAGCCACTTGCCGATGGTGGTCTCACTTCGACCCCCTCCATAAGCATTGGCAGTATCGAGATAATTGATGCCCAATTCGACCGCACGATCGAGGAGGATAAACGCCTCGTCTCCGGACTCACCCTGCCCAAAGAATTCAGGAGCGCTACCGATTCCCCCAAAGTTTCCACATCCCATGCCGAAAACGGACAGGTGCAAGCCGGTTTGCCCCAATTGCCGAAATTCCAACGTGTCTCCTGTCCGATCCAGGCCACCACACTAGATCGGCAAGCGGTTCAGGGTGGGAGAGGCCGGATGCCCGCGCTTGAAATGTTCACGGCGTCACGTTGTCGGCGATCCGCAGCCCCAAATCGGTGAGGTCTAGACCGGCCGTCGTCCGACCCGGGCCGACGTGGAACGTGTCGATCACCTCGCCCTCGCGGCTGTCGAGCTTGGCCAGGCGTATCTCGAGACCAAAGGCCTCGAGCACGCCGAGGATCTCGGCCAGTCTCCCGATGCGGTCGGAGCACTTCACTATCAACACCAGGTCGCCGGTGGCGGGATCGGTAGATACGTTGACGCTGGGCTTGGGCCGGGACATGTCCGCTGTCGGATAGGCTGCGGCGCGAACCGCGACCCTGTCGTCGGTGTCGAGCTCCCCGAGAAGGCTGGCTCCGAGATCGACTCGAACCCTGTCCCACCGCTCACCCGGGACCACTCCACCGGTGCGATCGTCCCTGACCCGGAACGAGTCGACGACGAGGCCGTCGGACCGGCCGAACATTCGAGCCTCCAGCACGTCGACTCCATTGGCGGCGAACACCGCTCCGACGATGCGACGAAAACCCGGGATGTTTGGCCCGACCACGACCACTGTCTCGATGGGCGCTCCGACCCGAACAGCCAGATTGGAGGCTCCCACCAGGTCGTGGATCAACTCGAGGTGCCAGAGCGCTTCTTCGACCGTGAGGCTTCGCAGATAGTCGGCGGGCATGGCGTCGAGATGTGCGCTCATCGCATCTGCGGCTTCGCCCGACCTGGCCAGCACCTCGTGCCGGGTGGCTCCGCCCATTACCGCAGCGGGCTCCTCGACGCCAAACCTGGCCGCGCATCTCAGGAACAGCGTCTTGAGCAAGCTTGCTTTCCAGTCGTTCCACATCGAAGGCCCGGTCGCCCTGGAATCGGCGATAGTGAGCAGATAGAGCACCTGAAGCAGCTGGAGGCTGCCCACCTCCGACGCCACTTCGTCGATCACAGCCGGGTCGGCGAGGTCACGTCTGGTGGCGGTCAGCGGCAGGAGGAGATGGTGTCTCACGGCACTGACCAGGAGGTCTGTGGTGTCGGCGTCGAGCCCCATCCGCTCGGCGAACGCAGCGGCGATCTCGGCGCCGACCGTGGCGTGCGTCCCGCCGTGACCCTTGCCGATGTCGTGGAGGAAGGCAGCGAGACGGAGCTGCCGGGGCAGGTTCAACTCGAGTCCGACACGGCCGAGCGGACCGTTGTCCCCCAGGATCGTCTGCATCTCCGACACGGTGCGCCACAGATGTGCGGCAACGGGGTGCTGGTGGAATGGCTCGAGCTGGGGCAGGTTGGCCACGACCCCCCACTCAGGGAGCACATCCGCGAGGTGTCCTTGCTCCCAGAGACTGTCGATGCTGGCTCTCCCGCGATCTCCGGCCTCCAGTAACCGGTCGATATCGTCGATCGTTGGGGGCGAGTCGGGTCTGATCGACTCAGGCGAACCGGCGATACGAGACCAGGCTCGCCGCGCGGCAGGCACCGCTCGGACTTCCAGGACCTCCGGCCATTTGCGCTCGGCGAGCCGGTCGATCGACTGCATAGCGGCAACGAGGCCCTCCGCCGTCTCGAATGTGTCGCGCCCCAGCCAGCGCGCGACCGGCTCACGCAATTCGGGCGAGAACACATCGTGTGCCCTGCCGGTGACGGCATGGAGTGCGTTGCGAACCTGGAGAAGAACCTCGCGCGCCTGATCTTCCTCTTCCTGATGCTGCGTGGAGAACCTGCCGATCAGCTCTTGGCGTCGACGCTCCCATTCGAAACCCTGCAATGCGCGCAGACCGCCGCGACCGGTCTTGATATCCACGGACATCAGCCGATACGGGGCCTCGGCCCGTCGGCTTCGCTCGGCATCCACCAGGTAACGACGAAGGGGACGCGCCCGCGTCACCCGGGTGACCGCCGCCATCAGGTGGTCGAACAGCTCCTCGGAACCGGCAACGAGCCGACTGGTCAGGAGCGTTGTCTGGGTGTCGAATCTCTCTCGTGCCGCGTCCGACGCCTCCCGGACTGTGCGCACGGAGTGGCCGAGACGGAGCTTCGCATCCCAGAGAGGGCGGAACAGGTCGGATGCGGCAGCCGAGGCGTCCCCTCCCTCATGAAGGAGCATCAGGTCGACATCGGAGTACGGGCTGAGCTCGCCCCTGCCGTACCCGCCAAGGGCGACCACCGATATCGGCGCCGCTCCTCGGGCAACCAGCGTTGACACCGTCCGGTCGAGGCTCGAGGTCAGCGCCGCACACACTTCACGACCTCCGTGACCGATGCGATGCCGTCGCAGCGAGTCACGGAGGTCGATGAAGTCGGAGAGGAACAGGGTCCCCGGGTCAGATGGCGTCGGCACCTCGCTCACTGGTACGGATGCGTACCACGTCCTCGACCGCAACTACGACGATCTTGCCGTCCCCGATCTCCCCGGTATGCGCCGCCGACTCGATCGCAGCTACCGCGGGTCCGGCCAACTCGTCGGTGACGATGACCTCCAGCCGCACTTTGGGCACGAACTCCACCTCGTACTCGGCGCCCCGATATACCTCGGTCTGGCCTCCCTGGCGGCCGAAACCGGAGATGTCGCTCACCGACATCCCGGAGACGCCGACGGCCTTGAGGGAGTCCCGCACCTGTCCCAGCTTGAAGGGCTTGATGAAGGCGATGATCAGTTTCATTTCGCAGTCCTTTCGACCGTCGACCGTAGACGTGTCGTCGTTTCTTCTCGCATCATCGGCTCTCCTGTCAGTGCCCGGCCAGGGTGGCGCTGCCGCTGCTGTACGCCGCCTCCGCGTGCTCGGCCAGGTCGAGGCCGCTGTCCTCGACCTCTTCGGCGACCCGAACCCCGATCGTGGCCTTCAGGGCCAGCATGATCAGTGTCGTCACCACAAAGCAGTAGACAATGGTGGCGCCATTGCCCAGGGCCTGCTCACCGAGGAGCTTGAACCCACCTCCGTAGAAGGCGCCGGCCATGAACTCGCCGCCGAAGAAGTCCGGGTCGGCGAACAGACCGATGGCCAGCGACCCGACGAGGCCGCCGACGAAGTGGACCCCGACGACGTCCAGGGCGTCGTCATAACCGGCCCTGTTCTTCAACCCGACTGCGAAAGAGCAGATGACGCCGGTGGCCAACCCGATCCAGATCGGCGACATCCCGGCCACGAAACCAGCGCCGGGGGTTATGGCCACCAGGCCGGCCACGATTCCAGATGCCACACCGAGATTCGTGAAATGGCCTTCCCGAAACTTCTCGACAAACCCCCAAGACAGCCCGGCCGCCGCCGCCGCCAGGAAGGTGTTCATGAAGGCCTGCACCGCCTGGCCATTGGCCGCCAGGGCCGAGCCCGCGTTGAATCCGAACCAGCCGAACCAGAGGATCCCGGTACCCAACATCACCAGAGGCATGGAGTGAGGCGGGTGACCCTGGCTCGGCCAGCCCTTGCGCTTGCCCAACACCAGGACCGCGGCGAGTGCGGCGATACCGGCGTTCACATGGATCGCGGTTCCTCCTGCGAAGTCGAGTGCACCCCGGTCTCCGATCCACCCGCCGTACACCCACTTGAAGATTGGGACGAACACCAGAAGCAACCATACCGGGGCGAAGATCGCCCAAGCCGAGAACTTCATGCGATCGGCTACGGCACCGGAGATGAGGGCCGGCGTGATCACCGCGAACATGCCCAGGAAGGCGACTGTCAACAGGGCAGAACCGCCGTCTTCACCGGTTATGCCCAGGCCACGTAGGAACGCCATGTCGAGGTTGCCGAGGAAGGCTCCGTCACCCGACTGCGCCAACGAGAAACCCACGACCGCCCAGACGATCGGGATGATGAGCAGACACCAGAAGTTCATCATCAACATGTTCAGGACGTTTCTCGTCCGGTCCATGCCTCCGTAGAACAGTGCCAGACCCGGTGTCATGAACAACACCATGGCCGCAGAAGTCAACACCCACGCCGCATCGCCAGTATCCATCAGCACTCCTCCCAAACCAGTTGGTTCTGTTGCTGCCGCATCGTTTCGAGGCAATGTTTCAGAAATGTTTCTGCTCGCCGAAGAGATCGTGAACACGACCCTCAATTGGCGCGACGAGCCGCGGATGAGGGGCGACCGATCGACCGCCCCTTCTTCCCTTCACTCGAGTTGCTCAGGGTTTGGAGATCGTGATCGTCAGCGTTGAGTTGGTGTCATCGGTGTAGGTGACCGAAGAGACACTCTTGTGGATTCCCGAGAGCTCAAATGTGCAGGAGGTGGCATCCGATGGGATTGTGCAGCCGCCGGAGGCGCCGGTGTCCCAGGTGCCCGTGGTTCCGTCGCCTGAGGATCCGCTCACGGTGACCTTCGCGGTCCAGGTCTGCCCGTTGTTGATGCTCTCTCCAGTGAGAGTCACCTCGCCACCACCAGAGTTGTCGACCGTGACCGCTACTGAGTCGGATGAGGTTTGACCGGGACTGTCGGTGGCCGTGGCACTGACCGTATGGTCGGCGTCGGCGTATACCGTGGTGTCCCAGGTGGCGCTCCAACCGTCAGACCCGTCCGTGTCTATGCCGATCGAGCTGCCATCAACGAAGAACTCCACCTGATTTATGCCCCTGTCGTCGCTGGCGTCGGCGATGACGTCGACGGAGCCCGACACCGTCGTCCCGTTAGCCGGGTTTGTGATGGCAACCGCTGGTGGGTCGTCGACATTGTCCACGCTCACGTTGACCGAATCGGAGGCAGTCTGCCCGTCGGCGTCTGTTGCAGTGGCACTGACCGCATGATCCCCATCGCCGACGCCGGTGCTGTCCCAGGTCGTACCCCAGCCGTCGCTGCCGTCGGTGTCGGTGGCGATCCAGCTGCCATCGACGAAGAACTCCACCTGGCTCACACCGGCATCGCTGCCGGCGTCAGTCGAGACGGTGACATCCCCGGAGACGGTGGCACCGTCAGTTGGTGAGGTCAGAGTGGCGGTCACGGTGGTCATCTGCGCGGCGACCGAGTCACGGATCGTCGGAAGTTGGACGTAGAGACGCTCACCGGGACACTCGGTCGAGGTCCAGTCGCGATGTCCCGAGATCATGTCGACAGTCTTGGTGTCGCCGTTGACCGGGTTGACATAGTCCACCACGGCATGGGGATCGAGCCCATGTCGTGATGAGAACTCGGCGAGTACGCCAATCAGGGCATCGACCGCGGTCTGCTTCGGCTCGGCCCCGAAGCGGGGGTGGGTGGTGAACTCCCCGAGCAGCGCCACCCCGAAGTTGCCCGAGTTGTAGCCGCCGGTGTGCCCTGCGGTGACCAGGTCATCGTTGGCATCGTGGGCGAAGTCGGAGCCATCGCCGCCTTCCGAGCAGGGGGTTGATGTCGTACCCGACCAGCGGCCCTCATAGACCCTCCCCTGTTCGTCGATGAGCATGTGGTACCCGATATCGCCCCAGCCCTGGTCGACGGCGTGGTACTCGTAGATGGCCCGCACCGTGGCGGCCGGATCGGGGTCGTCGTTCTGGGTGGCGGTGTGATGCACCGTCATCGTCTGGACCGGATAGAACGCCGGCAGCCATATTTCATTGCCGTCGGAGTCGAACCGCAGCGACTCATCGGCGCCCCACTCGGCCCGGGAAAGACAGTTGTCGATCGCGCTGGCGGTGTCTGCCGGCCGGTATCCGGTTGTCTGTAACGGGCCATCGGTCGTGTTCAGAGCGACGGCCCGGGCATTGTGAGCATCGGCCGGGAGGCCCCGAATCTGATAGGCCTCGGCGCCGTGGGCAGAGACCAGGCCACTGGCCCAGATGCCCTCCTTGTCGGCGCCGTCTTCGATCAGCCGTATCCACTCGCCCCATTCGCCGTCGTATTCGAATCGGACGAAGCCGTGCGATCCGATCGCACCGTGATCGTGCCCATGCTCCTCATCCCAGATGACCCCGACGTATTGGATCGGGAATCCGGGTTCTACAGTGTCCGCAGTGACCGACGCCCGATCGACGAGGGTTGCCGGATGCCGGATGGCCTCCACTCCGTCCAGCCCGGTGAGACCGATGGCGACGACCAGCACCAAAACGGTGCCTATTCGGAGTGTGAGACGAACGGCCTTTCCTTTCCTACAACTTCCGAGGTGACTGTAGCGGTTGGATTAATCCAGATGCCTCAATAACGACATATCCCGGGTCGAGGACCCGGGATATGTCGTTCGTTGCCAGTTGTCTGAACTACGGCTTGAGCACCGTTATCGAAGTGCCGTCGCTATCCCCGTCGGCATCGGTGTTGGCAGTGAAGTCATAGGTCAGCGAGCCATGGCTGATGCCTGTCACCGACCAGGTGGTCGACGAGTTCCGCTTGTGGATACCCCCCGAGCTCACCGTGCAGGTGCCACTGGACCCGGTGATACACGAGGTGGTCGCTCCGCTATCGCTGAGCGTCCAGGTTCCGGAGACGGTGGCACCGTCAACCGGGTTGCCCAGATTGTCCAACACCAGGATGGTCACCGTCGCCGTCCAACTGGACCCGCTGCTCGATGCGACGGCCTCGAGATCGCCCACGTGCATCGTGGTCGCCGAGCCGACGTTGATGGTGACGGTGGCGGTGTTCGAGTCCACCGTGCCATCGTTTGCCTTGTAGGTAAACGTGAATTCGCCCGTTGCATCCGGCGGCGGCTCGTAAGAACCGCTGGAGCAGTCCGCTGCGACGGCTGCTGTCCCAGACAACGGCGGTTCGACAATCGTGCACGTTAAGGAGTCATTGTCCACGTCGCTCACGTCGGGCGACCACGAGATGATGGTGTTCATGACCCCCGACGCCGAGACGTGGTTGGCGACCGGGGCGTCGTTGACCGCGTTGACAGTCACCGTGACCGTCCCGTCATCAGTCGCGGATCCGTCCGACACCCGGTAGGTGAACAAGTCGCTCCCGTTGTAGTTGGCGTTCGGGGTGTAGATAACGGTGGCGGTATCGGAGTTGGGTATTCCACCCGTGCAGGCGCTGTCGGTGATCCCGCCGAGCGACCCGTTGGAGGGACCGGAAACGATGGAGAAGCTGAGCTCACAGGTTTCGGCGTCGCTGCCGCTGAGAGTGATCGCCACTGAGGTGTCCTCGTCTGTAGTTTCGTTGACATCGGCGGCCACCGGCGGGGTGTTGGTGTCGGCCGAGGACCCCGTCGCGTAGGCAGCGTGCGCCATCGGTTCGGTGAAGCTCTCGGGGTCGTTCTTCCACTCACCCTGACCAGATGGGCAGTCGTCGTTACCAGCCCCATTCACCAGCGTGTCCGGACACTGGCCGAAATCACGGAGATGTGCTTCGACCTGAGAAGCGCTCAAGCCAGGATTCTGCTGCAACACCAGTGCCGCCACTCCGGCTGCATGGGGTGAAGCCATCGACGTGCCACTCTTCGTGCCATAACCGCCGTCGTAGGTGGTGGAGTTGATGTTTACTCCAGGGGCGATGACGTCGACGATGTCGCCATAGTTGCTGAACGGAGCGAACACCTCGTCACACGTGACGAAAATGGCGAACCCGGTGCAGCCGGCGTCGTTGGTCGAGCCGTCCGTGTCGGAGTATGCGGACACCGTGATCACTTCGGGATACGCAGCGGGCACGAAACCATCGGCGTTGGTGGCGTCGTTCCCTGCGGCCACAACGAACGTCGTGCCGGACACGATCGCGCCGCAGATGGCCTGGTACATGGCATCAGTGCTCTGCCCGCATGTGGTTCCATCGTGACTACCAGAACCACCCAGACTCATGTTGGCGACATGGATGTCGTTGCTGGCGACACCGTCTGTATTCAGACCAGTGATGTGATCGATGCCACAGATCACCTGCTCCCAGGTTCCGTTTCCGCTGCTGTTGAGAACCTTGACCGGGATCAAAGTGGCTGCCGGAGCGACTCCGATCACACCTAGCCCGTTGTCGGCCGCGGCCACAGTCCCCGCCACATGGGTCCCATGGCCCTGATCATCCTCCGGTGAGGCACCGGGATCGATGCAGTTGTATCCGGACGCGAAGTCAACGTTGGGGAGATCTTCGTGATTGCTGTCAATGCCGGTGTCGATGATGGCCACTCGGACACCCCCACCTGTCACACTGTTGCTGTGTGCGACGGGTCCGTCGATCCGGCTCACGCCTGTTGGAACGCTGTCTTCGAAGGCCTCGACAGGTCGGTTCTCGTTTATGAAAGCAACCTGCGGATTTTGCTCGATCGCAGCTACGGCCGATGCTGGAAGGGATGCCGAAAAGCCCTTGATCGCATGCTGGTAGACGAAGCGGAGCTCGCCACCATGAGCTCTAGTCAGGACATTGGCCAATTCCGCCGGGTCACCCACATCGTCGTGGAAGACAACAATCACGTCTTGGGTCGACTCGGCTCCTCCGACTCCGGACATCGGCGCCGCCGCCGACGCGGTCATCACAAAAAGCCCGACAAGAGCCGTGGCAGTCACCACGCGCATCGCCCCACCTCCAGAAAGATCGACGTCCGTAACACTACTCGGAGCACACCCCCTAGTCCAGTGCGAATTCTGAGTAGCTGCGGCTCGATCCGCGGCATGGAAACTCACTCTTAGGATGGTCGCTCCCCATGGCCCGATCCAGTATCGACCGCCCCGGCTGATCATCGGGCGCATCATCCACCGGGCCGCGGCCGGCAACACACCCACCGGCCTCTTCATCTGGCGGGGCTCTCTCCTCGTGGTCCGAGCCGCCCTCTCGGCGATAGCGCCGCTGACCGCCTCGGACACCGCCACCAGTGTGGAGTCTGACTTGCAGGCCCGGGTCCTCGACGCGGTGCTCCGAATCGGGCCCTGGTCGGGACGACGCACCGGGAAACCGTGGCCAAGGCCACCGAGGGAGTCGACGCAGTGGGATCTCTCGCGGGGACCTTCTTCCCCCAGCTCTTCACTGTTCTCACCGTTTTGCGGCTTCGGCTGGCTCAGCCTTCGGGCGAGTGGGTCCCGTACCAAAAGGTGAGGGCTCAGTTGTTCAGGTCGTCGGCAATGGCGCCGGCCAGGTCGGCGACGGCTTGGATCAAATCCTCGCTCGGCTCGCTCGTGTCGAAGATGCTCAAATCGCCGTCGACTTCGAATATCTGGCCACCGGCCCGGGCGACGAGAGTGGTCGG
>DATKCM010000118.1:0-4686 GCA_035513195.1 Acidimicrobiia bacterium | reverse complement strand
CTGTCGCCGGTCCTTTTGGTATCGCCCTGTTGCTCGATTCCGTTGGCTCCAGGTATCACATGTGAGACGCCACGCCTTAGGAACGCGTTATCAGAGGTTGATCGCGATCCAAACGATCACCAGGGCGAGGAGGAGGATCGTTGCTTGGACCATGCCTCTTGTCCGCGGCGTCTGGTGGCGTGCCGACACTGTGTGCCACGCAGCCAGGGCTGCAGCAACGAACACCAGGCCGACCTTGGTCGTCAGCGTTGTGGTCAGGTCGAATCCGATCAGCAGCATGGCGATCCCGGTGAGCATGAGAAGGCCGAGAGCGGTCCACGACAAGACACCAAATCGCTGTGCAATTGCCCGCATCACGGTCCTGTCCTCGGTCACATTCCGAACCGCAGGTACGAGACCGGCCATCACGATCAAGCCGCCGACCCACACCGTCGCCGCCACCACATGGATATAGAGCAGATAGGTCATCGCGAGGTCGTGATCGTGGGAGGAGTGAGGTTCATCGGCCCCGGAGGAATCGTTCTATCTCTTCGACGAGTTCGGGTCCGTCTTCAGGACCGAGGTCGGCGGCATCTTTCTCGAGCTGCTCGACGTATTCGGCGAGCTCTTCGTTTTCCTCGATGGCGGCGTTCACCGTTGAGAGGAACTGCCGGCTGGCCGATGTCATTTCACCGATGTCGAGAGGAACCCCGACCAGCGCTGACGCCTTGATAGCGAGCGCTTCGGTGGCCGGTGGGTACTCCTGATTCGACAGGTAGTGGGGTACTGCAGCCCAGATGGAGATCACGTCCACCCCTTTGGCACCAAGTGCTTGATTGAGGACTCCGAGGATCCCGGTGGGGCCGGTGTACCCGGAAGGGAGCAGATCATGGAGAGCCAGGGTGTCGGGGCGAGTAGCCGAGCCGACCAATGGGACGGGGAGGGTGTGGGCCACCTGGCCGATGAAAGCACCGATCGTCACCGCACGCTTGACCCCGACGTTCTCGAACGCATTCATGAGGTCGGCAACAAATGACTTCCACCGGTAATGAGGCTCTTCGCCGAGCACGATGAGGAGATCCTGTTCGGGGGCCTCCACCACCCACAGCTCGTTGCGCGGCCAGTGAATCGACCGGACGCCCGTCGAATCGAGGGAGACCACGGGGCGACGCACCTGGAAGTCGAAGTGCTCGTCGGGGTCTATTGATGCCACACGCCGAGCGGCTGGGTGCTCGAGAAAGCCAGCGACTGCCGTGCTGGCGCTCTCGCCGGCATCTCCCCAGCCCTCAAAGGCAATCAGAGCTACCGGGTCGCTCAACACCGGATGTTCAAACCATTTCAGCCCGGGCATAGATTCAACATACTCCACACCGACGGGTAGTGGGGGTCTAAAACTTAGGATCGAAGCGCTTGAGCCGCAAGGCGTTGAGAACCACCGAAACAGAGGAGAATGCCATGGCTCCAGCCGCGATGGTGGGCGTCAGGAGACCAATGGCGGCAACGGGGATCGCAACCGTGTTGTAGACGAAAGCCCAGATCAGATTTCCCCTGATCGTCCTGAATGTCGCCCGCGCCAATTCGACCGCCACCGCAGCACTCCTCGGGTCGTCATTCAGAATCACGACGTCACCGGCTTCCACTGCCACTCCGGTACCCGACCCGACAGCGAGCCCGAGATCGGACTGGGTGATGGCCGGTGCGTCGTTGATGCCGTCGCCGTAGAAGGCGACGGTCTTTCCCCGCTCCTGGAGTTCGGCCACATGTTTGGCTTTGGTGTCGGGAGTGGCACCGGAGCGGTACGAGCTGATTCCGGTTGCCTCGGCCACCCTTCCGGTCGCCCCAGGACCGTCGCCGCTCACCAGCTCGGTGTCGATTCCAAGGTCCTTGAGTCGACGTACGGCCTCGATTGACTCCAGACGCAGCGAATCGGATACGGCGACGACACCTCGAACCAACCCGTCCCAGCCGGCCATAAACGTGGTGTGGCCCGAAGACTGCATGCGATCGAAGTCGCTCATCCACCGATCGTGGCCGGAGAGGCCCGAGACCTCGAGATAGTCAGGCTTACCGACGAAGACCACGTGGCCGTCGACACTGGCGCGGGCACCCATGCCGGCTTCCGTGACGAGTTGGTCGACCTCAGTCAGGCTGACCTCCGCCTCATCAGCGGCGAGCGCAACCGCCATGCCAATGGGGTGGCCGGAGGCCGCCTCTACCGACCCGACCAATCGGAGAAACTCGAGGTCGTCATCGTCGGTGACGATCTCCTGTGTTGTCATCACCCCTCGGGTCAGAGTCCCAGTCTTGTCGAACATCACAACGTCGATGCTCCTGGCCTGCTCGAAGACTTCAGCGCGCTTGTAGAGAATGCCAAGATCGGCGCCTCGCCCTGACCCGACCATGACCGCGGTCGGCGTGGCCAGTCCGAGGGCACAGGGACAGGCAATGATCATCACCGCAACGGCAATCCTGAGAGCCTCACCCACTCCGTCTCCGGCGACGAGCCAATAAGCAAACACCCCAAGAGATATGATCAGAACAGCACCGACAAACTTGGCCGAATAGGAGTCCGCAAGTCTCTGGATCGGGGCCTTAGAGGCTTGGGCGTCCTCGACCATCCTCACGATGCCGGCGAGGACGGTGTCTACACCAACCCTGGTTGCCTCGATCGTCAGGCTCCCTGCCTGGTTGACCGTTGCGCCGATCACGTCATCGCCCGGTATCTTGGGCACGGGGACAGCCTCCCCGGTGAGCATCGACTCGTCGACGCTGCTCTCACCTTGCCGTACCACGCCGTCCGTCGGGACCTTTTGGCCCGGGTTGATCCGGAGAAGGTCACCGGGTGCGATCTCGTCGACACCGATCTGGCGTGTTCCCCCGTCGATCACAAGCGTCGCCGTTTCCGGTCGTAATTGGAGCAGGCGGTGCACGGCGTCAGAAGCCTGGCCTTTGGCTCGTGCCTCGAACACCTTGCCGAGAGTGATCAGGGTGATGATCATCCCCGAGGTCTCGAAGAACACATCACCGTGGCTGAAGACGACAAAAACGGAGTACAAGTAGGCGGCGAGTGAACCCAACGAGATCAGGGTGTCCATATTGGCGCTGCCCTGCTTCGCAAGGCGCCACGCCACCCGGTGATAGCGCGCCCCCGCGTAGAAGATGACCGGAGTCACCAGGATCCCTTGAACTATCGAGTTCCAGAGCTCGTGTGGGCCGAAGAGATGGAGGACCATCGCCGGTGCGGTGAAAGCGGCAGCGATCCAGAACCTGCGCCGCTCCACATGCTCTTCATCGGAGTACATCTCGACGACATCGCGGCCCGAGTCAGTTTCGTGTTGGCTGAGGGCATAGCCGATCCGATCAACAGCAGCGATCAGTCCGTCAGGGTCTGTTCCTGCGACGACATCGACTGAAGCCGAGGCACCTGCCAGATTCACCGAAGCTTTCTCCACGCCCTCCTGACGACCGAGAATGCGCTCCACCCGGATCGCGCAGGTGGCGCAGGTCATCCCGTCCAGGTCGAAGCGGAGGGTGGTTGTCGCGTTATCCGAAGACGGCGTAGCCCTGCTCCTCTATTGCTTTTTTGATCTGACTCAGATCGATCGTGTCTTCGTCGTATTCGATCGCAACCGAGGCGTCGGCGATGGCGACGTCGACGTTGTTGATCCCGGATAGCTGTGAGACCGCACCCTCGATGCTGGTCTTGCAATGGTCGCAATGAACCTCTGGAACCTGAAGTGATACCTGTTTCATGATCCAATTCTATACCTTCCAGGGTACTGGAAGGTCAAGTGACTAAGATTGCAGGATGAGAATCGGTGAACTTGCCCAGGCAACTGGTGTTGCAACCAAGACCTTACGCTTCTACGAGGAGACCGGGGTCCTGCCCAAACCCGACCGTGACGTCAACGGCTACAGGAACTATGACCATGAGTTCGTCGACAGGATCAACTTCGTAAAGGACGCCCAGTCTGCCGGGCTGACTCTGAGGGAGATCGCGAACATCCTCGAGCTCAGAGACCGTGGTGAATCAACATGCCACCACACTGTGGGTCTGCTCAAGTCGCACCTCGCCGACGTGGACCGCCAGATCGCCGAACTACAGCGAACCCGCGCCCAGCTCGTCACGATGACAAGACGTGCCGGCCAGATGGATCCGGCCGAGTGCATCGACCCCAATCGCTGCCAGACCATCACCAGCAACAGCTAGGTTCGCTCTCCCACCGCTTCATCGCCGGCGACGTCTTAATCTCTCCCACCGCCCGAATCATCTCTCCCACCGCCCGAAGGGTGGGGGGAGTACTCCGACCGTCAGGTCGGAGGGAGGGGGGCACGCACCCACCAACGTCTGCTTACGGCGCGAGCATCCTGATCGTGCCGACTTTCAAGCCCCCTTACCTCCCGGCCCTTCCGAGCCGGCAGGGACCTTTCCCCCCTTCGGCTCCGCCTCCGGGGGAACGGCCGCTCGCTTCGCTCGCTGGGAGGACAGTTGCCTACAGCTCCATTCGGCCGGATAGGGCGCGGCCCAGGGTTACCTCGTCGGCGTAGTCGAGGTCGCCTCCCACGGGGAGACCTGATGCGAGCCTGCTGACCCGGACCCCGAGCGGTTTGAGTTCACGAGCGATGTACATCGCGGTGGCATCACCTTCGATTGTCGGGTTGGTCGCGATGATGAGCTCCTGGATGCCTTCATCCCCGACCCGACTC
>DATKCM010000117.1:0-4324 GCA_035513195.1 Acidimicrobiia bacterium | reverse complement strand
GACTTTTTCCCCATTCGACTTCGTCTTTGGGGGAACATTGATAAGTTCACCTTCCGTTCACTTTGATGCCCCTGGGCGGTTAACCCAAGTTCGTACCTTGCTCCACAGCCTGAGTTCATCTCAGGTTCACGAATCGATAAGGAGCACTTGAAGTATGAAACTGCGATCCCGCGGTTTGATGGCGCTGATTGCCATTCTTTCTCTTGTTGTGGCTGCCTGTGGCGGCGACAGCGAAGAGACAACAACAACCGGAGCAAACGGTGAGAGCATGACCGGCGAGGTCCGGCTCGATGGCTCCAGCACGGTCGGTCCTCTTTCGGAGGTCGCGGCCGAGCTCTATATGTCCCAGGAGCCCGGAGTCCGGGTTACGGTCGCCATCTCGGGCACCGGTGGAGGATTCCAGAAGTTCTGCATTGGTGAGACGGATGCAAACAACTCGTCCCGACCGATTTCCGACGAGGAAGTCGTGATTTGCACGGACAACGGTATCGGCTTCGACTTCATCCAGGCTGCAAACGACGCACTTTCGGTCGTTGTCAGCTCCTCGCTTCCGGTCGAGTGCATGACTGTCGCCCAAGTCTCCCAAATCTGGGATGCCGGGTCGACGGTTCTGACCTGGGGCGACGTCGACGGTCTCGACCTTCCGGATGACATCACCAGTCAACCATTGACGCCATATGGTCCTGGTTCCGACTCGGGAACGTTCGACTACTTCACCGAGGAGATCAATGGTGAGGTAGGCCAGATCCGAAACGACTACATCGATATCGGTGAAGACGATCTGGCGGCAGTCAGGGCAATCGAAGGCGACCCGTATGCGATGGGCTATATTCCCTTTTCCTACTACCAGGAAGCAGGAGACGCAGTGAAAGCTCTAGCTATCGACGACGGCAACGGATGCGTCGAGGCTACTCCGGAGAACGTGTCGAACGGTACCTACACTCCGCTCGGTCGGGGTTTGTACATCTACTTCAGTGACACGGCCCTGGCACGGGCCGAAGTACTCGACTTTGCCGAGTTCTACATCGACAACGCTGTCGAGATTGCAGAACTGGCTGAGTTCGTGCCTATGACTGCCGAGCAGATCGAAGAGCAAAAGGCCAAGATCGCCGCCCTTGTCGGCAGCTGACGATGGTCGCTGGTCCGATAGACGCCTCCAGCACCGACGCCACCGTGCGTCGGTCGCTGGAGGCGACCAGCCCGCGCTACGGAGAAATGGCAATCAGGTTCTTCCTCTTCCTGTGTGCGGCCATCTCCGTGGCGGTCACTGGAGCGATAGTGATTTCTCTCTTCGTCCCCACATTCTCGTTCTTCCAAGAGGTCTCGGTCGTCGAGTTCTTCACCGGAACCCTGTGGGCCCCGGCCTTCGCCAATGCGAGCTTCGGCGTACTTCCGATAGTCGTCGGGACCGGAATAGTGGTTGTCATCTCGCTCGGAGTGGCGATACCGATCGGTTTGCTCGCTTCGGTCTACCTCTCGGAGTACGCGCCATCATCGGTCCGGAGAGTCGTCAAACCGACTCTCGAGGTGCTCGCAGGTATTCCAACCGTCGCCATCGGACTGTTCGCTTTCTGGTTCATGCGTCCGTTGGCGGAGACGCTTCTTCCTTTCCTCCCCTGGCAAGGGCCTTTCTCGATAGGAGTCGCCGCGGTGGCGGTGGGCCTGCTGATCGTGCCCGTAATCAGTTCGGTTTCCGACGATGCAATGCGAGCAGTCCCGATGGCGCTTCGTGAGGGTGCCTACGCGCTTGGCGCCACCAAATTCGAAGTATCGACGCGCGTCGTGTTCCCGGCCGCAATTTCGGGAATCGTCGCTGCGGTAGTGCTGGCCGGGTCGCGCGCAGTAGGGGAGACGATGGTGGTGCTGATTGCTGCCGGGGCGGGAAATCCACATTTGACTTTTGATCCCACCAAAGGCGTGCAAACGATGACTTCTTTCATCGCAGGCAAGGCAACCGGCGACATCGCCACCGGTACGATCACCTACGACACGATTTTTGCAGTTGGAGCTCTGTTGTTCATATCGACGCTCATCCTGAACATGATTGCGATCCGATTCGTCCGCAGGTTCCGTGAGGTGTACGAGTAATGACGCAAGGCTCTGTCGATCCAGGCACCAAGAGGGTTGCGATCGCCACGTCCGGGGCGAGGGCTGCCACCCTTGCCGCGCTCCAGTCGTCCTCCCAGCGCGACAAGGTCGTTCACACGGTCTTCATCTCGATGATGCTTTTTGCCCTCGGATTGGCCCTGCTCGGCTTGGCCTCACTGATCGTCTACATGGCGGTCGAGGGGGGTCCCCGGCTCGAGTGGGGGCTGCTCACCGGCGTACCTTCCACAATCAGTCCTGAAACTGCAGGGTTCCGCACCGCGATCCTCGGGACGTTGTATGTGGTCGGCGGGGTGGTCCTGTTGATCGTGCCTCTCGGTGTTGGCGCAGCGATCTACATGGAGGAGTATGCCGACAACAGCCGGTGGTGGAACCGGCTGATCGAATTGAACATTCAGAACCTAGCCGGCGTCCCTTCGATTGTCTTCGGCATTCTCGGTCTTGCCTTCATTGTTCGCGGCCCGCTCAGCCTCGGCTTCGTCGCCGCCTCAGGGTCCCTGACTCTTGCTCTGCTTGTCTTGCCGACCGTCATCCTCGCCGCCCGTGAAGCAATTCGGGCCGTTCCTTCATCCATCACAGATGGCTCGCTCGCCCTTGGCGCGACACGGTGGCAGACGATAAAAGGTCAGGTTCTTCCCTCGGCCATCCCCGGGATCCTCACCGGCATCATCCTGGCTGTGGCGCGGGCGATTGGTGAGGCCGCCCCTCTCCTTCTGGTCGGTGCCGTGACCTTCGTCACCTTCAACCCGAAGTTCTTTGCCGACGGGTATTCGACGTTACCGGTGATGATCTTCCAGTACGCCAATCGCCCACAGGACGAGTTCCGGATCCTGGCTGCTGCCGGGGTGATCGTGATGCTTATCCTCGTCCTGCTCATGAACTCGTTAGCGGTGTGGTTGCGAGATCGCTTCGAGAGGAGATGGTGATGTCCGATTGGTCACTGACGGTATCTGGAGACCCAACCAACTCATCGAATGGAGAACAGACCTGTGAGGGATGTAAGTATCGTGGAGCCTGAAACCGGGACGAAAGCCGAGAGTGCAGCTTCGACCAACTCAATACCGGATGTCAGGGTGAGCGCGCGCGCAGCTGACCGTCAGCCATTGACGAGGAACGTCGTGATCGACGTGCGGAGTCTCTCCGTCCTGTATGGCGACTTTCTCGCGGTCCACGATGTGACTCTGCCCATCTACGAGCAGCAGATTACGGCGCTGATCGGCCCTTCGGGCTGCGGAAAGTCAACCGTCCTCAGGTGTTTTAACCGAATGAACGATCTGATACCGAGCGCAAAGGTCCGGGGTGTCATCGAGTATCACGGAGTCGACCTGTACGGCGACAAGGTCGATCCCGTTGAGGTCCGCCGTCGGATCGGGATGGTCTTTCAGAAGCCGAATCCATTTCCGAAGTCGATTTACGACAATATCGCCTTCGGGCCGTCTGTTCTGGGGTTCAAAGGCAACATGGATGATCTGGTCGAGGAGTCACTCCGCAAGGCGGCGCTGTGGGACGAGGTCAAGGACAAACTCGATGAGTCAGGCATGGCCATTTCGGGAGGTCAACAGCAGCGTCTTTGCATTGCGCGAGCCGTCGCCACGAGTCCAGATGTCGTCCTGATGGACGAGCCGTGCTCGGCGCTCGATCCCATCTCAACATTGAAGATCGAGGAGCTTATGCTGGAGCTGAAGAAGGAGTACTCGATCATCATCGTCACTCACAACATGCAGCAGGCTGCGAGGGTGAGCGATCAGACGGCCTTCTTCAACGTTCAAGTAGATGAAGAGGGTCAGCGGACCGGCCATCTCGTCGAGTTCAGCCCGACCGAAGAGCTGTTCACCTCTCCGAAGCAGAAAGACACCGAAGACTACATCACCGGACGGTTCGGATGACCGATCACAACGCCCAGTTTCACGACGAGTTGGACCATCTCGAGCAACGTCTCCTCGCGATAATCGACACCGCCGAGGGGATGGTCGGGCGGGCTGTGGAGAGCGTTGTGACCGGCAATGTCGCATTGGCGGATGAAGTCATCGAGGCCGACCATGCGATCGACGACGAGAACTTCCAGATCCATCAGGATTGGACGACGCTGATGGCACGGTATCAGCCGATGGGGCCTGACCTGCGGCGGATGGCGGTCCTCCTCCACCTCAACATCACTTTCGAGCGGATGGGTGATCAATGTGTCAATATCGCCAAGATCACCAAACTCAACGCCGGA
>DATKCM010000116.1:0-13880 GCA_035513195.1 Acidimicrobiia bacterium | reverse complement strand
ATGACGACGACGACGGACCGGGGAATCACCACCACAACCGCAGCCTTGCGCGCGCCGGAATCTCTCGAAATAGAAGCCTTCCCTGTGCCGGCTGGTTCGAGGCCCCACGATGTTGCCCCCGCAATCGACGGTGGCGTCTGGTACACAGCGCAGGGCTCGGCAGACCTGGGGTGGCTCGACCCCGGGACCGGAGAGACTTTAAACATCGATCTCGGAGAGGGCTCACGGCCCCACGGCGTCATCGTTGACGACACAGGTGCCCCGTGGATCACCGACTCCGGACTCAATGCGATTGTCCGCGTCGACCCGAACAGCCATCAGGTCGATGTGTTTCCGCTACCCCCGGACCGCGGCGGGGCGAATCTGAATACCGCTTCCTTCGATGGGAATGGCACGCTCTGGTTCACAGGCCAGGGTGGAATCTACGGGAGCCTCGACCCGGTGACGGGGACGATGGAAGTCTTCGATGCCCCCGGCGGACGGGGCCCCTACGGCATCACGACCACTCCCGACGGGTTGGTGTTCTACGCAAGCCTCGCCGGATCGTACGTGGGAGCAATCGGGACCGACGGATCGGTAGACGTCCTTTCCCCACCCTCGGACGACCAGGGCGCCAGGAGGGTCTGGTCGGACTCGTCGGGAGCGGTGTGGGTCAGCGAGTGGAACACAGGGAACCTCAGCCGCTACCTGCCCGCCTCTGGAGACTGGGCCACCTGGGCCCTTCCCGGCGAGAGCCCCGCCGCTTACGCCGTGTTCGTGGACGACGCCGACGTCGTCTGGGTGAGCGACTTCGGTTCGAACTCGATAGTGAGGTTCGACCCGATATCCGAGACCTTCACCGCCCTCGAACTTCCCCACGAGCCTGGCGAAGTGAGACAGATCCACGGCCGATTCGGAGAGGTATGGGGTGCTGAATCTGCAGCCGATCACCTGATCGTGATCCGGACGAGATGACCCTGCCGGACTCACGCGCAACAGTTCGAAAAATAAGGTAACGCCCGAGTGACCCTCCAAAGCCTTCACCGCACTTCCCCGAACGGATCATTCTCCGGCTCGCCTCTCGGGCGTTGCTTCCGAATGTAGGTCCACCCGAACCCCGTTTCAATACCGCCGATGTGGCCGCTACTTATCGCTAAACAACGCCAAGTAGCAGAAACCGCCTGGAAAATCCAACCAGAAGGCCACTTATTCACAGAATATGGGGTTTTCCACAGGGTTTGTCCACACGGGTGTGTTCACAAGTTTCTAATCCGAATTTTCGCGAAGCAGGCGGAGCAGCGGGCGGAAGGAGACCTCTACCATCTCGTAGATCTCCCCGAGGACGAGATCGAGTTCCTCATGAGTGACCCGTGATGCCGGGAGGCGGCCCCGGAGAACGAGACCACCTTCACCGTCGAGGGCGAAAAACGCTCTCCAGGCCCTCCCGTTTCTGACGAGCGCATGCCGGTACACCGCGGCTGCGGCATCCGGGACGGGGAGCACATATGCCTCGTAGACCAGGCTCCGCTCCTGAGGGTCGAACCACACGGTTGTCGCATCGCGAGTCAGCTGGCTCATCCGCACCGCCCACCTGCCCTCCAGTTCCTCGGCGTACTCGACGGCGGACTCCGGGTCGTCGAGCCACGTGGCGATCCGCGCGGTGAGGACTTCGATCAAACGACGTCCTTGTAGATCTCGAGAATTCTCTCCACGGTTGTCTCCCAGGAAAATCCCTCTGCGTGTTGCGGACCCGAAGCTGCGAGGGTGCGGGAAAGACCGGAATCGGTGAGGACCGAGCTGACCGCCGATGCCCAATTCTCAGGGTCCCATCCGTCGACAAGTACACCACCAGAGCCTTCCGGAACCACGTGGGCCAGCCCGCCTGTTTTCGCTGCGACCACAGGCACTCCCGACGCCTGGGCCTCGGCGGCCACCAACCCGAACGACTCTGAACGCGAAGGAACCACAACCACGTCCGACGCGCGGTAGACGTCTCCCATCTGAGAGTGGGGCACCGGTTCCGCGAAGGTCACCCGGTCCACCAGGTCTCGCTCCTTGACCAGTCTGTGCAACGCTGCAAGATCACGGCGACCGTCAGCGCCCGACGGTGAGCCCACCATCACCAGCCGGGCATCCCCCACTATTTCAACGACCCGGGCGAAGGATTCGAGAGCCACATCAGGTCCCTTGAGCGACTGGATCCGCCCGACGAACAGGATCGTGGGGACGTCAGGCCATCCCATCCTGAGCCGAGCCGCTCGCCTCAGCCCGGGGGTGAATAGATCGTGATCCACTCCGGGTGGGGCGACACTGATTTTCGACCCGTCGGCGCCGTAATGCGTTATCAGATCCGTCTTCTCCGTTTCAGTAGACGCAATGATCCTGTCGACTCCATCGATCACCTCCTCCTCGGTTGCCAACCTGCTGAGCTGTGTCGGGGTAGTTCCGGGAAGACGTTCCAGATCCTTGACGCGGCCCAACGTGTGGAAGCTGTGAACCTGCGGTAGCCCTGTGGCCGAGCGGATCCGCAGGCCCGCCCAACCGGAAAGCCAGTAGTGGGAGTGAATGAGCGACACATCATGAAGAAACCGCAACTGGCCGATCACCCGATCGGTGAACAGCCCGATATAGCGATGGGTCCTATGGGGATCCATCTCCCTTGTCGGGCCCGCCTCTATGTGATGAAGAACCACTCCCTTGGCCACGGTGACCGTGTCGGGAACCTCTCTCGAGTGCCGTCGGGTGAAGATGTCGACGCGCACATTTTCCCGGGCCAGCGCCCTTGCCAGCTCGTCGACGTAGACGTTCATGCCGCCCGACCAGCCCGACCCCGGTTGGAGGAGGGGGCAGGTATGGACGGTGAGTAGGGCTACCCGTCGCATCAGAAGGAAATCCTGTGCAGCGGTCTGGGCTCGGCTCCCATTCGAAACTTGTAGATCTCGTCTCCTTTGAGCATGTCGATGCGCCGGCAGCCTGAGTTCACCAGATGTTCGATCAGCATGTGCAACGCCACGGCCCCTGGTGATGCTTCCCGAAAATCGCCTCCGTAGGCGCTGTTGTAGAGGTAGTAGCCATCTTCCCCCAGATACCCGAAGAGAGAAGCCGCCACACGGTCACCCGCCCGAAGCTCCGCAAGTTCCCAGCCGTCGACCGAGAACAGGCGACGGAAGAACGCCTCACGTTCCGGAGTGAGGAAAGTCCCCTTTTCGCCGTCCGATTGTCGATGCATCTCCGAGAAGCGATCCAACGCCGCATTACCACCTTCGCCCACCACAAGGTGTGGGGTCCCGAATGTTTCGGTGAAACGGCGGTACTTGCGCCTCACTTCGTGGCGTTGCTTCTTCGAAAGTCCATCGAGGTACTCACCATCGACGGTGATCACGGCGGTCGCCCCGTCCTCCCCGGCGGTGACCTCAACGCCAGCATCGTGAAAAGCATGCACAAATGCGGCCGCCGAGCCGGCAGGAAGAGAATCGAGCACCAGCGAGTCGTTGGATGCTCTCATTTCCATCAACAGCGGGACCAAAGCTTCGGGCTCCGGACCTAGTGGGCTGTGGTAGTCGGTCAACCCCGCCTCGCCGGCGATGGACACCAGCCCATCGACGACGACAAGAGGAAGGAAGGCATTCCTGGCAGCGACGGACACCGGACTGCCAGCGCCGGTCGTCTCATACCACGACGACACGAAGTCCTCCGCAGGGAAAGGCCCGACGTGATCATCAAAGGGGGTGAGACCCTTAGGGAATACCCAACTCACAGTTCCAACCTCGACTCAAGATGTCCCACCACTTGGCCTCCGCCGAGCACCGGCGGTCTCAGAACATCAGCGAGGGCCCCGGCTGCTGCTGGAACCAAGGGGATCATTCGCGCCAGTGCGTTTGCGACCGCTATGTCTGCTACCTGGCCGATCCCGTCCCACGCCTTTGCCGCCAGGCCGAATTGCCCCTTGATCGCGACTCCGATGCAACCTGCTGCGCCTCGCTTGGCCGCTCCGTGGAAGGCGGTGGCAAGCAGGGTGTCACCGTTGCCGACACCAGATACGAGAGCCGGGTATGTGTGCATTGCGTCGAATGTTTCTTGGAGACGCGCATCGGTGGCGAAGCGCATGAACATCAAGGCCATCGATCGCACTGTCGTCCGTAGAACAGGTGCACCGCATCCGTCTATGCCAACCGGGTCTACGGAGAACCCACCGAGGGCGGACACCTCCTCGCGGATCCGGACCTGAAGCGGGTGCTCCGGGTCCAGGTACGTGTCGAGTGGCCAGGAATTGGCGACACATGCCCTTAGCCAGGCAGCGTGTTTGCCGGAGCAGTTGTGCCAGATCCTTCGAGGTTTGGTGTTCAGCCTTGTAACGAGATCTCGTGCTCGCTCACCGATGGGAAAGGAGGCGGGGCAACCCAGGGCGTTTTCGTCGAGTCCGACCTCGTCCAACATCTGGCCGACAATGGCAATGTGAACCGGATCTCCATCGTGGGAAGCACAGGCAATCGCAAGCTGCTGCCGGGAGAGACCCGCCCCCGCTCGCTGAGCGACAAACGCCTGGAAGGGTTTCGCCGAAGATCTCAGATAGAACACCCGGTCGATATCGCCCGACCCGATGACAAGGGATCCCGAATGGTCGAAAACGGCCACGGCTCCATCGTGAGACGTCTCGGTAAGGCCGGAACGGGTCCGCACGGCCAGAGGATTCGCCACTAGTGCCCCGACCACCAAGGTTTGCCGCGTTCGGGGCTGGCTGCTGGCATCGCCGGCCAGGTCACCGACAATCCAATCAGCCGGTGGTTGTCGGGGTGCCGCGCTGAGTGCGGTATCGCTTGACAATCTCTTCCTGGATCTTGTCAATCACCTGAAACAACCGCTTCCGCTGCACCGACAGCTCGCGCTCGAAATCTCTCAAGCCGTCGAGCGCATCAGTGATCTCGTCCTCGGAAAGATCGGGAAGCTGGGCGAGGACACCGTCATCCATGATCTTGTCGATGAGGCGCTTGCCGGTTGACTCAGGCATGGGTGGCATGACTTCGATGTACCGAAGCGTGGGCTCGGTGCCGAGGATCATTCCCTTCGCCAGGATCTCGGGGAGAGCCTCGAGCAGGGTCCGTTCCTCTGTGCCACTCCGTCGGCTCAGCTCGAAGTCGAGCAGGTCCATCCTTCCGTGGAGGAGGCGGCGATAGTAGGAGACCTGACTCTCGACATCCTCGGTGGTGTCCCTTCGCTCCCGGAGCTCGGTGAGATCGACCTTGTCGAGATCGGAGACGAACTCGGGCTGAAGGACCCGATCGATGCGTCGGCGGCTGTCTTTCACAGTCACAGGTTACTTGCACGCTCCGGCCACTGTGGGATACGGGTTGACCGCCGCCGACCCGCTGCCGCCGGGATGGATCTCGAAGTGGAGATGCGGGCTCCCGCCTGAGGCGTTCCCGGAGTCTCCGTTGAAACCTATGGTTGCTCCCTGGCCTACGGACTGACCGCTGGAGACGTTGAATCCGGAGAGATGGGCGTAGTAATAGGCAACCCCGTTGTTGGCGACGAGCCAGAGCGTCTTACCTCCAAGCCCGCTGCTTCCGATACTGACCCTCCCCGTAGCGACCGCATACATCGGTTCGCCATAGGCTGCAAACATGTCAACGCCTTTGTGGGTGCGTCCACCCGAGCGGGGGAAACCCCACGAATCGATGAAGGAGGTCCGCCCGGGGGTGAACGGGCATATAAACGAGCCCACCTGGACCGACCCGGACGCACGCTGCTTGGCCCGTGCCGCCGCCTCCGCCTGCTCCCTCTCATACGTTACTTGCAGGTCCTTACATCTTCCGCTCAGCTTGGCGTAGGCGTTCTGTTCTGCATTCATCGCCTCTTCCTGACGATTCCTGACATCAAGAGCTGCGGCCTCGGCGTCCTTGAGTTCGAGTCTGGTGGCATCGAGATCGTCCTGGAACCGGTTGAGCTCGCCGCGAGCCGCCAGGTACTCGTCGATCGATGACTGGCCGCCGGTAGCAACCGAGGTGAGGAAACCCGACGTTGTCATTACCTCGTCGACGGACGAGGCGGAGAGGATTATCCCGGGATTGGAGAACCCACCTCTCATATAGAGCTCAACCGCCTGCTGCTCGAAAAGGCTTTGCATTTGATCGAGCTCTGAACTGTGTGACTGGACCGAGCCTTCGACGCGTTCCTGCTTGTCCTCGACTCTGGCAACTTCGAGTAGGGCACTCTCGAACTCGAGAGCCGCCTCTTCGAATTCACCCTGCGCGGCCCGATACTCCTCGAGTTGGGCGCGGGAATCGGCACAGGCTTCATCTACCTGTGATTCGGTGACCGCCTGAGTGGCCTGCGGGAAGAGTCCGCCGATCAGAACAATGGCGAGGACGACAAGCAGTGCGCGCAGATTCGATTTCTCAACTGCCATGCCCGGAAGATCCTACTGTCCGCAGGGGATTTGCTGAACTCTTGACCGGATATTCACTTGCCCCCTGCCCGGTAAACCCGAACATCAACCTTTTCGATCGTGACCAGTCCGTCTTCGATCATGTCGTCGAGCACCGGGAGAACCGCCTCGACTTTTTCGATAGTGTCCACAAACTCGAACCCATCCTCGCCCGACACGACTTTCAGAGAATGATTCTGATCAACGGGTAGTAAATGGCAGCTGCGAGAAGAACGCTGTCGAGGGAGGCGACAGCGCCGGGAGGAATCTCGGTAAGGCTCACCCGGCCAAGCCGCAACATCGAACTCAGGCCGCGCCCGGCGACCAGGCTGACCGCCACCCCCAGTCCGACAAGCAGATAGCCGACGAGGTCAAGGTCCCAGAGAGCGGCGGCTGCCACCGAGGCGATGACTGCGGCGAGAGCGATGACCGAAAAGGGATCAAGCAGTGGAATGTGCTGCATCCGAATGGCAACAGCGCCCAGCGCGAGCGCGGCGAAGGTGGCAACCAAGAAAACATCGACCGCCCGGTCGCTCGGGGAGAACGCCGATCTCGACAGTGTCAACGATGCTGCGGCCAGACCTGCGATCAGCGACGTGAGCAGCATCGGGCTGTAGGTCTCGATATGCCGGTAGGAAACAAACGCGACTGCCCATCCCAGTGCGACTAGCACTGCGACGCCGACAGTCACCCCGTAGCCCGATGAGCCCATCGCATGTGCTGCGATGACACCAAGGGTGCAGGTAACGACCATCGGGAGAACCGGCATGTCCCTCCCGCGAGCTGTGAACACGCCGCTGAGATCGCCTGCCCAGATCGCAACAACCAGGACCAGAAATGCTCCCCATACCGCCTGGCCCTGGAGATTGGCAACAAACGCAACGATGGCGATCGCAAGGGGGAGGAACACTACGAAATCAGCGACAGCCACCGCCTGAGCGGGCTGTGCGCCGCCCGAAACCGGCGGAAGCAAGACGACCTCGTCCGAAGCACCGACGGGCGCATCGGCCGCGGCCGGATCGCCGTTTACCCAGACGCGAGCAGTCTCAACGCCTCGTTCGAACTCCTTGCCGAAGCGCTTGATTGCAGTCTCCACCACCGCGCCGACAGTGGCAGCGTCGATCTCAATCTGCGTTTCGCCTGCGATCTCGCGCAGGTTGGCGAAAAGGCGAAGCTTGGCCATGAACCAAGCGTAAAGGACTCGAAGCGCTCAAAGGCGCCTCTTGGCAGGAATTGAGGAGCATTGTCGACAAATCGCGGAACCATGCCGATGGTCACAGCAGGTCGATGGCATTAGCCTCAGAATCATGGATGAAGCGGTACTAGTAGCGGTCGAAGTACCCCTGGCGGGAGATGAAAGACATAAGAATTGGGCGAAAATCGTTCATTCGGTCGACATCAACAAATCGTCGGGTTGGGCATTTGAGGGCGAATTCATCGCCACCGGAGGTATCCAGGACGTCCCCGCAGGTTCGGTGCTCCTCGTCTACGGGGAGCGAGGCTCGCGCTCCAGCCCGCAGATATCGGCATCCGTCTTCACCGTCAATCCGGACGGGACTCTCTCGCTGGAAGCAGATGCGAAGGGGAAGGCGTGGGCGCGAACCTTGCGGGACACGGTCCAACGCTGCCTCGGGGTAGACCGCCCGCTCTACGATCTCTCCCATATTCCGGACAGTGTTCTGACGGATGAACTGATATCGAGAGGCTGGACCGTTTCGAAATGAAAGCGATAGTCGTCGCCGAAACCGGAGGGCCGGAAAAACTTCAGTACATGGACCACAGCGACCCGACGCCGGGCGAGTCCGACGTGGTCGTGGAGGTCGAATCTGCCGGCGTCAATTTCATCGACACGTATCACCGCTCGGGCCTCTACGACATCGACATGCCCTTCGTTCCCGGCCTGGAAGGAGCCGGCACAGTGGTGGCGGTGGGCAGTGGGGTGACCGATCTCTCCACGGGTGACCGGGTTGCATGGGTCAGCGGCATCGGTAGCTATGCCGAGAAGGTGGCGATCCTTGCGGAGCGGGCAATCCCCCTTCCGGATGCGATCTCCACCCAGACGGCAGCGGCCCTCCTGCTCCAGGGCCTGACCGCCCACTACCTCGCAACCGATACTTACCCGCTCGACCCCGAATCGACATGCCTCATCCACGCCGGGGCCGGTGGCGTCGGCCACCTGCTCACCCAGATCGCACGGATCAAGGGAGCGCGGGTGGTGACGACCGTGGGATCACCCGACAAGGTGGAGCTGAGCAAGGCTGCGGGAGCGTGGGAAGTAATCCTCTATCGCGACGTCGACTTCGCCACGGAGGTGGAGCGGTTGGTCGGCCCTAGAGGGATCGACGTCGTCTATGACGGTGTCGGTGCGGCCACGTTCATGAAAGGGCTCGATGTTCTCCGGCCGAGGGGTCTCATGGTCACGTTCGGGAACGCCTCCGGTCCGGTGCCCGAAATCTCGCCGCTTCTCCTCATGAGGAAGGGCTCACTCTTTCTGACGCGCCCGACCATGGCTGATTACGTCCAGAGCCGCGAGGAACTCCTGGGCAGAGCCAATGAGCTCTTTGGATGGATCGAGGCCAGTGACCTCGAGGTGAAGATCGGCGACGAGTTCAACTTGGAAAACGCCCGGGCTGCACATACCGCACTCGAGTCGAGGCGAACCACGGGCAAAGTGCTCCTTCACCCGTGATCTCGCCGGAGTCTGACTTCTAAATAAATATTGTCTGTGCTCCCTCGGACAATTCGATGAAGTCCGCCGCGCTGATAATTCCCTCGACTCGCTCGTAGAGGTCTTCCTCCCTGAGATGCATCATGTCCGCCGACATACGGCAGGCCCAGAGGTGGCCCCCGGCGTCGGTGATCATCTCCAGGAACTCGGGAACCTCAGGTATGTCGATTCCCTCGATCTGCTTCTTCATCATGTGGGTGGCGAAGGAAGTCATCCCGGGCAGTCCCATGAGCATCGGCGGCATATGGGTCGCCGGATTGCCTACAGGCGTGAACTTGAGGTGGGCCATCGTTCCCTTGTTGATGATGTCGAAGCCCCAGAACGTGAAGAACAGGTGGGTTTCGATGCCTTCGCCAAGTGCTGCATTCGCCAGGACCATGCCCGGATAGGCCATGTCCAGCGATCCTTTGGAGCAGATGATCGCGAGCTTGCGGTCGGTTTCTACGTCGTCGAACACCGGTATCGGTGCGACTTCGGTTGTCAATGTCATCGGTTTACCTATCTCTCTAGACGCAGCCGACTGGCTTGGGCAGTCCGGCTATGTAGGCCATCTTCTTTGCAGGCTTCTTCGGGAAGAGCTGGAAGAGCTCTTTGGTGGGGATCCCCCCGACGGCAGTAACCCGCCGCAAGGTCGGGGTCTCTCCCACCTCCTTGAAATCCTCTCGTAGGAATCGGATCGCACGCCAGTGAGCGTCGGTGAGTTCGAGGCCGATGTTGGCGGCCAGGTGTGTCGCCAGGTCCTCCGTCCACTCGTCGTACTCCGTCATGAATCCTTCGCCGTCAACCTGCACCTGTCGATCGGCGATCGTTGCGACTGTCATATCTTTACCTCCATATCCTCTCTTGAATCCTTCCCTGCCATCGACATGAGCGTCGGGACCGGTAGCTTTCGACCCGGGAGCAGCGCGTTCCAGTACAGCCACTTGAATCCCATCTTCCCCATGTGGTTGATCGAGGTCTCCTCGAGGAGGGACATCGGGCCTACCACCGGGTACGGGTACTTCCCGGGAAGCGGTTGCACGTCGTAGTTGAAGTCGATGAGCATCGCCTTGCCGTCACCGGACTCAACGAAGCAGTTGGTGTGGCCGTCGAAGCGATGGGTCATCTCCTCACCCTTGGCCAATTGCATGAAGTTCTCGGTGAATACCTCAACCGCGAAATGCGCCACCGACCCTGCCTTGGATGTCGGGAGATCTGCGGCATCACCAATGGCGAAGACGTTGGGCCACCTCGGGGAGACAAACGTTCCCTTGTCCACAGGAACGAAGTTCAGTTCGTTGCCCATACCACTCCTGGCGATGAACTCTGCACCCATGTTGACCGGAACCGTCACCAGGAGATCGAATGGGATCTCCCTCTCGTCATAGGACACGATCGACTTGGACTCGTTGTCGACCCTCTCGATGTAGAAGTCAGGCTCCATGGTGATCTGGCGATCGTCGAGCATCCCACCGAGCCGTCCCGCAGCCACGGGCTTGGTGAACGCGCCCTCGAGCGGTGTCACGTAGACGAGTTCGACCCGATCGCGCATTCCTTTCTCCTCGAAGAACGAGTCGGCGAGGAACACAAACTCGAGCGGGGCGACCGGGCACTTGATAGGCATCTCCGTGATGTGGACGACGAGGCGGCCACCTTCCCAATTCTCGAGCCGTTCGGCGAGAGCCGTGGCTCCGTCGAGCGTGTAGAAGTCGAAGACGCTCTTGCGCCACCCGTCACCCAGCATGCCCGGGGTCTGGTCGGGCCTGGGAGTTGCTCCGGTCGCTATCACCAGATAGTCGTAGCCGAGCTCTTCGCCACCTTCCAGGACCACGACATTGCGGTCGGGTTCCACCCGGGCCACCTCGTCCCGACGGAACTCGACGCCCTTCGGCAGGTAGTTCTCGATGGGTTTGACGATGTCGGCTGGTTCGTACTTTCCGAACGGGATAAACAGATAACCGGGCTGGTAGTGGTGGCTGGTGGCTCCGTCGACCACAACGATCTCCCAGCTTTCCCGGGGCAGGCGAGGGCGAAGTTTGTTCACCACGGTCGTTCCCGCAGTCCCCGCGCCGAGCACCAAGAGGCGCTTCAATATGACTCCTTAAGTCGCTATCACCAGCATCGGCCAGCGATATCGGGGAGGCCAGAGTCCGACAGCCACTGGAGTCGGGACTTAAGTCACCTTGTCAGCCGGGCCGACCGATAGGCTTTGCAGACCAGTCCTGAAGGCCTCCCATCACAAACCTCGAATTCTTGACCAGCGATCCCCCGAACGCCGCCACGCCCCTGAAGTTGCTCGATGGACGTGAACTGGCCCTCGGCGACATCTACATGAGGAACAACTTCTCGATACCCCGATCTCCGGCCAACGAAGTTGCCGTCCGGACCGGGGAACGGGCATTCTCGCTGAACCTCGATGAGCTCAATCGGCTTCCCCGTGTCGACGTCACAACGGTTCTCGAATGTGCCGGCAATGGGAGGGCATTCATGGATCCCTCCCCAGAAGGGACACCATGGAATTTCGGGGCGGTATCGACCGTGCGGTTCGGGGGCACGCCGCTCCTGGAAGCCGTTGGACAGATTCCCGATTCGGTGAGCGAGCTGGTGTTCACCGGGTCCGACAGGGGTTTCGTGGAGCCCGAAGGTGAGGTCAACTACCAGTTCTCGCTGACCCCCGGCCTCTGGGACCGCGCCATTCTCGCCACCAGCTTGGGAGATGACGCCATCCCGATCGAACACGGTGGGCCGGTTCGACTCGTGGTCCCCGGGCAGTATGCGATGAAGTCGGTGAAATGGTTGCGGGCCATCGACGCCGTCGAGCAGCCTTTTACCGGACATTTCGTGGAGAAATACCGCTACTTTGGCGACGTCGACTTCGCTGAGGGAACCCCGGTCGGCGACCTCCGGGTCAGATCCCTGATCGCCTCACCGGCCCACGGTTCGACCCTGCGAGCGGGTTCGGTCATGGTGACGGGAATGGCATGGGGCGCAACCTCGAATCTGGCGGCCGTGGACGTCTCCCAGGATGACGGTGAGACCTGGTCCGCAGCGGCCACCAAACCCTCCGGATCGCCGTTCGCCCCTGTGACCTGGGAAAAGCAACTCGTGCTCGACCCCGGCGTTTATGTGATCGCAGCAAGGGCAACCGATTCGACCGGTGTGGTTCAACCGAACGAGCCCCGCTGGAACCGCAACGGGTACGGAAACAACATGATCCAGAAGGTCAGGCTGACGATCACCTAGACGGATCGTTCCGCCCGGAACCTGGCTTCATGCCTCAGGGGATAAGGCTTGCGATCAGACGGGCCAACTGGTCTGGCTCCTCGTGCACCGCCTCGTATACATCGAACGCCTCGAAGCGGGCATTGGGCATTGCGTCGACAAGGCGGTCGACCGAGTCTTCGGGAACCGGCCCCTTTTCACTCCAGACCACCACAGTGGGCGCAGCTATATCGATCAGGCGCGACGGCACATTCGAAGCTGCCGGTGTGCTGCGGAACGCCTGCAGGGAGTGGGTGGTGCCCACGACCTCTTCGGCCAGCTCGCGAATTCGGCTTTGGTTTGGCGTGAGGCAATGGCCTCCTTCGGCACAGTAAGGGTGCCGCGACGATTCGCTGAAGGCGCCCGAAACCTCGAACGCATTCGTCATGGCAGTGCCGACCCACGGCAACGCCTCGAGGGCCTGGACCAGGCTCCCGTCTCCGTAGAAGTCGACGTCGATCATGACGAGCCCGGCCACAAGATCGGGCCGAGTCGCGGCAAGTTCAGCCGCCACCTCTCCTCCAAGACCGACACCAACAACGATGACGGGACCTTCAGCACGGGCTTCGATTACCGGCCCGATGCGCTCGGCCATACCCCTCACGGTGTGATGTAGGCCCTCGGAAGGGAACCGAGTGGAAAACCCGAATCCGGGGAGATCGACGGCGACCGTGCGCACTTCGCCGTTGAACGAATCGACCAGCGACTCGAACATCACACCCCCGGCGATGTTGACGTCGTGGAAAAGAAATACAGGTGTGTCGCCGTCACCTCGATCATCCACCGCAAACGTAACGCCTTCCGTAACCTCGAGATCGATATCTTCGATTGCATCGATGCGCAGGTCCTCCGCCAGGGAGATACGCTGGTTGATGACGGCAGCCCAGACGATAATCGCGAAGAAGGCGAGCATGACCAACAGCATTGCGAAGCGCGCGAACATCCGTGAGGGCGTTTCCTCGCGCGGTGGCGCCTGGAGCCCTTTCATTTGATCAGCACCACATGAAGATGTTTCGGTCCGTGGACCCCGAGGTTGAGGTGCTGTTCGATGTCGGCCGTTCGGCTGGGTCCTGTGACGATAACCAGATTGGCAGTAGCTTCTATGGCATCGGGGAACTCGTGCGCCCAATGGGCGAGCGATCGGTAGATCGTCTCGACACGCACCAGCGCCACGTGGATGAGGGGGAGGGCACTGATCAGCCGGCTTCTGCCCGAGTGGTGGCGCAGCACCACACTTCCGGAATCGGCAAGTGCCGCCGAGGAGCCGGTTACACCGAGGTCCACGTCGGCGACGGGGGTCCGGTCGAATCCGGAATCATCACCTGGAGCCGACACGACGCGGTGCCAGCCTTCGGCAGCCAGTGCCGACGCAACACCGGGGGCGGGGAGGTCCTCCCAGGTTGCGAAGGTCCCGATTTCGTGGCCGGCAGCTATTCCCGCGACCGCTCGGGGAATGCTGTGCCGGGCCATCGGGCCGTGGACCACAGTGTTGATCAGTTGGGCTCGGGC
>DATKCM010000115.1:0-11504 GCA_035513195.1 Acidimicrobiia bacterium | reverse complement strand
TTCGAATGGCTGGATGCCCCGGTGCGACGCTTTGCCCTCCCTGATGTGCCCATCATGCCCTACGCCGGCTCCCTGGAAGGCGCCCTCTACCCGACACCACAAGACATAGTCGAAAAGGCCCAGGAACTGGCCAAGTACTAGCGAGCAAGCGGCTGTTCCCCCAGAGACGAAGTCGAATGGGGAAGAGGTCCTTCCCCGCCCACTGTCCTCCCGCTTGCGGGAGGAAGGTCCCTGCGCACGCCGAAGGCGGGCGGAGGTAGGAGGGAGAGTTCCCTTCGGGCCGTGAGCGAAGCCACCGTTGTTGGGTGCGAGCCCCCCTCCCCCGGCTCCTCCGTCGCCGGTACTCCCCGCCACTGCGTGGCGGTGGGAGAGATGGACGTCGCCGGTACTCCCCCCGTCGCTTTGCTCCGGTGGGAGAGATGGACGCCGCCGGTACTCCCTCCGCAAGCGGAGGGAGAGACGCGTGGTCAGGTAGGAGGGAAAGTTCCCTTCGGGCCGTGAGCGAAGGCAGCGTTGGTGAGATAGGAGAGATGTCGGTCGGGGCGATAACCCCATTACCCTCGGCGGGAATGTCGCTACAGAGTCATCTTTCCGAACTCGTCGGGGCCGCATTTGTCGCGGTCGGGTTGCCGGCGGAACTCGGCGAGGTGGTGCCGTCGCAACGCCCCGAGCTTGCCCAGTTTCAGTGCAACGGGGCGATGGCTGCGGCCAGGTCTGCAGGGAAGCCACCCCGGGAGATCGCCGAGAGTGTCCTTGCCCAGCTCAACACACAAGACGAGATCAAAGCCTGCGGCGTGGCCGGCCCCGGGTTCATCAATATCACGTTGACCGACCAGACGCTGGCGGAGTGGGCCAAGCAAATGAGCCACCACCCCCATCTCGGCTTTGAGCCCGCGCCGGACCCCCGGACTGTGATTGTCGACTATGCCGGGCCCAACGTCGCCAAAGCGATGCATGTCGGGCACATCCGGGCGACCATCATCGGAGATTCCATCGCCCGACTCTTCCAATTCGCCGGCGACAAAGTGATCCGTGACCCTCATTTCGGCGACTGGGGATTTCAGATGGGGCTGGTCATCGCTGCAATCGAGGAGGAGAATCCGGACCTTCCGTACTTCGAGGAGGACGCCGAGGAATTCCCGGCCACTTCGCCGGTGACTCTCGAAGACCTCCAGCGGATCTACCCCGAGGCCGCCGCTAGAGCCTCAGCCGACAAGGACTTTCAGGCACTTGCCCGGGAGCGGACGGTCAGCCTTCAGCAGGGCCACCCGGGCTACGTCGCTCTCTGGCAGCAGATGAAAGCGGTCAGCGAACAGTCGCAGCGGGCAGACTTTGCTGCACTCGGTATCAACTTCGATCTCTGGTACGGCGAGTCGGATGTCAGAGACCGCCTCGCCCCTCTAGTCGATCGTCTCCGCCCCACCGAATTCGCCGAAGAGTCGGACGGAGCACTGATCGTCCGCGTCGAGGAGGATGATGACAACAGGGAGTACCCGCCCCTCATCCTCGAGTCCTCCGCAGGAGGTTTCCTCTACTCGACCTCCGACCTGGCCACGGTGGAGATGCGCGTCGAGGAACTCGGGGCAGACCTGATTCTCTATGTGGTCGACCGGCGTCAGGCCGACCACTTCACCCAGGTCTTCAGGGTTGCCAGAAAGACCGGAATCGCCCCCGCCGCCGTCACTCTCGAGCACATAGGTTTCGGGACCATGAATGGCCCGGACGGAAAGCCGTTCAGGACGAGGGAGGGGGGCGTGGTCCAACTCGGGGACCTGATATCTATGATCATCACCGCAGCGCGGACCCGCCTTGACGAGGCGCACCTGGCCGAGGAGTATCCGGAGGAGGAACGCCGGTCAATCGCGACGCAAGTGGGTATCGCGGCACTCAAGTACGGCGACCTGGTCAACAACAGGGCGTCCGACTACGTGTTCGACCTGGACCGTTTTAGCTCATTTGAGGGGAAGACCGGCCCATACCTCCAGTACGCCTCGGTTCGGATCAAGTCGATCCTGAGACGTGCCTCCGAAGCGGGGCTTGAAGGCGCAGCATTTCAGCCTCCACTGGCCGACGCAGAGCGAGATCTGCTACTCGAACTGATGCAGTTTCCCGAAGTGGTCGCGAGGAGCATCGAACTGCGCGCTCCGAATCACGTCGCCGAATACGCACACATTGTCGCGGTCCGATTCAACCGGTTCTACGACGCTTGTCACATTCTGTCCGAACCGGACCCGGACCGACAGGCGTCCCTCCTCTCTCTGGCCTCGTGGGCTCTCGCCGCACTGGAGAGGCTTCTCGACTTGTTGGGCATCGAGGTTCCGGATCGGATGTGAATCATGGAATTCGCCGTCAGAGAAGCGCTCGTCGGTGACGCCCCGGGCATAGCCGCCTGGACCCAGGACACCTTTGAGTGGGGAGATTACGTCGCGGGCTCCCTGGCGGAATGGATAGGCGACCCGGGTCTTCGGGTCCTGGTCGCCGTTGACGCTACGGACACGCCGATGGCGATGTCGGTGGTCAGAATGCTCAGCCCCACTGAGGGATGGCTATCGGCGGCTCGGGTCCACCCGTCGGCGAAGCGGCAGGGCCTGGGATCGATGCTCAATGAGACATCGGTGGCCTGGGTGCGCGACCAGGGGGGCCGCGTGGTCAGACTCGCCACCGAGGACACCAACACCGCAGCCCAGCATCAGGTGGAGAAGCTCGGTTACCGGAGGACCTCGGCGTGGGCCATCGGGAAGATCGAGGGACGGGCAGCCAACCAACCGATGCGAGTGGAGAGGTTGAGCCTGGCAGGTCGTTCCGATGTCGACCCTGCGTGGATGTACTGGTCAACAGGCGAGTTGTGCGAGGCGGGCCGTGGCCTCAAGGCGACATCGTGGACATGGAAGAAGGCCACGGTCGACGACCTCGATCGGTGCGCCAGCGAGCAACGACTTTTCAGTAGCCCGGCAGGTTGGGCCGCTGTGGAGTATCCGGTGAAAGGTGAAGTCGACGTGGTGTGGGTTGCCTCCTCGCCGAACGACTTTCCCCGCCTGGTTGCAGGTATGGACTACCTGGCAGCCGAGAAGAATGCCGAACGCGTTTATTACCGCATCCCTCAGACGGGGTGGTCTGGAGAGGCACTGCTCCGGGCGGGCGCAACCATTACCGAGACATACATCTACACGAAAGCCGTCTGAAACACCGGCCTCGAGCCGAATGGAGAACTGGTTAAAGGATTATCAGCGTCGCCACGAGCCAGACCAGGAACACCGACTGGACCTCGTATTGCTTCAACCAGTCGTAATTGCTGTCGAGATTGCGGATCAGCAGCGACAACGGCACTCCAACCAGCGGGACAGCGACCATCCCGGCCACAGATACTGCGCTCAGGCCCTCCGCAGCGCGCAGGAACACAGGGGGCAACTCGTCGACAAAACCGGACACGAGCCGGTAGACCACGAGCATCCCGAACCCCACCAAGGAGGCCGCCAACGCCCTTCCGATGCCAACTTCCCAGATGCTGAACCCGACGAGTCTGCGACCCCGTCCCAGCGGACCTTCCGAAGCAATTCCGAGGGCGAACATGCCAATCACCAAGAGGATCAGAGATGATCCGAGCAACGCGGCCGTCGACATGTCGGCAATCGAGCCGACCACATCGAATCCGGCCAGCAACACGGTCAGCCCCAGGCCCACTAAGAGGGTGCCGAGAACCACGAGGCCGACGTCGAGCATGTTTCCCAGGGCGCCATAGGCAAGGGTCCCGTACCGCTTGAGACGCTCGGTGGGAGATTCGCCTCCCAAAATCTCATTCAAAGCTGAATCTCCACCGGTGCGACGTTAGTGGTGGAGCTGCTCCGTTTGATGGCTTCCAGGTATAACTCGATCGGGTGTTCAATCCTGTAACCCTCCCCGAGAAACGCCCGCAGTTGCATCTCACAGCCAGGGTTGGCGGAGGCGACCACAGTGCTGCCCAGCCCTTTGATCCTGGCCGCCTTCTGCTCCCCCAATTCCGCCGATGCTTCAGGCTGAAGGACTGTGTACAGCCCGGCGGCGCCGCAGCACATACCGGCATCGTCTATCTCCAGAACTTGATATCCGGCCGCCTCGACGATGCGGCGCGGCGGCGCCATCACCCGCTGGGCGTGCCGAAGATGGCATGGATCCTGCACCACCACCGCCTCACCGGTCGGTTCGAGGATCGGCAGGAGGCCGTCGTCAATCGCACGGGCGACCACCGTGGTTATGTCGCCGGCCCGGTTCCCTAGGACATCAGCGAGATGAGCCGAACATCCGGCCGCGGTTGCCACTATCAGGTCAGCGTTCGCGAATGCCTCCACGTTCCTCGCCCCAAGGGAGTCGGCAACATTGGCGTGGCCATCGTGGGCTGCCAGAGCCCCACAACAGGTCTGGTCCCGGGGAACGACGACGTTGTGACCAGCCATTGCCAACAGCTCGATTGCTGCAGTGTTCACCGAGGGGAACCACTGCTCCTGAACGCAGCCGAGTAGCAGGCCGACGGTCGCCGGAGCATCTGATGACGGGTACGACCGGAGAGGGGACTTGCTGAGACGCCGCATTCCCCGGACGGAGCGGCGGAACCTTCCCGGGACCAGGGCCGACAGACGGAGTTGCTGCAACAAACGGAGCAGGAAGGTGATCAGTGAGAGAGCCCGCCGCGATGGAACGATCCGACCCAGTATCCAGCGCCGAACCCGGCGCCCCAGAGAGGGGATCTGTTCGGCGATCTCCGCCCTCGCGCCTTCCAGCAGGGCACCGTAAGGGACCATCCCCGGACACACTGGCTCGCATGCCCGGCATCCCAGGCAGAACCCAAGGATTTCTTCGAACTTCGGGGCGACTTCTGCCAACCCATCGGCGACGGCACTCATCGCCTGCAACCGCCCGCGCGGTGACGCCGTCTCCCGCCCGGTGAGTCTGAAGGTGGGACAGACGGGAAGACACAAGCCGCATTGCACACAGGCGGCCAATCCCGCCGGATCGGGATGATGCTCGGTCACCCAGCCCATCAGATCCCTCCAGGAAGCCGGCCCGGGTTGAGGATTCGCGCCGGATCGAACTGGGCTATGAGGTTGCGCTGAAGGTCGAGCGTTTCTGGTGGAGTGCCCCAGGGGTCAATCGGGGCCGAGCCGACTGGATGATCGACGAGAACCAGGGAACCGCCCACCTCCTCGGCCCAGAGTCGAAGATCGCCAGCTCCGTCAGTGATATCCGAGGCAAGACGCACCTCCCCCACCCCATGGATCGCAAGGTACCTCCAGGGAGACGCCCGGCTGACCGCTTCACCGGTCAGCGCCGGGGGAACCCGCAAGGACCAACTGAAGTCCCCGGCCGGGTCGTCGGGCCAATCGAGACCGTCTGTCGCATCACCGGCCACCCTCCCGACGGTGTCAGCCACGTCAGAGTCGGTCCCGGTGACGAACAGATACAGACCATCGGGCGTTTCAAGCAACGCCAGAGGTCGTTTCACCTTCGCCGCCGTCTCGGGATCGTCGACTCTGATGGTCGCTGATGCCTTGGCCAGCGGCCAGAGCTTGAGACAGACCTGGACGATGATGCCAAGAGAACCGAAGGATCCAACCACGGCGCGGTGCAGATCGAAGCCCGACACGTTCTTTACGACGCGCCCGCCGGATCGCACAATCCGGCCGTCTCCCGTGACGAGGGTTACCTCGAGGACCCGCTCCCTCACGCCAAGAAGACGGGCCCTGCGTAGTGGCGCACGGCCGGTTGCGAGCACACCCCCCAAGGTCGCGGCGCCGGGTCGTTCAGGAAGCACCGCTGTCTGGTTCTTGCTCGCCAGACGGGCCTCGAGCTCCCGAACTTCAATCCCGGCACCGGCGACAACCGTCAGGTCGTCGGGCTCCCACGCATCGATCTGACCCAGATGGGCAGTGGACACCGTCCATCCGTCTGCTGGGGCCACACCCATCTGTTGGCGGGTACCTCCTCCCCAGATCCGAATCGGAGTGCGGGATTCGGTCGCTGCCTTGACGATGCGAACCATGTCGTCAGCATCATGCGGGAAGAGGTGGGTGCCTTCGGGTGCCCCGTCGATGTTCCCCTGCTCGAGATCGGCGGGAGCGCTCACACCCAGGCACCTTCGGGCAATTCCTTCCGCGCCCCGCCGAAGTCGAAGCACCGGGAGCCAGAGGGGAGGATCTTGTTCGGGTTGAATAGGTGGGCGGGATCGAACACATCCTTGACCCTCGCCTGCGCGTCGAGATCCAGTCCCGAGAAACTCTCCGCCATCAGGTCTCGCTTCTCTACTCCGATCCCATGTTCTCCGGAGAGAGCCCCGCCGACGGACAAGGACAGTTCGACGATCTCTTCGCTCGCGAGACGTACCCGCTCGGCGACATCGGCATCTGAGGCATCGAAGGCGATGAGGGGATGGAGGTTGCCGTCTCCGGCGTGGAACACATTGCACATTGTCAGGCCATAGCGGTCGGCGATCTCATAGACCCCTGCCATAGTCTCGACGAGGCGGGTACGGGGGACCACCGTGTCGTGGAGGTAGTAGTCGGGAGCGAGTTGGGCGATCGCCCCGAAGGCCGACTTGCGGCCCTTCCACAACAGCTCACGGTCTGCTTCCTCGATCGCGATGACCACGTTGCGCGCTCTGTTGTTGTTACCGATCTCGGAGATGACCCGGGCCTCAGATTCGACCGTGGCGGTGGAACCAACTATTTCAGCAAGTAGAACAGCGGCAGCATCGGTGGGTAAGCCGGCGCCGAGCCAGGTCTCGATGGCCACCGTCATCCTTTGGTCCATCATTTCGAGGGCGGCGGGCACAAGCCCTGCACCGATCACTTCAGAGACCGTCCGGGCCGCATCCTCCACCGATGTGAAGTCGAGAAGGAGAGTTCGAACATCGTCGGGTAGCGGGATCAGCCTGACGAGGATCCTGGTCGCGATGGCGAGGGTGCCCTCCGAGCCGACCAGCAAGGCCCGAATATCGAGACCTGGAGTGTCGGGCGCCAATCCACCAACCTGGCGGAGCTCGCCCGTCGCGGTGACAAACTCGAGTCCGAGGATATGCGAAGTAGTGCTGCCTTCGGCAAGGCAGTGAGGGCCCCCCGAGTTATTGGCCAGGTTGCCTCCGATGGTGCAGGCCGACTGCGAGGAAGGGTCGGGGGCAAACTGGAGCCCGTGCGGCTTGGCGACACGGCTTAGGTCGAGGTTGATCACACCGGATCCCACCCACGCGGCCTGGTTGGGAACGTCGATCTCGATGTCGTTCATCGCGGTCATAACCATGACGATCCCGCCCTGTGTCGGAGTGGCCCCGGCAGTGAGCCCGGTGCCGGCCCCCCGCGCGATCACAGGCAGGTCATGGGCGGCAGCGACCCGTACAATCGCGGCAACCTCGGAGGCAGTTCCCGGGAACACTATGCACTGCGGGTCGCCCCTCATCAACGAGGCATCCTTGGAGAATATGTGCCGTTCCAGCGGGTCATCGAGTACCCGATCGGCGCCCAGCAGACTGCGTAGTTCCTTGACTGCGGTCACACCATTGACGGTAGTTGGTTTAGTGGCGCACCACCTGCGCCGGAGCACGACGACGGGGATTCTCCATCTACCCCCAGCCTCCACCGCCCGGGGTGAAGACGCGGAGACGATCGCCCGCTTCAACGTCCATCGTCGTCTTACCACCGAGGCGGATCTGTTCACCATCCGAGCGAACCAACCAGTCCTCGCCTGCGGCACCGGGGCCGCCGCCGTTCAGGCCCCATGGGCGGTGGCGGCGGCGCTCGCCCATCAACGAAAGGGTGGCGGCTCTCTCGAAGAGGATCTCACGCTCGATACCCTCGCCGCCAGGGTGAAGTCCGGTCCCTCCGCTCCCCTCACGCAGGGTGTATCTCGTTACCCGGAACGGGTAGTGCTGTCCCAGCGACTCCAACGGGGTGTTTTCGGTGTTTGTCATGCCGGTTTGTATTCCCGATTGACCCGGCCCGCTCGGCCTCCCTCCCTGCCCCCCCGCCACTGTCTCGTAGTAGGCAAAGTCGTCGTTCCCGATGAGCACATTGTTCATGGTTCCCTGCCCCGCGGCCCCTACCCGATCGGGGGCGGCAGCGGCCAGCGCTCCGAGGAGCACATCTGAGATCCGCTGGCTGGTCTCGACATTCCCCGCCGCCACAGCCGCAGGCGCCAGGGCGTCAACCAGGGTTCCCGGCTCGGTACGCAACTCGAGGAGCCGGTAACAGCCCCCATTAGCCGGGATCGTGGGGTCGGTGGCCACCCTCACCGCGTAGTAGAGGCACGACCTTGTAACGGCGGAGACAGCGTTGAAGTTCGAATTCACCTGCTCATCGGTTCCTGCAAAGTCAGCCGTCAGTCCGGCGCCGTCCACCGTGATCGCCACCCGGATCGCAACGTCTTCTTCCCCGTGTTCCATGAAGTCCTCGAACTGATACACCCCGTCGGGGAGATCGCCGAGGGCAGACGCCATCCGCCGTTCCCCGTATCCGAGAAGAGCAGCACTCATCGATGCGAAACGATCCACACCCTCCCGGTCGATGATTTCTGTGATGCGACGGCTTCCGACGGCGTTGGCACCGATCTGTGCTGCGAGATCACCTCTACGTTCCCGGGGGGTACGGGTGGCAGCCAGGAATGGGACGGAGAACTCGTCTACCCAATGGCCTGCGGAAACGGCAACCATCGGAGGAACAACGTGACCTTCCTGCTCGAGCCGGACGGCGTGTGCCGGCATCGAGCCTGGAGCCTCCCCTCCGACATCAGCGTGGTGGGCGCGATTCGCCACCCATGCAACCAGCGCGGACCTCACAAACACCGGGGCGACGAGGGTCAGATCATTGAGGTGGGTTCCCCCGCGAAAGGGGTCGTTTACCGCATACTGCACCCCTGGCTCGGGATCGAATGCCGAGATGCAGGCCTGCACGGAAGCCGGCATCGACCCGAGGTGCACAGGGATATGCTCCGCCTGGGCCAGCATCTCGCCGCCGGGTGTGAAAACGGCCGCACTGCAGTCTGCCCTCTCCTTGATATTGGGTGAGAGCGAGGTGAGGCGCAGCACCAGGCCCATCTCGCCGGCGACCGAGGCGAGCTGATTGCGGACTACTTCGAGAGTGATCGGGTCGGTCAACGGGGGTCGACCAGGTCTCGTATGTGCTTGGAGCCCTCCCGGTAGCTCAACCCGGACAGCTCGACCAGGTGAGAGTTGATGAAAGCAGCTACCGCATCGGGGTCGGTCCTGGCGTACTCACGCAACGCCCACCCGATCGCCTTGCGAATGAAGAACTCCTCCTCGTACGCGCGAGCGGCACAAAACCTGAAAAGCCTGTCGGAATCGGTCCGCTCCTTCGCCCCGATCTGGCAGATGAGCGCCGTGCGCCGCAACCACATGTCGGGATCGTCGGCCCAGGTGTCCACGACCTTCCACGCTTCCTGGGGGAACCCGACGACAAGAGGGCGAATCAGCTTGGTGGCGACCTCATCGACCAGGTCCCACCAAGCAGCCTCGACGATAAGCGTTTGGTAGAGATCGATCTGCTCGGGGAGGACGAAGGCCTTGAAATGCCGCGCCACTCCGAGCGCCACGTACTTTTCCTCCCGGTGCTCGAGATTCCACAGGCCAACGACCAGTTGGCGGTACTCGCCTGCGTCCTTCGGTTGAAACCTCTTGACGAGGTCGCGGAGGATGGCTGTCCTTCCCGCCTTCTGAACGCCGTAAAACGGCATACCGGTCCTCATATAGGCCTGCATCACGGGAGCTGTCGCGGGATCAGCAACTGCGCTGTGCTCGGCGCTCACGAGCCGACAGGCAGCAGGGACATCAAATACTGTCATGTGATCTCCAGCGTGCCATCGTCGAGGACCCGGACCCGATCGCCCGGTTCGGCGAGCACGGAGGCGGTTCCGTCGACTATTAGGGCAGGTCCTTCGATCTCGAAGCCCGCCGGCAGGGTCACCCTCTTCCAGACATCGACCAGGACCTCGTCGTCGCCCACCCACATCGGGCGCTGGATGCTCTCCGGTGTTGAGCGGGGCTCAAATCCGATGGCGTCCCACGTGATCGGCGCCTCTCCATATGCAACACCCCGGACATTGACCACTTCGACTGGAGAGTCCTCCAGGTCGAAGCCGAAGCGGCTGCGGTGCTCGGCTATGAAATCGCTGCGCACCCGTTTGTCGCGGTACGGAATGGAAAGCTCGTGCGATTGCGACTCGTATCGCACGTCGACGAGGAGTTCCATTTCGCCCGGTCGCTCCCCGTGGACGTCGATGAAGCGTTGAGCTGTCTCATGTCCGATTGCGCCGGCCATCTCCACCACTTCTGAAGACTCCGAATCGACAAGCACCGTCCTCAGCTGTTCCAACCGGGGGCGGGACATCAGCAGGCCAAGGGCAGCGAAGACCCCGGCGTGCGGCGGCACCAGCACCGAGCGCATTCCCAGTCCTCGTCGCAACCTGGAGGCATGGAGGCCGCCAGCGCCTCCGAAGGCGACGAGGCTCGCCTCACGGGCGTCGAACCCCTCCTCGATCGACACCTTTCTCAGCGCGCTATCCATGTGAGCATCGACGACGCGGAGGATGCCGAATGCCGTTTCCCGAGCTGACAGGCCGAGCTGGCCTCCCAGAGCCGTCAGCACGTCATCGGCGAGCGTCCGCCGCAGATTGAGACCTGTTGAGAAGGTCGCCTCTTCCAGGATGTATCCGAGATAGAGATTGGCATCGGTGACCGTGGCCTCGTCGCCACCCAGACCGTAGGCGGCTGGTCCGGGGTGTGCCCCTGCCGACGCGGGACCCACACGTAGAGCACCACCAGAGTCGACCCAGGCTATCGATCCGCCACCCGCACCCACAGTGTGAATGGGCATTGATGGAACCCTGTTCACTCTGCCCGCGATGACCTGAGTCGAAGAGAGCACCACCCCTTCGGAGCCGATCCTGGAGACGTCCGTCGAAGTTCCACCCATGTCGAAGGTGATCACCGATTCGATCCCAAGCGCCCGACGCAAGCTGTCACTGGCGACCACGCCTGCGGCGGGGCCGGAGAGTGTCAAGGTCCCGACCGCCGATTCTGCTGCGCTGAACGGCAAAAGCCCACCGGACGAAGTCATCACCGAGGCTGACGTCGCCGATATCTGATCGTTCAATGCGCCGAGATAACCGGAAACACCCGGAGCGAGGTAGGCATCGATGAGCGTGGTCGCGAACCGCTCGTACTCTCGGAACCCCGGAGAGACCTGCGAAGAGACGCTGAGCGGGACATCAGGATGGGCAAGACGTATCGCCTCCGAAAGAGCCTTCTCTTCTTCAGGGTCGCGAAACGAATTCAGCAGCCCGACGGCCAGAGCGTCCGGCTCGAGGCCGATGAGAGCGTCGAGTGTTTGTTCGATGCCGGCGTGGCCGATCCGATCGCTGCGTGAGGCGAGAGGGACGGGCCGGTCGACGGATGGGTCGTACAGGGCAGGACGTGCCTGGCGGCCGATCTCGATGAGATCCTCGAATCCTGCCGAGGTGACAAACAC
>DATKCM010000114.1:0-6229 GCA_035513195.1 Acidimicrobiia bacterium | reverse complement strand
CCTTATCGAGCACTTTCATCAGCAGTTCAACCAGCATCTCGGAACGCTGTGGGGTGAAATGAACCGAGACTTCCTTGGACGTTGCCTCGTACGACTTGGCCGGTCTTCCCGCCCCTGGCCCACCCTTGCCCTTCGGGCTGACCTTGAGGTATCCGTCGTCACTGAGGCGGTCGAGATGGTGTCGTGCCACATTGGGATGGATATCGAACACGCCCGCGATCGTCGATGTCGTGAGCGGCTCCGCCGACTCCCGCACTGCGATATAGATGGCGCGCCGGGTCGGGTCGCCAAGGGCGGAGGTGATATCAGAGATCCGGTTTTCGAAGGTTCGTTTGTCCATGAGGGGTATCAGCTGATCAAAACTATAGTTTCGAAGGCCTTCTAACCACTGTCGCCATAGGGGAAATTGATGGGTTCTGACAACAACGAACCGGCTTCCAATACCGAGATCTACAAAGCGGTGGCCGATCTGGAGTCACCCCTCCTGGTGGGCAGAACCCTCAGTGAACTCGGTCAGGTCAAGTCGGTTGTCAAGACAATCACCGGCAAAATCAAAGTCGAGCTGCTGGTGCCGACCCGGGAACACGGGCTCGACGGCGCCTTGACCGAGGCCTTACGACCGTACGGTCGGGGAGCAGACGTCGAAGTCGAGGTCATGTCCGAAGCGGATGCCGCCGCCCTGATGGGTCGGCTCGTCGCCGAGAGCGGACCCAAAATCGGCGAGGCGGGCTCGGCGACGCGCGTCGTCGCGATTTCGTCGGGGAAGGGCGGGGTGGGCAAGTCGTCGGTTAGCTCCAATCTCGCAATAGCTCTCCGCCGCGCCGGGAAGACGGTGGGAATCGTGGACGGCGACATCTGGGGCTTTTCCATCCCCAGGATGCTTGGCGTCGCCCAGCCGCCGTTGATGATGGGCGAGATGATCGTCCCCCCCGTCGCTCATGGGGTGAAGGTGATGTCGATGGACTACTTCGTCGGTGACGACAAAGCTGTCATCTGGCGCGGCCCGATGCTCCACAAGGCCATCGAGCAGTTTCTCAAGGATGTTTTCTGGGACAACCCCGACTTCCTCATTGTCGACATGCCACCGGGAACCGGTGACATCGCGATCTCGATGTCCCAGTTCCTGCCCCGCGCCCAGGTGATTCTGGTCACAACCCCGCAGCCGACAGCACAGCGGGTTGCCCGGCGCGCAGCGTTGATGGCCGAGGAGGTCGACCAGCAGGTGATTGGAGTGGTCGAGAACATGTCCTGGTTCACAGCTGACGACGGCAAGCAATATGAATTGTTCGGATCCGGTGGAGGGGAGGACCTCGCCTCCGAGCTCGGGGTCGATCTGATGGCGAAGATCCCGCTCCTTCCTGCGATGGGGCGAGGAGCTGACGTAGGCGAGCCGGTGACGGTGGCTGCCGCGGGATCCGAAGCAGACATCGCTTTCGATCGCCTCGCCCAGGCCGTCATCGAGAAACGTCCCCGGATACGCACCAACCCGGCCCTGGTCATCACCAATTGAATAAAGGCGCAGTTCGTTTCACCAGTTCGCTGTCAGCGTGGGCCTTCGGGCTGGCGACCACGGTCCTGTTGCTCTCCTTCTGGGGTAGGGCAGTTGTTATCGATACCGCTGAGTTGAGCGACAATCTGCGACCACTCGGCGAAAGTGACGAAGTGACGGGTCGCTTCTCTGACTGGATGACGAACCAACTCGTCGACTCGGGAGTGCCCCAACCCCAGGCGGGGGAGGCGACCCAGCTTGCCCTGTTCACCCCTGAAGTGAAGCTGGCCCTGGCCAACCTGGTCGGAGAGGTTGTGGATGCAGCCTCCGTTTCTGTACAGGAGGAAGCAGCTGTCGACATGGCATCGATCTTTTCACCGGCTGTTCCGGCCGTTTCGGCGTCGCTTGCATCCCAGGGAGTGCCTGCCACCGAGGCTCAGGTCGGCGGCATCGTCGAGGGACTTGACCCTCTGGTGATCCGGGAGCCGGGCGAGGAGCCGCTTGTGGGGCCGGTGTCGCCCGTGGCCAGCCGTCTCGGCGCCGCCTCGCTGTTGGCGATTATCGGCCAGGTCATCTTCGGAGCGGTCTATGTGATCGCCGCGGAGAGCCGGGTTAGAGCGATGAGGACGCTCCTCACTCGTTTTGCTGTGGGAGGGCTAACATTCGCCCTCCTGCTCAAGGCGGGAAGTTGGGCCCTCGATCCAGGCGGGGGCGGTGCCCCGGTCTCAGAGAGCCTCTCACGGCTGGCTGGCTCTAAATGGCTGCTGCCGTGGTCGATCGGGGTGGCGGCAGCAATCGGCGCCCTCTTCTTCTGGCTGATCCGGGCGACTGGTGGGCGGGCGGCTAGACCGGAGGCAGTGAGCCAGCCCACATTCTGAGCAGCCAGACGATGATGAGGCTTACTCCGGTGCCGATCAGGACGGCATTTGTGATCCGCGACGAAACCGGTTTCACACGGTCGGATCGCCTCAGTATCAGCCAGGCCCACCCGGCCAATGCCTGAATCGATATCAGGATTACCAGCGGGTGATACGCCAGTGCCAGGGACAGATCTCCCCGAATCAGGTACCCGGCAGCCCGGGTCATCCCGCACCCGGGGCAGGCGGCTCCGGTGACCAGGGCGAACGGGCAGACGGTCGGGCCGTCGTCGCCTATCGGAGCAACCGAGAGGAACGCTGCCGCCAGGAAGGGTGCCGAGAGGAGGAGCCGATTACGCCAGGTGGAGGTCATCGGAGAAACCCATCCATAACCCCGAGGGACAGGCCAAAGAAGAGGACAAAAATGACGATTACGAACCCGATAAGACCCAAGACCGTCGCGACGATACCGATGATCCTCCCGGCGTTGGCGGTCCCCCTGTTGGCCGGATTTCTCATCCCAGCGTCAATCGCCTGAAGCTCTCGGTTGCCCAGCACCCATGCAGCGATTCCGAGAGGAAAGCAACTGCAAACAAAACTGAGGATCCCGAGCACAAGGATGGTTGTGGCCTGACTCTCCTCCGGGTACGCGCTCGCCTGTGGAAATGACATGGGCGATCCTAAACCCAGCGTGCGGCGGCGAGGGCTGGTGGTCTGTCGGTCAAGTAGTGTGCGCGTGTGTCTCCGAGTCATCGGTGCCATCTGACAAGGAGAAGAGCGCAGTCGCAGCCGGGGAGCTTGCGGTGAGCACTTCGACGCAGTCAGGGGCGCCGAGGACCGGAGAGACGCCACAAGTACTTGAGCGACGGGCCACTAGAAACCCACCCTGTCCAGCGTCCGGTAGAGGACCGATGCGGGGTTGAGGAACCACGGGTTGCCCCGGTAGTAGAACCGCCCGTGGTGCGGGATTCGCGCAAATGGGCTAGCCGGTTCGCCATCAACGAGCATCCCCGCGAGGTCTTGGCCGAGGAGCGTGGAGAGACCGACACCGTGCCCGGCATAGCCCAATGCGTACCAGATCCCGTCGATGTTTCCGATATGGGGCGTGAGGTCAAACGGTACGCCGAGCTTGCCGCCCCAGACGTGGCTGACCGCGGCGTCTGATAGCTGGGGGAAGTAGCGGAGGAGGCTGGCGTGGAGGTCGGCGGCGCTGTCCTCGAGGGGGAGGTCGGTCTTCAGGTTGCGTCGCCCGCCGATGAGGATCCTGTGGTCAGGAGTTCGCCGCATGTAATGGAGCAGCCGACGCTTGGTATGGGTCATGGCGTTGGCAGGAAACACCGATGCCGCCATGTCGGCTTCGAGAGGCTCGGTGACGATGATATACGAACCAACAGGTACAACCCGGTTGCGAAGTTCCGGCAGCGGGCGGCATGTCGTATAGCCGTTCGTGGCGACGATCACTCCGCCGGCCCGCACTTTGCCTTTCGCTGTGGTCACCTCGAGACCAGCGCCTGCTTTGTCGACTTTGTCCACCGGGCAGTCCGCTACCAGAAGCCCACCACGTTCCTGCAATGCCTGTGCCAGACCGAAGGAGAATCGGGCGGGGTGAATTCCGTAGCCCTCCGGCTCGAACAAGGCAGATGTAAAAGAGTCCGATCCCGCGACCTCTCCGACGCGGTCCGCGCCTAACAACTCCCACTCCACCCCGTACCGCTCCCGGTACCAGGATGCTGTTGCCGCAAATTTCCTCGCATCGCGCTGGTCGAGGCCCAGAGCCGCCATCCCGCTGCGGTTGACCTCTGCATCGATACCGTATCTGTCGCACAATTCAAGAACGATCTCGATCGATCGAACGGATGCACGCCACACCTCATCGGCCAACGGGCGGCCATGAACCCGTTCCACCGCACGCATCCCCGCCTTGACATCTGGCGAGACCATGCCGCCGTTGATGGAGGAAGCACCTCCGGCTATCCCGCCGCTGTCGACGACGACCACTGACTTGCCGCTCTCGACGAGGCGCATGCCCGCCGACAGGCCCGTCAGGCCCGACCCGACCACCAGGTAGTCGATCTCTGCGGGAAGAAGGGCTTTGCCGATGCCGGACGGGCGGGGATAGTCGTCAACCCAAAAGGGCCGCTGGATCACAGTGTCTGGAGGCCCTTCATGAAAAATCCAGCCATCTCCAAGACGTCGTCGGGCGTCAGTGTCAGGGGCGGTGACACCTGAAGACCCCCGCCTCCGACTGCCCGGCTGAGGACGCCGGCTTCCCGACAGGCGGCCGCCGCCCGAGCCGGCAGGGTCTCGTCGTCGCCCACCTTGAGCTGGATCGCAGCAAGGGCGCCAACGCCTCGTCTGACGTGGTCGACGACCTCGAGTTCCTCGAGGGGCAGAAGAGCTTCGTAGATCTCCCCTTCCAAGGCTGCTGCGCGTCCCAGCAATCCCTCCCGTTCAATGATGTCCATCACCTTCAATCCCGCAACGCAGGCCACGGAGTGACCCGAGTAGGTGTAGCCGTGCCTGAAGATAAGCCCGGGCTCGGTGAAGAAAGGCTCGGCGACTCTCGGGCTGGCGACCACCCCTCCGAGCGGGGCATACCCGCATGTGACCCCTTTGGCGAACGTGATCAGGTCAGGCTCGAGGTCGTACAGGTTGGCGGCGAACCAATCGCCGATGCGGCCGAAGCCTGTGATCACTTCGTCGGAGATGTAGAGGCCCCCGGAATTGCGGATCGACTCCCGAATCTGTCGCAGATAGTCTGCCGGGACCGGCCTGATTCCTCCGGCACCGATCACTGCTTCAACGAAGATGCCTGCCACCCGCTCAGGGCCTACGTGTTCGATTGCCTTGTCGACCGCGTCGGCGTCGTCGTGGGGAACCATGATCACGTCGGTGACCAGGTCGCCCCCGTAACCGAGCCGGTTCGGCTCCATGCCTCCGAGCGAAGTGCCGTAGGTGTGCATCCCGTGATAGGCCCATTCCCTGGCGATGAAGACGGTGCGCTCGGGCTCCCCGACCGCGGAGAAATAGCGTCGTGCCATCTTGGCGGCGGTATCGACAGCGTCGGACCCTCCCGAGCCGAAAAAGACTTTGGAAGCTGGATCAGGAGATACGGCAGCGATCCGCTCGGCGAGTTCGATCGGAGGGCGTGTGGCGTAGTCGATGAAGGTGTGGAAGGCGGGCAGTTTCCTCGCTTGCTCGGCCATGGCATCGATGATCTCGTCACGGCCGTAACCGACGTTCATGTACCAGAGCGAGGCAGCGGCGTCGAGGTATCGATTCCCGTCTTCATCGAAGACGTAGATGCCTTCGCCGCGGTCGACGATGAATGGACTGTCCTTGACCTTGGCCATCTCGGCGAAGGGGTGCCAGTAAGCAGACATGGCCGGGAGGGTAGCGGCGATCGCATTCCTTCTGTGCCGCCCGCTGCGGATTGTGCCGGTATGCTCGCCGCTCACGCGCTGACTGCCGCAGTTCCGGCAGAAGCGAGTCTTTGCGTCAGGAGGAAAGCAATGGCCCTACCGGCGGTAGAGCTGGTCGGAGTGTCGAAGAAGTTCGGCGATGTCGTCGCCGTGGACGGCGTTGACCTCACAGTCGAGGATGGCGAGTTCTTCTCCTTGCTGGGCCCCTCGGGCTGCGGGAAGACCACCACACTCCGGATGATCGCCGGATTCGAGTATCCGACCTCCGGCTCGCTGCGCATCCACGGCGAGGAAATGGGTCTCCGACCGCCCAACGAGCGTCCGGTGAACACCGTCTTTCAGTCTTACGCCCTGTTCCCGCACATGACAGTCGCCGAGAACGTCGCCTTCGGGCTGGAGATGAAGAAGGTGGCGAAGAACGAGATCGCTGAGAAAGTCAGACGTGTTCTCGACCAGGTCCA
>DATKCM010000113.1:0-9239 GCA_035513195.1 Acidimicrobiia bacterium | reverse complement strand
GAAGGAGTTTCGGGCGGCGATTGTGCTCTCCGATATTGAAGGTATGTCCATGCCGGAGGTCTCCGAGGTCCTTGGTGTCCCGGTAGGCACAGTGAAATCCCGCGTCTTCCGGGGGCGTCGCCTGATGGCGCAACGACTAGGAGTCCGATGAATAATGCCGTTGCCCATATTGGCGGCCAGGCGCGCCAGGCGCAAGGCCGAGGTTTCGCCACTCCTCGGACCGGAATGGCGGGGCCGAGAACGCAGCGAGTGGTGATGCATGGGCGTCAAGATGGGTGACATGCATTGTTCAACGGACTCCTACCGGACCACAACCACGTCAACCAGATCGGTGAAGTCGAGCCAGACCATCCACGCCTGCCGGGTGTCGAAGTCGACAAGTTCGATTCCGAGGGCACCCATGGTTGCCCTCGCTACACCAACACCAAGCCCGGCGTCGACGAGTTTCGAACCAACCTCCGATGGCCGGTCCCCGGCGAGATGGCTATCCATCCATGCGTCGTGCGGTCAACTTCCGGTGCGGCGGTTCACTTCTGGTCCTCTTCGATATACCATTCCGTGAAATCGGTGCAGCGATCCGACTCGTCGAATCTGATGACGAACAGGTTGCGATATGTCATCGGCGGCGTGTGGTACAACGTCCGGCCCACAACCACGGCGATATCCTCGGCCTCGATCACCGGTATCCACTGGAAGTCCCAGTTTTCGGGATCGTCGTCGATTTCGACCCAGTGCTCGATGATCTCCTCGATCCCATCCCACTCTCCTCCAGCAGTCTGGGGGTCGTAGACGGCATCGGGAGTAAACAGAGAGGCGATAGCCTCAGGGGAGTTGGTTGTCCAGGCGTGGACATAACCGTCCATCCACGCGTTCAGTCGCTCACTTGGCTCCATCATCCGGGAACATCCCCGTGGTCAAAATGCAAGTCCGTTGTCACGAGGACGAAGATAACGGGTGCGGCAAACCATACGCAGTCGAATCCCATATCACCACTGCGCCAGGCCCGAGGAACACAAGACCGTCGTAAGGCTCATACCCTCCCAGCGTGATCACCGGGTCGCCCAATCGACTGAGCTGGACCGCGTTCTCGCCGAAGTTGATGGCCACCGTGGTCGATTCGCCATCGATCGAGCGGAGGTAGATAAGAATATCTTCGTGTGGAGACTCCAGGGTTTGATAGTCGCCCAGTCGCAGAGAGACCCGTTTTTTGCGGATGGCGAGAAGATTGCGATAGAGGGTGAGAAGCGATTCAGGGTCGTCTCTCTGCACCTCCACGTTCCGCTTCCCCGGTTCGGGACCGATCGGAATCCACGGCTTCGACTCGCCAAACCCGACCAGTTTCGACCCGTCCCATTGCATCGGCGTCCGGCAACCGTCCCGACTAAGGAATGCGACGTTGTCGCCCCAAGGGTCGCGACCCTGGTTGGAACCGTTGAGCATGCCCACCTCATCGCCGTAGTAGAGGAACGGCGTGCCCCGCAGAGTTGTCAGCAAGACAGCGGCCTGCCGTGCCGAGCTGTCACCGAGACGGCTCGCAATCCGGACTTCGTCGTGGTTGCCCATGGTCCAGTTCGTCCATGCCCATTCGGGAAGTAGAGCCTCCACGGTCTCCACCGCTTCCCTGACCGAGCTAGCTGTCCAGTCGGAGACCATCAGGTTGTAGTTGAACGGCATCGTCAGCTCGTCACCGGAGCCAAAATACGCAAGCCACCGGGCCGGGTCGAACTCGTGGATCTCCCCTACCGTCACAATCCCCCGCTCATACTCTTCGGTGATCTTGCGGACCTGGCGGTGGATCTCATGGACATCTTCATGGCCGAGATCCCGGAGGTGAATCCACCGCCCGTACTCCCCCATCTCCTTGTAAGGGTCGACAAAGCCGGGCGGCGTGGGAGGGTTGTCCCGGTTGGCAGGGTCCTTCATGATCTGATGCGCCGCGTCGACCCGGAACCCGTCGACCCCACGGTCGAGCCAGAACCTGATCACACCCATCATCGCCTCGACCACATCGGGGTTGCGCCAGTTGAGGTCGGGCTGGACCGGGAGATAGGTGTGGCGATACCACTGACCGGTGGTTTCGTCCCAGGACCACGCCGGCCCGCTGAACACACTCACCCAGTTGTTCGGCGGGTGATCCTTCTCCCCGGATTCCCAGACGTACCAATCCCGCTTCGGGTTGTCCTGTGACGATCTCGACTCGACAAACCAGGGATGCCGATCGGAGGTGTGGTTGAGCACCAGATCTATCAGGATCTTCAGCCCTCGCTCATGCGCCGATTCGAGAAAGCTGTCGAAGTCGCCCATGTCCCCGAACAGGCGGTCGATGTCGGTGTGATCTGAGACGTCGTAGCCCCAATCGGCCATTGGTGATTGGTAAACGGGTGAGAGCCACACCGCATCCACCCCCAGCCATACCAGATAGTCGAGCTTGGACTCGATCCCCTTCAGGTCACCGTATCCGTTGCCGTCGTGGTCCTTGAAGCTGAGGGGATACACCTGATAAAAGACAGACTCGCGCCACCACCGGTCGCTCATCAACCGCCCCCGGCCGCGATCCAGCTCCCGTAGGCGGCCACTCCTCTCATGGGCGAAACGTTAGACCGATACCTTTGCTCAGCCTGGATTCTTCATCATCGAAACCAGTTGACACGGGGAGCTCGAAACAATTACACAGTCGGCCTGACGACGCCTTCGTTGTTCTCGGTGTACGACGACCCGCCCCGCCTGGTTAGACGCCATGCTGGTTGACATCTCCCAGAGTGGACAATCTCCCGACATCGTGTCGGTGCTGGAAGAGGCGCAGCGACAGAACCAGTCCACCGTCGCCATCACCAATGACCCGGCCTCACCGCTGGCGGAAGCGGGCGACGTGTTGCTCGAGCTTCGCGCCGGCGAGGAGAAGGCGGTGGCGGCCACCAAGACCTATATCTCGGAGTTGGCGAATATCGCACTCATCTCCACAGGTGGCGAGACGTTCGAGCTGGAGCAGGTTCCGGGGGCGGTTGCCGCAGTCCTCGAACTCAATCCAGAAATCGAGGCCCATGCATCACGGTTCACGGATCTGGAGCGATGCGCTGTGATCGCCCGTGGCTACAACCATGCCACTGCTTTCGAGAGGGCCCTCAAGCTCCAGGAACTCACGTACGCCGTCGCTCAACCTTTTTCCACTGCAGATTTTCTCCACGGGCCGATCGCTGTCCTCGAACCAGGATATCCGGTGCTCGCCATCGCCTCCTCGGGGCCGACGCTGGATGATGTAAGCGACGTCATCGCCCGTTCGGTCGATGCGGGCGCACAGGTGATGATCATCACCGACGACGAGTCGACAGCGGAGCTAAGCGAAACCTCGATCATGATCCCCACGGGGGGAATTCCCGAGTGGCTCTCACCGATCCCGTTTGTCGCGGCGTGCCAGCTCTTCGCCTATCACCTGACCCTGGCAAAAGGCCTCGATGTCGAAACCCCGCGCGGGTTGAAAAAGGTGACCCGAACCCTCTGATCTGGCAGGATCAAGGTGTGACCAACCGATACTTTGTGACGCTCGAGTGCGGTCATTGCGCCACCCGGCATGATCACCGGGAGCCCCAGATCCTGTGCCGGGAGTGCGGCGGCCCTCTCTTGGCGAGATACGACCTCTTCCACCCCGCACTCCCCTCTCTCGACGAGTTGAAGCGCCGCCCTCCCGGACAATTTCGATTCCACGAAGTCCTCCCCACCGACCATGGCCCCAACACGCCAACGCTGGGTGAAGGTTCCACTCCTCTGTTCAGGGCGGCAGGCCTGGCCCCCAATATTTGGATCAAGGACGAGGCACAGAACCCGACCGGGTCGTTCAAGGCAAGGGGGATGGCGGTTGCGATGGCCCGGGCCGTCGACCTCGGCTTGAAACATTTCGCCCTTCCGTCCAACGGCAATGCCGGCGGTGCCGCAGCTGCATACGGAGCCCTCCACGGTGTGGAGGTCGAGGTGATTGTTCCCCGGGCCACCCCCCAGACCCTGATCGACGAGCCCCGTGCTTTGGGCGCCAAGGTGGAGACCGTGGAAGGGACCATTGCCGACGCCGCGAAGCTGGTCGCATCCCGGTGCGAGTCGGGCGAGGTCTTCAATCTGGCGACACTGCGGGAGCCTTTCCGTATCGAAGGCAAGAAGATGATGGGCTACGAGCTGTTCTGGGACCTGGGTCGTCTCCCTGATGTGGTCGTCTATCCCACCGGCGGCGGGACGGGGCTCATCGGCATGGTCAAAGCCTTCGACGAGATGGAACAGCTGGGATGGATTGGCGAGGAGCGTCCCCGGATGGTTTCGGTCCAGGTCGATTCGTGTGCCCCCATCGTCAAAGCCTTCCACAACGGCACCGGGCACGCCGAGCCGTGGGAAGACGCAGGCGAGACGGCCGCCTACGGCTTGCGGGTTCCCTCTGCGATCGGGGACCGTCTCATGCTTGAAGGGCTGCGCCAGACCGGTGGTACCGCGGTCGCGGTCGGTGAGACGGAGATGCTCGAAGCCACCGACCGGCTCGCCCGGGACGCTGGCGTCTGGGGATCTCCGGAAGGGGGCGCCTGCCTCGCCGCGGTGGACCATCTCCAGGAAAGGGGTTGGTTGGGGCCGGACGAGACAACCGTTATCTTCAACACCGCCGCGGCCACGAAGTACCGATGAGAAATTCACCGACCATCTTCGTCACCGGTGTCTTCCTGATTCTCGCCGGGTCGATCTGGATTCTGCAAGCGTTGGACGTCGCCTTCGCCCCACAAAGCTTCATGACCGACGATCGCTGGTGGGTGCTGTGGGGCGGTCTCGCATTGGTATTGGGCCTTTTCCTTGTTTTCCGCTCCTTCCGGAGATGACTAGTCAAGTCGCGGAAATGCAGGATGGATACCAAGTACCTGCCAAATTCGCCGAGACTGTGGTGGATGACCCAGACAACCAAATCGTCCACCATCAGCACCGAGACCCTCCCATCGGGGAAGGATCACCGGTGCGCCTGGTGTGAGATGAACGGCGAATTCATCACTCCCCTGGGCTTACTGTGCGCAGATCATGCAATGGCGGCGACCCTAAGCCAGGAAAAGGGCGACGACCGCTGGATGCCGGTACCGGTGCACCAGGTCGACCAACTGGCCTGATCGCTTTCGGTCTGCGACCCGGCGGTATTCAGTCGGCCAGGTGACGAGTTACCCCGATCACTCGTAGCTAGATTGTTGGCTCGACACAACACCAGTTCGAACCTCACCGGTATGACTCCGTCCTCTTCGAAAACGTTCCTGATTCTCGTCCTCACATCCGCCGGCACTTCCGGGGCGCCACTGCCATACTCGCCAGACACAATTGCAAGGAGTCCGACGTGGGTTCGTTACTGGTTCATATCACACATGGTCCCGAGGCACCGACGAGAGCCGCACTCGGATTGCTAGTGGCAAAAACCGCTGCTGATGACGGCCACGACGTGAAGGTATTCCTCGCCGGCGATGCCGCGTACCTCGCCAAAGACGCCGTGATCGAGCACCTCAAAGGAATCGGCACCGGTGCAATCAGCGAGACCTTTCCTGCCGTGGTCGCCGCCGGCGTCCCGATTTTCATCTCGGGTGGATCCTCAAAGACCCGGGGCGTGACTGAGGCCGATCTCGAGGGCAAAGGGGCCAACTTCGCCACGCCGTCGAAACTGGTCGAACTCACCTTCGAAGCAGACCGCGTGTTGTGCTACTGAACTGGTGACTGACGGGGACGGGATTAGCGCGAGCCCATGAATCCGAATCAGTACATGGGACCGCGGCGCCTAAGGAGCATCGACGCCCCAACACTGGGATGACAACCTGCGATACTTAGCACGTGACGCGTCTGATGTACGCTCTGCGCACGAGTGTGAGGTCAGCTGCACTCGTCGTCCTCGCCGTCGCCTGTTCTGCCAACGATGGTGCGCAAAACGATGCACCGTGGGGAACCGAGGCCGTCTCCTTCTTCGAGGAGCTGACGGTCGAACATTCGGACAACGACTTCTATGGCGTGCTCGATTTCTACACCCCCTCCGCATACATCGAGAAATGGCGCGGTGATCTTCAGGGAGGGGCGCAGGTGGCCGAACTGCTTCGCTGGAATTCAGGTGACCTCGACCAGGAGATCCTCGGCGTGTACCTCAGTTCACAGGGAGCGTTGACAATGGTTTCGTGGGATGCAACCAGCGAAATAGGGGCCGTAGTCAGCACGATCCACGGTGGGTTGATCGAAGCGGAGACGGTTTTTGACCTTGCGGGTCCGCTTGAGAGGAGTCTGAGAGCCTCTCCGGATGTGGTCGCTGCCTATGAGGGGCTGTACACCACCTACGCACGCGCCTGGTCTGGCGGGGATGCTGACGAGATCGCGGCGCTCTATGCATCAACGGCAGTGGTCAGCGACCCTCTGAACGGACTGGTCATCGACGGCCCTGGCTCGATCACCGCATCCGGCGCCCCCGGCACGGCTGTTGAGCCGTATTCGGCCAAGGACACAGCTGAGACCATTACCCCGGTATTCCTCGGGCCGGTCGGGTACGGCCAGGACCCGGGACGGGCGGTGGGGATCTTCGACGTCACTGACGAGTCTGGCTGTATCCACCGCATGGCGACGGTCTGGCACCTCGATGGGGGACTCATCACCGCCGAGGACCGCTATCACAACGTCGAAACCTATCCCGATTGTCACGCCCCCACGCCCGAAGGCTGGTGGACGGAGATGGCCCGGCCCTCCCCGAGTGATGAAGTGATCACAGGCGTGCTACGCACACCCGCCGGACGCGAAGTACATGTCCACAACGGGACCCCGCTGCTTGAAAGGGTTCTCAAAGATGCCATGGCTCGGTACGACGCGGCGGGGCTGCCCGAGCCGAGGTTCGACACTGTCACCTTCGAGCCGAGCAGAGAGTGCATCGGCCGGTCGGGCCGGCTGATTCAGTCCCAGGGGCGCCGCAATCTCTTTCTTTGTCTCTTCGAAAGCGACCTCTGTCCCGCAACCGGAGCATGCCAGGAGCCGACCCTGGCGGTCCGAGGGATCATTCTCCACGAGCTCGCTCACGCGTGGACACTCGATCACGTCGACGACGATCTTCAATCACAGTTCCTCGCGCTCGTGGGCTTGGAGGAATGGCACCCGGGTGATGACCTGCCTTGGGCCGAGCAGGGCGTCGAATACTCCGCCGACGTGATGGCCTGGGGTCTCCTCGACAAGCCGGCACGAATGGGGCGGATCGGCAATCCGAGTTGTCAGGAGCTCACCGCCGCCTTCCGGCTCCTCACCGGCGTCGAGCCCCTGCAGGATTGCGGCGCCAGCTGATTCAATGACCGAAGCTGGTCCGCCCGACGCGGCCAGCAAGTTTTAGTCTCCGAGTGATAAGAGTCGATTTCCGCAATAAGGAGCCGACCAGCTTCTCGGGGTGCTCCTGAGGCCTCGAAGCGGGATTGGTTTCTATCAGGTGGAGGGATGACTTCGAGCAACACCTGCCGCAGTTCGCCATTCTTGGTCTGTGGTTGCGTCGACAGCTGCCATTGCCGCTTGTGATTGTTCGGGCGTGAGGTTGCTGACCAGACAGAACTCGTTACCGAACGGGTCCTGCAAAACCGCCCAATCGATGATTGGTGGATCGGCACCATGTGAACCCGGTCGTGGATAAAGGCTAGCTGCCTTCTTGACTCTGCCACCCAACTCAACGATTTGTTTGATCGCGTTGTCAACTCCGTCATTCGGAGTGATGTCGATGTGCACCTGGTTTGGTGTCTCCGGGTCTGGTGACTGGATCTCTAACGGGGAGGTGTCAACCCGTTGGAGGATGATCTCATGTTTCCAAGGGTCCTTGGTTCCCAGATATCCGAGCCAGTCGTGCCAGCCTGTTTCGGAGCCGATCACTTCGAGACCGGTGACAGCCCCCCAAAACTTGTAAGCGAGCTGCAGGTCTGTGACGTTGATCACAACGCAGCGGAGCGTCCCTACGCCCATGTTGGATTCTCCTTAACTAATTCGCACTCCAGCAATCGACACCACAACGCTACCTGCCGACCGACTCCACGACTTTCTCACCACGGTACGAGGTAATTGCGGGAGCAAACTCGCGACTACTGACGAAACCGCGCACCACTGCGGTTGGTAATAATTAGCTCCTAGCGGACGCATCCCGTCCGCTAGCGCTCCGCGAATGGCCCTAATTGCGAGCCTGAGAGGACATGTGAGCTGATGGAACTCATCGAATGGCTGCTGGACTCCGATCCGGCGATTCGTTGGCAGGTGATGCGTGACCTGGCTGAAGACCCAATGGATCTCGTGACAGCCGAGCGTGCCCGTGTCGCGGCCGAGGGATGGGGCGCCGAACTACTCGCGCTGCAGGACACCGACGGAGCCTGGGACGGCGGAACCTATCACCCGGGTTGGGTCGATGAGTCGATGTCCACCGGCCAGTGAAGCGGCGGCAAGGGTCAGATAGGCAGCTCCTCGCCCCTCAATGGTGGGGTCATCTCAGGGGTAAGGCGTGCAAGGCACCTGGTAGGAGACCACCTGGGCAGTCTCGGAGGGAGTCAGGTCGATGGTGCCGCCAAAGAGGTTGCTGATGAATGGGGTTATCAGGTCGAAGGTGTAGGCGACTGTGACCGTGACTTGGTCGGTGGCGGGGCAGGTGATGGTGATCGACCCGGTGAAGTCTGGGTTCTGGATGGTCTCTTCGGCGCGGGCCACCCGCATCGGCTGGGGAGCTGGGTTGAGCGCCGCATAGGTCGCACCTTCCTGGGCCGCTTCCTGGACCTTGGCTGAGTCGAAGAAGGCGCGTGCCAGATCGACCGTTCCTAGGGCGAGGAGAAGGACGAAGGGGATGACGAAGGCCGGCTCGATCAGGGCGGCACCTCAGGCGCGGGAAGTCCAACTGCCGCGCCATGAAAGTCACATCCCGCAGGTGGCTCTCAGTGTTGGCCGGAGTGGTGGCCTTCCGAGTCGGCTTTCGGTATTGGGTCAGATTTGAGCCGTCACCAGGTAAAGATCGACAAAGCTAAGCGGAAGAACGTGGCGACAGCCGTTCCATGAACTGGAGCGTAACCGCCGCCTTTGGATCTCCACCCTTTCGGAAGGCGTTGGAGGCCTCACCTTCCGGCTGCATGCTCAGTGTCGTCGTAGGCGCCTGCTCTAACGAACTCTCGCGCCGCCGACTCCGGGAAGTCCATGTCCGGATGAACCTCTTCTGCGTGACGCATCGCTTCCTGCACCAGCTCCTCATCGCTCTCGGCGTG
>DATKCM010000112.1:0-30409 GCA_035513195.1 Acidimicrobiia bacterium | reverse complement strand
CCCAACCTCACCCGGGAGGGCATACCCCCGTCCCATTCCACCTCTATGGGTTGAAGGCGGGGCGGGACCAATGCCGGTGACGGGTTCGGAGTTGCACCCGGCCATGGTGCAGTCGGGTCACGGTCTCTGGCCGTCTCCGGTTCGTTCCACCGTGACCACGCCACCCGCTCCGCAGGCATCCGGCCCCCCTGGGGACGGCCTTCCAGCACACCATCGGGTCCAAGCAAGGCCTGGGCTCGTGCCAGGGCGCGATCGGTCTCGATCCGGGCGGACTCGTCGCCGAAGACACCAAGCTGGCGCCCCTCACCGGAGAGGTCGAAGGGAGCGATCCTGATCCTGACGATCCCCCCGGGCACACCACCCGATTCGACCCAGGCCCGCAGCTGCCACCAGACCCGGTCGGTGAGGGCACGTTCGGTGAAAGGGTCCGCCGAACGCCAGATCCGCTCCCTGACCTTGCCCAGGTCGGGCTCGGCGAGGATCGAGACCTGGTGCGGCGCCACTCCGTTCGACCGGAGCCGGGAAAGCATCCGCTCCGAGATATTCCGGGCCGCAAAAGCGACCGCATCGATGTGCTCCAGCGGATCCTCGAACGCCATCTCCACGGCCAGTTTCTCGGGGATCTCCCGGGGCAGGGCGGTGCGGTCCTCGCCGCTTGCCAGACGGTGGGCGAGCACCCCTTCGTTGCCGAAGCGGGTGGCAAGCGCCTCACGGGGGAAACCGGCAAGATCACCGAGGGTGGTCACCCCCAGCCAGCGGAAAGTTGCGATCAGCGAGTCGCTGGCCACTCCCTCCCGCAGCGACTCGAGGTCGAGTGTGCGGAGAAAACTCAAGGTGTCTTCGATGATCAGAGGCTCGCCGGGCGACGACCTGGCCGCAGCCCAGCGGGCAGCAAAGGGCCCGTCGGCGATACCCACCAGCACCTCCTTCCCCGGACCGGAGCCGACATGGCCGGCCACCTCATCGGCGACTTCGCGGGCCAGGACGTCCTCACCTCCGTAGAAGCGGATGGCACCTGCAACGGGAACGAACACCAACCCGGGACCGACTACTTCGACCCTGGGGATCAGATTCTCGATCACCTCGACCACAGACTCGAAACGACGTGTTTCCTCACCTACGTCACGGGTGAGGACGGTTGCGAATGGGGCGAGAGCCTCGGCATCACGACGCGGCATCCCCAGGGCCACCCCGGCCGCAAGCACTTCGGGGGTTGCCCCCGTCACCCGCTCGTCGGCGATCAGGACCGGGTTACCCGGCGGCGCGTCGGGACGGGTCAAAGACCACATCGGAAACCAGACGCAAAGTGTCCTTGCCTTCATCTTCAACCTCGAAACGCCGGGTGACCCCGGCTGCTCCTCTGCCCGACGCCTCCAGCATCAGACGGCGTCCCTTCAACTTCCCGTGCCCCCGGTCCGCCCCCTCCCAGGTGACACCGAGAGACCGCAAACGGAGATGGGAGACCCCTGAAGGGAGGCGTAGTCCCATCGACCGGAAAGCCACCATCGTCTTGCGGGCTCTGGCCAGAGCGGCGAGACGGCGCAGCTCGTGCTCCTTGACACCGACGGGAACCTCGGCAAATACCGCGGGAACCCCTTCGAGGAGTGCGGCGGTGACCCGGGTCCAGAGCAGCCGTTCGTTGCACCTGACGATCACGAGGCTCTCCGCTTCCACCCCGGTCTCCCATGCCGCCTCAGGGGAGATCCACCCCCGGGTGTCCACCACCACCACCGGGCCGGCACGTGAGGGTGCGGCGAGGAGGCTCAACCCGAGACGGGTAAGGCCCGAACCGGTGTCCCCTACCAATTCGGTGATCCGACCCGGCTCGAGCCGCAAGTAGCTGAGCTCTTCTCTCGATTGATCGATGAGAGGGGTTGCTAAATCGACTTCAAGTTTGCCCATATTCTGACTCCGTGGGGCACTCCACTGTATCGAACATATGTTCGAGTAGCAATAGCGGGATAGGATCCGTCAATGGCTTACTCCACTATCACCTACGACGTTGCCGATCGGGTGGCGACCATCACTCTCAACCGTCCCGAGCGGCTCAATGCAATCAACGACGACATGCCCGGGGAGATCAGGATGGCGGTGGAGGCGGCGAACCGTGACGACGATGTCCATGTGATTGTCCTCACCGGGGCGGGGCGGGCGTTCTGCGCCGGGTACGACCTCAAGGAGTACGCCGAATCGGAGACCTCTCCGTACACACAGGAGATGCCGTGGGACCCGATGATCGACTTCGACCTGATGCACCGCAACACCCAGGACTTCATGTCGCTGTGGCGCTCGCACAAGCCGACAATCGCCAAGATCCGGGGTTTCGCCGTTGCCGGCGGGTCCGACATCGCCCTCTGCTGCGACCTGATCGTGATGGCCGACGACGCCAAGATCGGATACCCGCCGACCCGGGTCTGGGGTTGTCCCACCACGGGGATGTGGGTCTACCGGATCGGGGCGGAGCGGGCGAAGCGGATGCTGTTGACCGGTGACCTGATCACCGGTCTCGAGGCCAAGGACATGGGTCTTGTCATCGACAGCGTCCCGGAGATCGAGCTCGATGACCGGGTCGTCCAGCTTGCCGACCGGATCAAAGGGGTTCCCCGCAATCAGCTGATGATGCAAAAGCTCATGGTTAACCAGGCTTTCGACAACATGGGCCTGGCCTCGACCCAGATGCTGGCGACATTGTTCGACGGGATCACCCGTCACTCCCCCGAAGGGATGTGGTTCAAGGAGCGCTCCGAGGAAGTCGGCTTCCAGCAGGCGGTCGCCGAACGTGACTCAGGCGATCCAATAGCCGAAGGCGTGAGCCAACGTAGGCCCGCCACTTAGACGTCTTCGAGGTCTTCGATCGTTGCCGGCCAGTCGTCTTTGAGGAGGCGCGACAACGAGCGGTCTGCGAGCAGCTTGCCGTCGGTCTGACAGGTGGCGCAATAGTTGGTCTCGTTCGAGGCGTAGACGATCCGCTGCACTGGCGACCCGCAGCGGGGACAGGGCTCTTTGAACCTGCCGTGCACTGCCATGTCATCGCGAAAGGCGGTGACCTTTGTCGGCCAGCCGTCGCCGACCTCGTCGCGGAGGCGTTCGGTCCAGGCGTTGAGCGACTCGACCACAGCCCCGTGGAGACGCCCGATCTCCTCATCGCTGAGCTGGGCGGTCCGTTTCACCGGCGAGAGCTGCGCCGACCAGAGGATCTCATCGGAATAGGCGTTGCCGATCCCCGAGAAGATCCTGGGGTCGGTCAAGGCCCGTTTCAGGGTCCTGTTCTCGGCGGTGATCGCCTTCTTGAATTCGGCGGCGGAGACTTCAAGAGGCTCGACTCCCCCACGGTCCTCTCCGAGGAGTGCTTCTTCACCCCGGAGAAGCCAGATCCCTGCCCGCCGTTTGGTCCCCTGCTCGGTGAGAAGGAGCGAGGCATGCTCGAAGTCGACGGCAGCCAGGCCCACTTTGCGTGGTATCGCCTTACCAGGAGGCTCGAGACGGAGACGGCCCGCAACCATCAGGTGGATCACCAGGAAGAGGTCATCGGGGAACTCGAAGACGATCCGTTTCCCGATCCGGCGGAATCCCTTGACCTTCAAGCCGACCGGAGCGTCATGAGGAGGATCGAAGGTGCGGAGCACCGACACTGAAGCGACCCGCACCCCGGTCACCTCCCTGCCGAGGAATTCCCGCTCGAGGGCTTCGATGTAGACGGCGATGTCGGGAAGCTCAGGCATCGCTATTGGACCAAAGAAAAGGGACGGTGCGTGTGCACCGTCCCTTTATAGCTTGAGTTAGGCGGAGCCGTCAGTCCATGTCGAAGCTGGGAGCTGCTCTCCGCTCTGACTTGTCCGACTCTGACTTGTCCGACCCGCTCGATCGATTACCGGAATCGGAGTCGCGGTCACGGTCACGCTTGTTGCCGTCCGCAGTATCGCGGTCACGCTGGTTTCCGCTGTTGCCGCCACGGTCACGATCGCGGTTTCCGCCGTCGCTACCCCGGTAGCGGTCGCTGCTGGCACCACGGTTCCCGCGGTCACCACCGCCGCCACCGCCACCGCTGCGTCCCCGGCCACCGCCGTTGCGGTCGCCGCCACGTCCACGGTCGCGGTCTCCACGGTCACGGTCTCCGCGGCCACGGTCACGTCCGCCGTCGCGGTCACCGCCACCACCGCCGCCCGAGGGAGGCTCGGCGTCGGGGAGTGTCGCTCCGGGAAGGGCGTCGACGAGCTCGAGGCTCACCTTGCCCTTCTCGAGGTCACGGACACGCACCTTGAGCACGTCGCCGTCGCTGAGATAGTCCTCGACGTTCTCGACACGAGTCGAGCCGTCGATCCTCGAGATGTGAAGCAGGCCATCACGGCCGGGCAGGATGTTGATGAATGCACCGAACTTGGTGATCCCGACGACCTTGCCTTCGTACTCCTCGCCGATCTCGGCTTCCGGCGGGAAGGCGATCTGGGTGACCCTCTCCTTGGCAGCGGCGAGAGCCGCTCCGTCGGAGGAAGCGATGCGGACGATGCCCTTGCCATCAGCCTCTTCGATCTCGATGCTGGCCCCGGTCTGCTCTTCGAGCTCACGGATGACCGCACCCTTGGGACCGATGATCTCACCGATCTTGTCCTTGGGAATCTCGATCGACTCGATCCTCGGGGTCCACTCGTTCATCTCGGCCCTCGGCTCGGAGATGACTTCTGCCATCTTCTCGAGGATGTGGAGACGGGCGACGCGGGCCTGGTCGAGCGCTCCGGAGAGCACCTCGGACGGCAGGCCTTCGATCTTGGTGTCGAGCTGCAACGCGGTGATCACGTCTGCAGTTCCGGCAACCTTGAAGTCCATGTCGCCAAGGGCGTCTTCGGCACCGAGGATGTCGGTGAGTGTCACGAAGTTCCCGTCCTTGTGGATGAGACCCATGGCAACACCGGCTACCGCATCGGTGATCGGAACGCCTGCGTCCATCAGGGATAGTGACGATCCACAGACCGACGCCATCGAAGACGAGCCGTTGGATGCCATTACCTCGGAGACGAGGCGTAGGGCGTAGGGGAATGCCTCGGAGTCGGGGACAACCGGCAGCACTGCCTTCTCGGCGAGCGCACCGTGTCCGATCTCACGACGCTTCGGTCCACGCATGAACCCGGTCTCACCGGTTGAGAACGGCGGGAAGTTGTAGTGGTGCATGTACCGCTTCGAGTCCTCATTGGCGAGGGTGTCGAGCATCTGCTCCATCTTCAACATGCCGAGGGTGGTGACGTTGAGCACCTGGGTCTCGCCACGCGTGAACAGCGCCGAGCCGTGGGTCCGGTCGATCACGCCGACTTCGACGGTGATCGGGCGGACATCGGTAAGACCGCGTCCGTCCAGGCGGATTCCCTCGTCGATGACACGCTGGCGTGAAGACGCCTTGAACACCGACCTGAAGGCGCTCTTTGCCTCGCGCAGGGTGTCCGCGTCGTCCTCAGCAATACCGAGTTCGGCAATTACCTCTTCCAGGGCTGCTCGCTCGGCGTCCTGACGCTCCTGCTTGCCGGCGATCTTGACGACTTCGGCGACATTCGCCGAAGCGGCGCCTTCGACCCGGCTGAAGATGTCGTCGCTGTAGTCGGAGGTCAGCGGGAACTCGACCTCGGGGATGTCGACCTGTGAGGCAAGCTCGTTCTGGAGGTCGATCATCTGGCCGATGTATTCCTTGGACTCTTCGAGCCCGCGGGCGACGGTCGCCTCGTCGGAAGGCTGGTCGCCTTCGGCAATGAGACGGAGGCCATGAGGTGTTGAACCGGCCTCGACCATTGTGATGTCTACCTCGCCTGCGCTGTTGCGGTGACCCGCCACTACCAGTTCAAAGACTGACTCTTCGAGCTCATCGGTTGTGGGGAAGGCGATCCATTCGCCCTTCTTGAGGCCGAGGCGTACTCCACCGAGGGGTCCTTCGAACGGGATCGGGCTGACGCTGAGCGCCGCCGAAGCTCCGTTGAGGGCGATTACGTCGAATGCGTTCTGGCCATCGACAGCAAGGCTGGTGCCGACGATGTGTGTTTCGCAGCGGAAGCCTTCCTTGAAAGACGGACGGAGGGGACGGTCGATGAGGCGACAGGTGAGAGTACCTTGCTCGCTGGGCCGGCCCTCACGACGGAAGAACGATCCGGGGATCTTCCCGACGGCGTACATCCGCTCTTCGAAGTCGACGGTCAGGGGGAAGAAGTCAACGCCTTCGCGTATCTTCCTGCTTGCTGTGGCGGTCACCAATATCTTGGTTCCGCCGAGTGTGGCGATTACGGCTCCGTCCGCCAGCAGGGCCATTTTGCCTGTGCTGAACGAGACTTCTTTGCCGCCTACGGTGCCATGCACTGTGATTTCGGGCACTTAGTGCTCCTTTTTGTAAGGAGCCGGGGACCTGTTGACAGTAGTCATGTCTCATCATCTGGTATGACGAGACATCGCCACTGACAACCGGGTCGGCTCTTTTCTCTTGTGATCTCAACCTGTGTGGTTGAAACTGAGCGGGTCGGTTGACCCGCATATGCGTGAGGAGCGACAAGCGCTCCCCACGAAACTTTGTTTTATCTGCGAAGTCCGAGCTTGGCGATCAACGCTCTGTATCGCTCGACATCCTGCCTACTTAAGTAGTCGAGGAGCCTGCGCCTCTTACCGACCATCATCAGCAAGCCGCGACGACTGTGGTGGTCGTGGCCATGTTCACGGAGATGCTCGGTGAGGTGGTTGATTCGCTCCGAGAGCAGGGCTACCTGAACCTCAGGTGAGCCGGTGTCGCTCTCATGTGTGCCGAACTCGGCAACGATTTCTGTTGGTGTCTTCATTACGCGCTAAACCTGAACTGGTAAGAGGGGACTACGCCAAACAATAACAGATCCATCGAATCAACCCATAACCGGAGCGAGAATCTCTCGCGACCTTCGCACGTCGTCCTCGATGTGCTCCAACAGTTCGGCGACCGATTTGAACTCCAGTTCTGGGCGGAGCCGTTCGACGAATTCGACCGCAATCTCCTCATCGTAGATGTCGCCTGTGTAGTCGAGCAGGTGAGCTTCGATCAGACGCTCTCCCCCACCGAATGTGGGGCGTGTGCCGACGTTGGTCGCAGACATGTATGTGGTGTCGTCGATCCTGGTGAGAGTCGCATAGACACCATCTCCTGGAGTCACCTTGCGAATGATCGGCCGCAAATTCGCCGTGGGATAACCGATATCACGTCCCCGTTTGTCGCCGTCGACTACCGGCCCGCTCACCCGGTAGCGGGAGCCGAGAAGTCCCGCCGCGTCGGCGACGGATCCGGCCTCGATCAGCCTGCGGATCCGTGAGCTAGAGACGGTCTGCCCTCCCTCGCTGAGGAGACCGACTACGTCAACCTCGAACCCGGCGCGTGCTGCCGCGGCGTTGAGAAACGCGACGTCCCCGGCCCGGTCCTTGCCGAAGTGGAAATCCTCCCCGATGGTCAACGAAGCCACGTCCAACCTGCCGATGAGGATCTCGTCGACAAACTGCTGAGGACTGAAATGCCGCACTTCGGCGAGGTCGAGCACGGCAACGAGCTCCGTCCCCAGCTCCTCGAGGAGCGCAAGACGTTCATTGAGCGTGGTGATCAGTTGCGGCAGGCTGCCCGGAGCGAGCACTTCCACGGGGTGGGGGTCGAAGGTGATGACAGTCGACGTCCCTGCGTGTTTGAAGGCGCGGGTCAGAAGCTCGCGATGACCGAGGTGAACACCGTCAAACACACCCATGGTCACCGCGGTGGGCGATTCGCTCGGCTCCCAAGTCTCATAGCTCCCGTCGAGGATCTTCATTGAGACAGCACCACTTCGGCCCGGCTGATGTCACCGGTTCGGCTGTACACGGCCAGGAGGTCGCCTTCGTCATCGATGACGCGAACCGGCTCGCCTTCGGGTAACGACACCATCTCGCCCCCCACGAATCGAACGCCGTGGCGAACGGCCCGGGCCGTCTCGTCGTTGACCTGTATCGATGCCAGGTCACGGAGGGCCTCATGAGGGCTTATCAGCTTCGACTCCCATCCCTCGAGATCGTCCGCCGGAATCCCGTGAGTGTCGACATCCAAGGACCCAATCCGGGTCCGCCGCAGCGCCGTCAGGTGTGCCGCACCACCCAGGGTGGCAGCGATGTCGTCGGCGAGGGTGCGCACATAGGTTCCCTTCCCGCAGACGACACGGAAGCTCACCTCGGGATAAGGCCCGGGGCCCGCGGAGAGGAACTCCAGCTCATCGATGCGGACCTCACGGGCCTCTCTCTCGACCACGACGCCTTCCCGCGCCAGTTCGTAGAGCCGGCGGCCCTTGTGCTTGAGCGCCGACACCATTGGCGGCACCTGATGGATCGATCCCATGAATCGGGGACGGACACTCTCAAGATCTTCGACGCTGACCTCCATCGGCTCTCTGCTCAACACTGCCCCGTCGGCGTCGAGAGTGTCGGTGGCCACTCCGAACTCCGCGGTGGCGAAGTACTCCTTTGGCTGCTCCTGAATGAACCTGATCAGCCGGGTGACGGGTCCGATGGCGATAACAACTGCCCCAGTGGCCAGCGGGTCGAGAGTCCCCGCATGCCCGACCTTTTTCGTTCCCGTCGCTTTTTTGACGCGGGTGACAACCGCATTGGAGGTGATGCCGCCAGGCTTGTCGACCACGAGGAACCCGGTGGTCACTTCGACGCCCTGACCTTCTCGATCACCGATCGTATTACTTCCTCCGGCGGAGCCTCGACGGTGGCACCCGAGGCAAAGCGGTGCCCGCCTCCCCCCAGACTGGCGGCGATTGCTCCGACATCGGTGCCACCTCTCGAGCGCATACTCAGCTTGACCCTTCCGTCCTCGTGGACTTTCGCCAGCACGGCAACGTCCGCCTCGACCGGGAGGCGGATTGCGTTGATGAGGTTGTCGATGTCGCCCCAATCGATGCCGGCATCAGAGAGGTCCTTATGGGTGATGATGGTCGAGACCACGCCGGCTTCGGCGTCGAGTTCGGCCCGGGACATCGCGGCGCCCGCAGCCCGAAGGTACCCGAATGGGGCTTGCTCGTAGACCTGTTGGCCGATGTAGTCGGTATCCGCCCCTGCGGCGACAAGGCCGGCGGCCAGCTTGAAGGTCGAAGGCTTGGTCGCCGAATACTGGAAACGCCCGGTGTCGGTGACAACGGCCGTATGGAGACAGGTTGCGATGTCCGGCGTGATCGGCCAGTCGAGAACGCCCAACAATTCGGCGACGATCTCACCAGTGGCTGCCACATCCCCGTCGACGACTGCGATGTCGCCAAAGCCTTCGTTGGTGATGTGATGGTCGAGAACGATCAGAGTTCCCGCCGTCCCCGCATGGTGGCCCAATTCGGCAAGACGGTCGGCCGATCCTGCATCAAAGACAACCATCACCGGGGGAGATTCGGGGAATTCATCCGGCGGCACTAGGCCAACAGTGGGCAAGAAGGCGAGGTTGTAGGGCACAACGAAAGGCGATCCGAATGACGTGACAACCTTCTTGCCGGCATCCCGCGCCGCGAGGCCGAAGGCCATCATCGAGCCGAGGGCGTCACCATCGGGCCCGACATGGCATGCAAGAGCAACCGAATCGGTGTCGGCGAGAACGGCAGCAGCCTGATCGATCAGGTCCCGGCGTGACATTGCCTACTCCTCTTCACCGGGATTGAGCTCCCGGAGGATTTGCTCGATCCGCTCTCCCGCCTGCACGCCGCTGTCGAGGTCGAACTCGAGAACGGGCGTGTATTTGATTCTGACCTGCCGGCCGATTTCCCGCTGGAGGCGGGGACGTGCCGCACGAAGGGCTTCAAGGACTTCGTCGGGATCTTCGGACAATGCGTCGACATAAACGACAGCCTTCCTCAAGTTAGGTCTGGTGTCGACCCCGGTGACCGAGACCAACACGAGGCGGGAGTCGCTCAGCTTCTCCAACTCTTCGGCAATCACCTCCCGGAGGATCGAATTCACCTTCAGCATCCGCGGAGTTGTCATGATTCACCCCTGGTGTGATCAACACGTCTGAGCTACGTTCTGGCAACCTCACGGATCAGATAGACCTCGATGAGGTCGCCTTCCTTGATGTCGTTGAAGTTCTCGAATCCCATTCCGCATTCGAAGCCTGAGGCGACTTCGCGGACGTCGTCCTTGAACCTGCGAAGCGAGCCGATCACACCATCGTGGATCACAACCCCATCGCGGAGCAACCTCGCCTTCGCTCCCCGCTGGACCTGGCCTTCGAGGACATAACAGCCGGCGATGGTGCCCCCGCGGGGGACCTTGAACGTGGCGCGCACCTCGGCGGTGCCGAGTATCTGCTCCTGCTCATCGGGTGCGAGCTGGCCGACCAGCAGTGCCTCGATATCGTCGAGGAGCTCGTAGATGATGCTGTAGGTGCGGACCTCGATCCCGGCCTGCTCCGCCGCCTTACGGGACTTGGGCTCCGGCCGGACATTGAATCCGACTATGACCGCTCCGGTGACGTCGGCAAGAGACACGTCGTTCTCATTGATCCCCCCCACGGCACCGTGAATGATCTGGATCGCTCCACCTTCGCGCTCGATCTTCCCGATCGACTCGCGCAATGCTTCAAGCGATCCCTGGGCGTCAGCTTTGACGATTACGTTGAGTTGAGCGTCCTCGGTGCCGAGTTGTTCGAGAAGACCCTGGAGACGATCGCGCGCAGTGGGCATCGCCTGCTCGGTTGCCTTTAGCTCTTCCAGGCGGACCGCTGCGATCTTCCTCGCCTCGCGGTCATTCGCGACGACTTCGATGAAGTCTCCTGCCTCGGGGACATCGTCCCAACCCATGATTTGGACAGGTGTCGCCGGGCCGGCGCTCTTGAGCTGGTTGCCGTGCTCGTCGGTGATGGCTCGGGCCCGACCCGAAATGGCACCGGCAACAAACGCATCGCCCTGTTTGAGAGTTCCACGCTGGATGATCACCGAGGCGACCGGGCCCCGGCCAATTTCCAGCCCGGCTTCGACGACTACGCCGGAGGCATTTGCCTTCGGATTCGCCTTGAAGTCCTCGAGTTGGGCTATGAGGTCGATCACCTCGAGGAGGTCCGGGACACCGGCTCCGCTCAGCGCGGAAACTTCGACTGAAGGCACATCGCCGCCGAGTTCTTCGACGATCACACCGTGCTCGGTGAGTTCGGTGCGGACGCGCAGGGGGTCTGCACCGGGCAGATCGATCTTGTTGATCGCGACAATCAGTTTCACACCGGCAGCCAGCGAGTGCGAGATGGCTTCGACAGTCTGAGGCATCACTCCGTCGTTCGCAGCCACCACCAGGATCACTATGTCGGTTATGTTCGCCCCGCGTGCCCGGAGAGCGGTGAAAGCTTCGTGGCCCGGGGTGTCGATGAAGGTGATGGGATGACCATTGACCTCAACCTGGTAGGCCCCGATGTGCTGGGTGATTCCACCAGCTTCCTCGTCGACGACACTTGCGCTCCTGATCGTGTCGAGGAGTGTGGTCTTACCGTGGTCGACGTGTCCCATGACCGCGACAACAGGAGGTCGGGATACGAGATCGGCTTCAGCATCGTCAAACACGGGCTGTTCGGCAACAGCAGGCGGCGGCGGCGCCTCTTCGACATCGACGATGTACCCGAATTCCTCCCCGATATCTTCGATGAGTTCGGCGGGCATCTCCTGGTTCGCACCCGCTGCGACACCTTTGCCGAGGAGCGCCCTCACCACCTCGGAAGTCGGTTGGGAAATCGCCGCTGCGAAATCCGCGACCGAGGCTCCGGCAGTGATGGAGGTTATGTCGTCCACTTCTCCAACGGGCTCGGCCGCATCAGCGGATTCCTCGATCGCAGGTTCCGGCGTCTCGTCGGGCGCCACGACCGGCTCGTCGGCGATTGCGGGCTCTGGAGCAGCAACGGGCTCTGGAGCAGAATCGGCTGGAGCCACGTCGGGGGCAAACGCCATCCGGACCAGCTCGGCACCTTCGTCATCCACCCCGGAAGAGGCGGTCTTGACATCCAGGCCGAGCGCTTGGGCCTGTTCCAGGACTACTTTGGATTCCAGGCCCAGCTCGCGGGCAAGTTCATAAACCCTCACAGATCAAACTCTCTCATTCACTCTCATCGTCGGTGTCATCACTGACAGCTTCCTCCACGGCATCTTCGTCATCGGGAGCGGTTTCGACCACGTCCAACTCGACGGTATCAACGTCAACGGGCTCAACGGTTTCATCGGTCTCACCAGCATCCGCAGCAATCTCGGACTCGGCATCAGCTTCGGCAGCTTTGGCCTCGACCTCAGCTGCGGCCTCTAGCGCCGCGGCCGCCTCGGCTTCGACTTGCTCCGTTGTCTTATCCGGGTGGATGTCCACCTTGTAACCGGAGAGGCGGGCGGCGAGGCGGGCGTTCTGGCCCTCCTTGCCGATTGCAAGCGACAACTGGTGCTCGGAGACGATCACGTCAGCAGTTTTGGTCTCCTCATCGATACGCACTTCCTGGACCTTGGCCGGCCCGAGTGCCTCAGCGATGAACTGGCCGATGTCATCACGCCATTGGACCACGTCGACCTTCTCCCCCCTGAGCTCGTTCACGACCTGACGTACCCGGGCTCCTCGCGCCCCGACGCATGCCCCTTTCGGATCCACGTTGGGATCGTGAGAGATCACTGCGATCTTGGTGCGATGGCCGGGCTCGCGGGCGATGTTGACGATTTCGACGGTGCCGTCGTTAAGTTCGGGGACTTCCAATTCGAGGAGGCGCCGAACAAGGTCGGGATGGCTACGCGACACGACAATCTGGGCGCCTTTGCCTTCGTTACGGACCTCGATGATCAACGCCTTCACCCGGTTGCCCCGCTCCAGTCGCTCGAAGGGAATCCGTTCCGACCCCGGGAGGATTGCCTCGGCGTCACCGAGGTCGAGGATGACCGAGCGGTAATCGACCTGCTGTACCAGCCCGGTGATGAGGTCCCCTTCCCGGCCCTCGTACATGTCGAAGACCAGCTCCCGCTTCGCCTCGCGGAGCCTGTGTTGCATGACCTGCTTGAAGGACTGGGCGGCGATGCGTCCGAAAGCCTCGCCCTCGGGTGTGTCCTCCCACTCATCCACGACATTGCCATCCTCATCGAGCACCTGGGCATAAACGGTGACCTGGCCCGATTCGGGGTCGATGGTCACCCTTGCCTCCTCTGCGGCGCCGGGGCTCCGCTTGTAAGCGGCAACCAGGGCGTTGGCGAACGCATCAAGGATCGCATCAACAGCGACACCTCGCTCTCGAGCGAGTACCTCAATGGCCTCCATCATCGTGTCGAGCTGCATGATTCTCCTTAGTGACCTGGCTTGGGAGACTTCTCCCACCGAAAAACCGTCTTTGCCTTGAGAACCGACTCGTAGCTGACAACCTCTGGTCCGTTGTCTCCATCGACGGTGAAGCTTGATGCGCCAGCGTCGGCAATGACGCCGCGGATAGTCCTGTTGGCATCACCGGCTGCCACTTTGGCCACCACCTCGCGCCCGACTGACTTCTGAAAGTGCTCGGGACGGCGCAACTTGCGCTCCAGGCCCGGCGTGGTCACCTCGAGTTGGTAGGAGCCTTCGAGTGATGCCTCATTGTCGAGCAATCTCGAGATTCCACGGGACAACTCGGCGAGACGGTCCACGTCGACCCCTTCACCGTCCACCGCGACGCGCAAAACCCGCCCACCACCCAGCCCGGTGAGCTCGATGTCGTCCAGGACGAGGTGCTCAGCCGCCAGGTAGGGCTCGATGAGCTCCCAAATTTCTGCCGTGGTTGTCACTGCTTCTCCAAATTCTCAATCAACAGTCCGGGTATACACACCAAACAGGTGGGTGCATGAGGCGCCCACCTGACCGAAAAGCGTCCTGTTGTAGATACGGATTATAGGGGAATAGCCGGACTGCCCCAACAGGAGGGAAGAGCCCTCACCCTCCGGCGATAGCGGCGCGGGCCGTCTCCACAGCTTCGACGGCGGCAGCCACAGCAGATTCGAGGCTGACGTCAACCGTCTCGACACCTGAGCGCCGCGTGAATTCGACCGTCCCGCTCTCCAACCCCCGGGGACCGACCGTGAGCCGGAAGGGGATTCCGACCAGCTCGGAATCGGCAAACTTCACTCCGGGTCGCTCGGCGCGGTCGTCGAGGATCACATCGATCTCGCTGGCCTGAAGGGAGGCATAGATGTCTTCGGCAGCAGCGAGCGTCGCCGGATCGTCGGCGCGCAAAACCGTCACCACCACTTCGAAAGGCGCTACTGATACGGGCCAGACGATCCCCTTGTCGTCGTGTGAGCTCTCGACCACTGCGGCCATCGCTCGCTCGACACCGATCCCGTACGAGCCCATGATCACAGGATGGCTCTTCCCTTCCTCATCCTGGACATAGGCGCCGAAAGCCTCCGAATACTTGGTGCCCAGCTTGAAGATGTGCCCGACCTCGATGCCCTTCCACAGCTCGAGCCCACCACCGCAGTTCACACAATTTGCTCTGGATGTCACAGTCCGCAGATCGGCCCAGGCGGACACGGTTATGTCACGATCGACGCTCACCCCTGAGAAGTGCCAGTCGTCTTCGTTGGCGCCGGTCGTCATGTTGTGCCTGCTCCGCAAGGCCTCGTCAGCAAAGATCCTCAGATCCTTCACGCCAACGGCCCCGAGGCTGCCCGGGTCTGCGCCGAGCAGCTCTCTGATCTCCTCCGGTGTGGCGGGACGGATGTCCTCGCCGGCTCCCGAGGCGTCAAGCAACTTCTGTTCCTCGAGATCGTGATCTCCTCGGAGGAGGACAATCAAGGGCTCTCCTTCGAGGAAATAGACAAGACTCTTGATCTGTCGATCGGGCGCGGCAACCTCGGGATGTGCTTCTGCGAGCGCTTTGATGGTTCGCAGCCCGGGGGTGGGAAACCGCTCCAGCTCTCCGGCTTCGCCATCGTCGATGGGATCGAGGGCGGAGGTCGCCTTCTCCCGGTTGGCCCTGTAATCGCAATTCGCGCAGGTCACGATCCAATCCTCACCAGCGTCGGAACGGACGACGAATTCGACCGACTCCGATCCCCCCATGGCTCCCGAAGAAGCCTCGACGTCCACCGCACTCAAGCCCATCCGGGTAAACATCCGCTGATAGGCAATGCGGTGCTTGTCGAATCCGGAGTCGAGGCCGGGAAGGTCGATGTCGAGGGTGTACGAGTCCTTCATCGTGAATTCCCGGACCCTGAGCAACCCTGACTTGGGGCGCGGCTCGTCCCGGAACTTCGTGTGCATCTGATACCAGATTTGGGGCAGCTGGCGATAGGAGAAGAGCTCGGTGGCGAGCATGGCGAAGATCTCCTCCTCAGTCATCCCCAGCACCGTGTCGACGCCTTTTCGGTCCTTGAATTTGAAGAGGTTATCGCCCATCAGGTCGTAGCGGCCCGACTGTTTCCAGATGTCGGCAGGATGAAGCGTGGGAAGCATCATCTCCTGACCCCCGATCGCCTCCATCTCTTCTCTGATGATTGCGGCGATCTTCAGACGGGTCCGCTGCCCGAGCGTGAGCATCGTGTATGAACCTGCGGCCAGCTGGCGGATGAAGCCCCCCCGTACGAGGAGCCGGTGACTCACCGCCTCGGCGTCGGCGGGGTCATCTCTGAGAGTGGGTATAAACGTCTGCGACCAGCGCATTGATCAAATCCATGTAGAAGACTGGGCGAATCGAACGGTAACCGGCATCGAAGGCAAAGACCGGATGATTAGTCAGACTTCGCTACGTCGGCGACCCGCGCCCTCTTGTCCTCGACCCGGTTCGCATCGCCCTGGATCTCGACGAGCTGCTGCCTGGTCGCCCGGGCCAACTCTTCGGCATTTGCGTCAGCATGAGCGAGACGGCTCTCCACACCTTCTTCGACCAGTTTCGTCGCCTCCTCGAGCAGGGCTTCGACCATCTCCGCCTCGGGGACGACGCGAACGACCTGACCTTTGATGAAGAGATGCCCTTTGCCCCTACCTGCAGCTATGCCTATGTCAGCTTCACGCGCTTCTCCGGGACCGTTGACAATGCAGCCCATCACCGCCACCTGAATCGGGAGGTTCGCCGCCTCGAGGGCCGCCTGGGCGCGTGTCGCCACGTCAATGACGTCGACTTCGGCTCGGCCACAGGACGGACATGCGATCAGGTCGAGGCCTTTGCGCTCTCGCAAGCCCAGGATCTCCAGGAGCTGTCGTCCTGCCTTTGCCTCCTCGACGGGGTCGGCAGTCAGCGAGAACCGGATGGTGTCGCCGATCCCTTCGTTGAGGAGGGTGCCGATCCCGGCTACCGATTTGATCAACCCGGCGGGCGGCGGCCCCGCCTCGGTGACACCGAGGTGCAACGGATAATCGACCGTCTCGGAAAGGAGCCGATAGGAGGCGATCATCGATGGGACGTGGGAATGTTTCACCGAGATCTTGATGTCAGTGAAATCGACTTCCTCGAGGTACCTGATCTCCGTCTGGGCCGACTCGACGAGAGCCTCAGGGATGGCCGAGCCGTACTTGGTGAGGAGAGCCTTGTCGAGCGACCCGGCGTTGACGCCCACTCTTATCGGGACTCCCCTGTCTCCGGCCTCGCGGGCGACCGTTTTTATTTGGTCTTCCTTTCGGATGTTCCCGGGATTCAGCCGCAGGCCTTGCACTCCGGCCTCGAGGGCGGCGAGCGCCAACCGGTACTGGTAGTGAATGTCGGCGATGATGGGAACAGGGCTTCGCGGCACGATCTCGGCTAACCCCTGGGCGGCTTCCACCTCGTTACAGGTGATTCTGACGATGTCGGCACCCGCGCCCGCCAGCGCGTAAACCTGGGCGAGAGTCCCGTCGACATCGGCCGTCTTTGTGGTTGTCATCGACTGAACGCTCACCGGGGAGCCGGCGCCGACCGGCACCTTCCCAACGTGTAGCAGGCTGGTCTGTCTGCGCTCGATCATGTGCTTAGACGGTAGCTCCGGGCGTAGCCATTACAGCGAGATCGGGTTGACGACATCGAGGATTATCCCGACCAGGCCGAGGAAGACAAAGAGGATCACCACGGCTGCTGCCACGGGCATCAACTTCTCGATGTTCGCCTCGCGGTGCGTCAGCTTCTCATAGAGAGCAACGGCGAAATGGCCCCCGTCGAGTGGGAACAGAGGCAGGAGATTCAGGGTGGCAAGTATCACGTTGACCAGGGCGAGAATCCCGACGAAGGCAGCCACCGACTCCATCTGAGTGGTGATGTTCACGATGCCGATCGGGCTGACGGGTCTTATGTTCTGGTCGACATCTGTGTCGCCGACAAAGACCCCAAAGTACTGGATCACGTTTGAGGGACGGACCATCTCGCCTATCGAGACGAATGTGCCCTCGATCCCGTTCCAGACGCTCTGCGCGGCCAGGCCGATTCCCTGACCAACACCCACCTCCTCAACAACGACGACCGAGGTGACACCGAGAAAGCCCGTGGTGCCCTGACCATCGGAGGCGGGTTGTTGGATCAGGTCGGTTTGCAGCGTCAGAACCTCACCGTCACGGTCGACGACAAGAGCGATCGGGCCTCCCCCTTCGTCGCGGAGGGCTGCGATCACATCATCCCAACTGTTGACAGTGGAATCTCCCACTCCGAGGATGACGTCACCGCTCTCCAGGCCCGCTACCGCGGCCGGCGATGGTTGTTCGACCCCCTCGATTTCGATGGTTGCGACGACGTCGTTGACCTCCGTCGTCGGAACCGCGATCCCCTGGGTCAGACCGATCCCCAGGAACAGAACGAATGCGATGAGAAAATTTGTCCCGACCCCAGCGAGCACAACGAAGCTTTTCTCCCAGAACTTCTTCTCTCGATATGTGCGACCGAGGTCCTGGGGAGAGACTTCTTCGAGAGGGTTCATGCCCACGATCCGGACGTAACCGCCGAGTGGCAGCCACTTGAAACCGTATTCGGTCTCGCCACGCTGGGTCGACCAGATCTTGGGCCCGAATCCGAAGAAGAACTGGGTCGCTTTCATCCCTACGGCTTTGGCCGCGAGGAAGTGGCCTGCCTCATGGGCAGTCACAAAAAGCACAATGGCTACTGCGGCGGCGATTCCACCAAGCATCAGGGAACACGGTACAGCGGCGCTGCCGCTAGTGGTCTGTGCCTGCGATCGTTCAACAGGCGCCCGAAATCAAGGACGAGGCGACGGCCCGGCCCTCGCGATCTGCATCGACAACGGCGTCGTAGTCCTCGACTTTCCGCCACTCCACGGTGTCCAGCGTCTGCTCCACAACCCGAGTGATCCCTGTGAACCCAACCCTTCCCTGTAGGAAGGCCTCCACCGCCGTCTCATCGGCTGCGTTTAGCACCGCGGGAGACGAACCAGCCTCCCGGCCGGCCCGATATGAGAGATCAAGAGCCGGAAAAGTGGCTCGATCCGGCTCCTCGAAGTCCAGGGAGAGGCCCGATAACGAAAACGGAGCGGCCAGACCCACGGCGCGTTCCGGGGCGGTGATTGCGTACTGAATGGGAATCCGCATATCGGCATGGCCAAGGTGTGCCTTCCAGGATCCGTCGACGAACTCCACCATCGAGTGGACCACGGACTGGGGATGGACAACGACGCCGATCCGGTCGTAGCCGACATCAAAGAGGTAATGCGCCTCGATGACTTCGAGGCCCTTGTTGAAAAGGGTTGCCGAGTCGATTGTGATCCGCTGGCCCATCTCCCATGTCGGATGGTCGAGAGCCTGTTCGGGGGTAACCGACTCCAGAAACTCGTGATCGCGGCCACGGAACGGGCCCCCCGACGCGGTAAGGATGAGCCGGGCGACGGCCTCAGGGTTCTCGCCGAGAAGACACTGGTACAACGCCGAGTGCTCACTGTCGACCGGTATCAGCTCGCCCCCGTAGTCTCTCAGCGCCCCCTTGACCACAGGTCCGCCCGCGACGAGGCTTTCCTTGTTGGCGAGGCCGACCCGGTTACCCGCCTCCAGTCCGGCAATCGTCGCCCGGAGCCCCGCAGCCCCGACGATTCCATTGATCACGACGACGCCGGGCATCGAGGCGACCTCGACGAGGGAGTCCATGTCGAAGAGCACGGCCCTGCCCAGTGCCTCCTGAAATGAGGCCCGCTCGGTCTTCGAGCCGCCAGTGACGACAAGCCGGGCCCCTGGATACCGACGCGCCTGGGCCAGGAACGCGTGGCCAGGTTGACGGGCCGCGATTGCTTTGACCTCGATACCGAGGTTGTCAGCTGCTTCCAGAGCCTGCGTGCCGATGGATCCCGTGGAGCCGAGGACGACTACCGGTCGGATCACAGAAGGCCGAACCCCCGAAGGGCGACGAAAATCGCGGGCACTGCGAGCAGGAAGCTGTCAATGCGGTCGAGCATCCCACCGTGGCCGGGGAGGACCGAACCCATGTCCTTGACCCCGATGGAGCGCTTGATCGACGACTCGATGAGGTCGCCGACAGGGGCAACCAAGCCCACGATTACGGCCACAATCAAACCTCGTGTTATCCCGATCACCTCCCACGCCGGGAAAGTGGTGAGGATCGAGGCAACAACCATCGAGGCTATGAGACCTCCAAAGAACCCTTCGACCGTCTTGTTGGGCGATACGTCGACTGCCAGCTTGCGGCGACCGAAGGAACGCCCGACGAAATAGCCACCCATGTCATTGAAGGCGATTAGAAGCACCGCGAAGAGGATGTACGCGACAGGTTGGGGCCCCTGCGAAATGAGAATCGCGAACGCAAGCAGCCCAACCCAGGCCATGCCCATGACCGTCGCTGCGGTGTTCTCCAGAGCGTGTCGCCGTGGCGCGAGGGAGTAGAAGAGAATTACCACAACCGATGCCAGAGCTGCCCATCCACCTATGGCAAGGGGCCCCGAGCGCGCCGCACCGACACCCATCAGGGCCACACCGACCAATCCGAAAAGTGCGACCGGCCGGTAGCCGACGGTACGCAGGGTTGCGTAGAACTCGCCAAGCGCAACAGCCATCACCAGGATCACAAATGAGGCAAACCACCATCCACCAAGGAGGAGGCTGCCCAGGAACAAACCGAAAACAACCAGTCCCGATGCCACTCGCAGCGTGAAGTCGGACGCGGCAGCTTGAGAGGTTACCTCGTGGTCTTCCATCTTGACCCGTGAGCTGGTGCCAGCGACGTCGTCGAAACCGACCATCCCGGAATCGACGCCGGCCACCGAGGCTGAAACCGCCTGCTGCTCCCATTCCTCGGACGCTGCGCGCGCTACGTCCTCGGCGAGTCCTTCGTATTCCTGGGTTGAATAAGGGGCATACCCCAGGGGGCCGAGCTCGTCGAGCTCGTGAGGCTCTCCAGCGTCGGCGAGGGCGAAGTCGTCATCCTCGCCGTCGTCCACCTCTATGCCCGGTAGACGAACGACATCTGCCTGCCGCTCCGGCTCCTCCTCGGACTCGGTTGAGCCTTCTTCCTCCCAGGGGCGTCCGAAGCGCTTGTCGTCACCGTCGTTAGGGCCGTTTTCGTCCAAGACTTAAACCTCGATCAGCTCTTCTTCTTTGTTCCCGACCAGCTTGTCGATCCGCTCGATGTGCCTATCCGTTAACTTCTGCAGCTCATCCTCGCCTCTTCGAATGTCGTCATCGGAGATTTCGCCGTGGAGACTTTCCATCTCGCTCTTGGCGTGGCGACGCACATTGCGCACTGCGACCCGACCCTCTTCGGCCATGTTCTTGACCACGCGGATCAGTTCTTTGCGTCTTTCCTCGGTGAGGGGCGGGAAGGCGATGCGCAACACCGACCCGTCGTTGGTCGGGTTGAGACCCAGGTCGGCCTGCTGTATGGCCCGCTCGATGTCCCCGATAGAGCTTTGGTCGAAGGGGTTTACGACCAGCAACCGCGGCTCGGGAACTCCGATCGAGGCCAATTGTTGAAGCGGCGTCAGGGTGCCGTAGTACTCGACTTGTATCCGCTGCAACAGTTGCGGGTTGGCCCGCCCCGTCCGCACCGTGGAGAACTCAGATGAAACGTGCTCTATAGCACCATCCATCTTCAGCTCGGCATCGGCCAGCAAGTCGTCGATCATGGCGTCTCCTAGTCAGTGAACAATGGTGCCGATCTCGTCACCGCGGACCGCACGAAGGATATTTCCCGGTGTTGTCATGTCGAACACGATGATTGGCACACCATGCTCCTTGCACATCGTAACCGCTGTGGTGTCCATGACCCTGAGCTCACGGGAAATGAAATCCATGTAGGAGAGTGCAGAGATCCTCTCTGCATCCGGGTTAGTGGCCGGATCGGAGTCATAGATCCCGTCGACCTTGCTCGCTTTGAGCAGTGCATCGGCGTCCATCTCGATCGCCCGCAGGGCGGCAGTTGTGTCGGTTGTGAAGAAGGGGTTTCCCGTACCGGCGGCGAAGATCACTACCCTCCCCTTCTCGAGGTGTCTCATCGCCCGAAGCCGGATATACGGCTCAGCGAGCTCCTGCATGGTTATTGCACTCTGGACTCGGGTATCAACCCCCTGTTTCTCAAGGGCGTCTCTCAAGGCAAGCGCGTTGATCACGGTGGCGAGCATTCCCATATAGTCAGCTGAGGCGGGATCCATCCCCTTCGCCGCGGAAGAAACCCCGCGAAAGATATTTCCGCCACCCACGACGATGGCGGTCTCGGTCCCGTGAGCGACACCACTGGCTATTTCCTCGGCCACCCGGATGACCGTGAGGGGGTCGATGCCATACCCGACTGCAGGATCGGCGAAGGCCTCCCCCGACAGTTTGAGGAGCACCCGTCGTCTTGCGCCCTTAGTCAAAATCCCTCTATTCGCCGACCGCTATACGCGACATCCGCCTCACGGAGATGTTCTCGCCCATCCTGGTGGCAAGCTGAGAAATCATCTCGCCGACCGATCCGTCGAACTTATCACTGTTTACGAACTTCTGGTCGTAGAGAACGTTGTCGGTATACCAGGACTCGATCTTTCCGTCGACAATCTTATCGATCACCTGCTCGGTTTTGCCTTCGGCGACCGCCTGGCGGGAGATCAGTTCCCGCTCCTTTTCAACCGTTTCAGCATCGACGTCCTCGCGCCGGAGCCAGCCGGGATTGGCCCAGCTGATATGCATAGCGACATCGTCGGCCACCTGGCGGAACTCGTCGCTTTTGGCGACAAAGTCGGTTTCGCAGGCAAGCTCGACGAGGACCCCGAGGACAGGACGACCGTTCTGCTCGTGGAGGTAGGTCCCGATGGTCCCTTCATTCGCTTCACGATCGGCCCTTTTGGCCATTTGTGCTTGACCCCGCTCGCGGAGAAGCTCGAACGCTTTGTCGAAATCCCCATCTGCATCGGTCAGGGCCTTCTTCGCATCCATCATCCCGACTCCGGCAGTCTGGCGCAGGCTCTGGATGTCTTTCACTGTTACTTCGGACATGTCTCTCCCGTTTCGCTCAGGACGCGTCTGGCGCGGCGGCTGCCTTCTTGCCCTTCTTGAACGCTTCCCGCCCTTCGATGATGGCGTCAGCCAGTGCTCCCGCAATCAGGTCTGATGCCCGGATCGCGTCGTCGTTACCGGCTATCACATATTCGATGTCATCAGGATCACTGTTGCTGTCGACGAGGGCTATCACCGGAAGTCCGAGCCGCGAGGCCTCCTTGACCGCGGTCTCCTCGACATTGACGTCGACAATGAATACCGCTTCGGGGAGTTTCTCCATAGAGGCCACACCGCCAAGGTTGGCTTCGAGCTTCGCCAGCTCGCGGCTGAGCTTCAGTCGCTCTTTCTTGGTCAGCTCGGCATTCTCATGCGTCGCCTCCATCTGACGGAGCTCGCGCATGTAGAAGATCCGCTTCTGGATCGTCTGGAAATTGGTGAGCATCCCACCCAGCCACCGGTAGTTGACATACGGGCTCCCGGACCGGCCGGCGTGTTCGGCAACTGCCGACTGGGCCTGTTTCTTGGTCCCGACGAAGAGGACGCTGCCCCCGCGGGCTGCGATCTCGTTTACGAATTTCGTGGCTTCGGCCACTTGCTCCACCGTCTGGCGGAGATCGATGATGTGGATGCCGTTGCGCTCGCCGTAGATATAGGGGCGCATTTTCGGGTTCCAGCGCCGGGTCTGATGTCCGAAATGGACGCCAGCCTCCAGCAGCTGCTTCATGGTCACCGTGGGCACGGTTGTTTCCTTTCTGGTTTGAACATCCGCCTGCCGGTGTTCCCACTCCGTTTCCGGGTGATCCTCTTTCGACCATGCTCATGCATTGGGCCAACCAGTGAGGATGGACAGACGTGCTTAGTGAGGAGAATTGTAGGCCCGCGACTACCCGTTGGGTAATCCGGTGATCAGCCGATCGCCAGCTCTCCGAGGCGGTTTCGCAACGACATCATCGTTTTGGCGTGGATTTGACAGACGCGTGACTCGGTCACGCCGAGCACTTCGCCGATCTCAGAGAGCGTCATGCTCTCGTAGTAGTAGAGGGTCACGACAAGCCGGTCACGTTCCGGGAGCTTGTTGATCGCCTCGACAAGGCCTTCCCGGGTCTCCTCGACCTGGACCGCCGTCTCCGGTGACATGCTCCGGGGGTCGGCAAGCATATCGCCCATGGTTGTCGAGGAGTCCGAACCGACCATCTCGTCGAGAGCGGCGATACCGGTTCTCCCGATCTCGGCGAGCGCCGACTGGAGGTCTTCAACGGACATGTCCATGTGCTTGGCCAACTCCTCCTCGGTGGGGGCGCGCTGCAAGCGATGTTCCATTTCCGCGATCGCAGTCTCGATCAGGCGGCTCCTCGAACGCACAGACCGCGGAACCCAGTCCAGGGCGCGTAGTTCGTCGAGGATCGCTCCCTTGATCCGGTTGATTGCATACGTCTCGAACTTGAAGCCACGCTCCGGCTCGAACTTGTCGATTGCGTCAATGAGCCCGAACAAACCGTAGGAGGCAAGGTCGTTCTGGTCGACCGAACGGGGCAGACCCGCACCAACCCGGCCGGCAACGTATTTGACCAGCGGTGAGTAGTGCAGGATGAGCCGTTCCCTGACGGATGTGCTGCCGTCTGCCTTGAACGAGGCCCACAGTTCGTCGATGACGCTCTGGTCAGGCTCTCGGATGGCTTCGGTCATAAGTCCCTCTAAGGTGTTCGCGGGTTACCGCAGTGTATATCTGTGTCGTTGCCAGGTCAGTATGTCCCAATAAATCTTGGACGACGCGCAAATCCGCGCCTCCTTCGAGTAGGTGAGTGGCAAAGCTGTGCCGCAACGCATGGGGGAAAGTTGCAACGCGCTGGCTCACTACCCGTCGCAGTCCCCTGGACCCGAGGGCGCCACCCCTGGCCCCCACCCACAGGTGGCTTCCGTCAAATCCCTGGACAAGCGAAGGACGTCCATTGCTGAGATAGTCCTCCAGGGCGGCCTGAGCGGGCCGGCCGACCGGCACCTGACGACCCTTCCCCCCTTTACCCACGACGGAGATGATGTCTGCTCCGACGTCATCGACGGTGAGCGACGCAAGCTCGGAGATCCGGAGCCCGGTGGCGTAGAGGAGCTCGATGATTGCGACATCCCTCGAACCAATCGGATCGGAAGCGTCGATTCCCTCGATCGCGGCCACGAGGTGCCGGGAAGGGATGGCATGGGGCAACGGCCGATCCAGTTTGGGACGCGAAACGGTTTCGAACGGATTGACACTCAGCTCGCCACGGCGACCGGCATCGACGTAGAAGCTCGACACCGAAGAGGCCTTGCGCGAAATCGACCGCCGCGAATACTTGCGGGTGTCGAGAAACGCCAGGTAGCGCCGGGCATCTTTGCGCCCGACATCGGCAACCGAGGTCAGGCCGGACCGGTCGCAGAAGTCGAAGAACTGGGCGAGATCGCGGCGGTACGCGTCGATCGTATGGGGGGAAAGGCCGCGTTGGTCCCGCAGACGGGACAGGTATCTGTCGACCGGGGCTGCCGCCCAATCGGGGACCTGGGGAAGGTTCACATGTCCATGGTATTGGAATTCAGGCGCTGTAACGGGTCACCGGGCGAACGAAGTCGCCGGAGCGGACCACTTCGCCGGCTATTTCGAGACGGCCCAGACGGGCCAGGGCTTCCTTTATCGAACAGTCCCAGAGCTCGGGAAGGTCTTCGATGTCGACCCCCGACTCCGGGAGATCACCGTGGGCCGACGGAGCACTCGCGGCGGCTGTGCCGGTGAGTAGGGAAAGCTCGGCGATCAGGTCCTCGGCGCCGAGAATGGGAATTGCGCCATCCCGGATCAGCTGGTTTGTGCCCTCAGAGGCTTCCCGACCGATATCGCCGGGCACCGCAAACACAGGTCTGCCCATCTCGGCTGCGAGGACGGCGGTGATCTGCGCCCCACCGGCGAGCTTCGACTCGACCACAACCACGGCCAACGACATTGCCGCGATCAGGCGGTTCCGCGCCGGGAACCGCCATCGGTCCGGCGGCGTTGTCCCTGGGTACTCCGAGACAAGTGCTCCGCCCAGTTCGATCAGCTGTCCGGCAAGGGAGGCATTCTCGCGCGGGTAAATGTGGTCGAGTCCCGACCCGAGGATTGCGACACCACGCCCTCCGGCTTCGACAGTCCCCCGGTGCGCTGCAGCATCGATGCCACGGGCGAGCCCGCTCGCGGTCACCCAGCCCGCCGCGGCAATTCTCCGCCCGATCGACCCGGCGATCTCGAGGCCATACCGGGTGCATCTTCTGGTGCCGACCACAGCGACACAGACCCCGGACGGGGCTGAACCCCTTACGTAGATCGGCGGCGGCTTCTCCAGGTCCATCAACCCCGGCGGATAACCTTCGCCACCGGGCGACAACAGGGTCATCTCGGTGCTCACCAGCTGCCCCGGAGGGACAGCGCTTCAGCAACGTGGTCGTCATCAACCGACGAATTCTCGAGATCGGCGAGCGTCTGGGCAACCCTCCGGACCCGGACCGCCCCCCTTGCCGTGATCGCCCCCGACTCCAGCGATCGAACCAGAAGAGCACTTGCTGTGTTGGACATCGGGAGAACGGTCAGGTCGCGGTCGGAGAGATCACGGTTGAGAGCGCCTCGGGCTGTCTGGGCAACCCGCGCCGCTAGCACTCTCTTCAGGATCACTTCGGTGGTCTCACCACCAACCGAGCGGTACTCATCCCCATCCACCCGTTTGACGTGGACCGCCAGGTCGAAACGATCCAGCATCGGACCGGAGATGCGCTGGCGGTAGCGCTGGCGCGCCGACTCCGGACACCGGCACGGTTTACGGGGATCTCCCCAGTATCCGCAAGGACAGGGATTGGTGGCGCCGATCAGCTGGAAGCTGGCCGGGAACTCCAAGGAAGCACCCTGTCGGGAGATCAACACCCGACCCTCCTCCAGAGGCTGTCGCAACGCGTCGAGGTGTGACCGGGGGAATTCTGCGAGCTCATCGAGGAAAAGCACACCGCGATGGGCGAGGGAAATCTCTCCCGGAGTCGGAATGCCGGTCCCACCCCCGACGAGGGCTGCCCTCGTCGCCGTGTGATGGGGGGCGCGGAAGGGCGGGATGGGCGAAATGACATCACCGAGCCCTGCGTTCGCCCGGATCAGGGCGGCCTCGATCGACGCGGTGTCGTCGAGGAGAGGCAGAATTCCGGGGAGGCGCCGGGCAAGCATGGTCTTACCCCCACCGGGCGGCCCATGGAAGAGGATGTGATGACCTCCCGCAGCTGCGATCTCGAGAGCGCGCTTCGCTACAGCCTGGCCGCGCACATCGGCCATGTCCGGCAACACCTGATCCTCTGCGACGGGCGGTTCAGGCTGCAGCGGCGTGCGGCCCATACCCTCCGAAAGCAATGCAACCGCATCGGCCAGGGTCTCGATCGGATGGACTTCCGACCCGGGGACGAGGGCAACCTCCGCCGCATGCTCTCGCGACACCAGACACGGGATCCCGAGCCGGGCACTCATCACCGCAGCACCGAGCGAGCTTCCTCCCCGTCTCACCTTGCCGTCGAGGGAAAGCTCTCCGGCGATGACGACCCGGGGCACGCGGCGAATCTGCCGGTCAGCGGCGAGGATGCTGATTGCTATCGGCAGGTCGTAGTCGGACCCGCGTTTCTTCAGGTCGGCAGGTGCGAGGTTGATCGTCAGCTCACGGTGTGGAAACTCGATCCCCGACGAGTGGATCGCCGCCCGCACCCTGTCTTTGGCCTCCCGCAACGCAGTGTCGGGCAGACCCGAGAGCTTGAACGAGTTGGTGGTCCCCCCGACATGGGCCTCGACCCGGACCGGACGGACGTCCCCACCGACGAGCGCCACCGACAGCACCGACGCATACATGGCTCCGAACGTACGGCGGCGCAGGAACCACTTCTAGGGGGTTGGTCACCCAGGACTCCAATTCAGGAATCAGACACGCTGATCTCAGCAACGGGGAGAGCCGTCGGCCCGGCGCCCGCATAACCCTGATGGTCAATGCACACCAACGCGTATTGACCCTCAACCACCTCGAATGAGCGACTCTCACCAACACCTTCCCCTCCCTCATGGCGGAGTTCGAGGAAGGCGACCTCTTCGGTCCATGCGGGTGGTTCCGGAATTGTGTCCGTTGCTTCGTAGTACGCGACCACCTCGGAATAGTCGCGCCCGGCGGCGAGCTTGAGCGCGGACAGCGTGAGATGACCCAGGCTCGTCGTCTGGAGCACCATTGTCACCGATCCGGCGGAGACCTCCGACACGCCTTGATATGAGCAGTCACCCCTGACGACCATCTCAGGCAGGTTGTCTTCGCCGTCGGTACAGCCCGTCAAACTGACTACGAGAGCCAAGCCAACAATCAGGGAATTGGCGAACCCGGACATGAGTGAAGAGTACTGAGCGGAATCATCCCGTGCCGGAATTCCGAGCTAGAAGCCGAGTTCGGCATCCGGGTTCGACTAGCCGTTCACGCCACCGCGGTTGCGCCAACGCGGCGGGAGTCTGCCCAGGCGACCAGGCGGCCATCCACCCTTCCGGCGCTGTTGACCCCGCCAAAGAACATGTGGGGCTCGTCGTACCACCTCACTTCAGGGCCAGCCAGATCGATCCCGGCCTCTGCTGCCACTGCCACGGGTTGAATCCGCTCGGGGTGGAGGCGGGGATGCTCCACGGCGGCCTCGAGGGTGTCGCCGCCGAGAAGGAACCTGATCAGCGTGATCACCAGCGCGGAACTTATCCGGTCGGCTCCGGGCGATCCGATCGCGATCACATCGTCGCCCGAGCGAACCGTGGTCGGGGCCATATTCGACATCATCCGCTCCCCCGGCACCAGGGCGTCGACTCCGCCGGGCAGTAGCTCGATCTCGCCCACCGAATTATTCATCAGCAGCCCGGTCCCTTTCGGGACGATGCCTGATCCGTAACCGGCGGAGAAGGTGGCGGCGACGGCAATCCCGTCGTTGTCGACTGCCGAGACAGTGACCGTCGACGGCGACTTCAGGCCGGCAGCGGCGAGCAGACTTTCCACGTCAGAGCCAAGAGTGTCCTCGAACTGGCGGCGATGGGTGAGTGCGGCAACCAGGGCATCCCGCCATACAGCATGCGACAGCGGCTCGGCGTCGCCTGCGACGGCCCGAAGCGCGTCGAGGACGACCACTCCCCCGACCGCCGGTGGAGGATTGGCCACTACCTGCCAGCCGGCGATCTCGGTCCTGAGCGGCTCTCTGATGATCGGCTGATACTCGTCGAGATCGCGGGCGGTTATCTGGGAACCGCGTGAGGAGAGGTCGGCGACGATACGCCCGGCGAGGTCACCGCGATAGAAGGTGTCGGCACCCTCCTCCCCGATCTGACGCAAAGTGGCGGGCAGGTCGACGAAGCTCACCGGTTCGCCGGTTTCTTTCAACCGGTGCCCGTCGTAGAGCGCAGCACGGGATGCAGGGTCCTGGCTGAAAATGAGTGGTCCGGAGTCGACTAGGTAGGTACGACAGGCCTGACTGAGGGGGAATCCGGGCTCGACGGTGTCGGCCACCAGACCCATCAGCTCCGACCAGGGCATGTGCCCGTAACGCTCGGACGCCACCGCTAGAGCAGCGAACGAACCGGGAACACCGATGGTTCCGGGACCGACCAATGTGGTCACTCCCCCGCCGTACTCCATGGTCATCGACTCGCTCAGAACGTCCCCCGTGAAGCCGAGGCCCGGGACCGCCATGTAACCATCGACTACGACCGGCGAGCCGTCGCCGGCGTCGACGGTCACAAACCCACCGGCCCCGGGCGCACAGACACCGGGCTCGGTGCACATCGCGACCAGCGCCATTACCACTGCCGCATCGGCAGCGGTGCCTCCCATCCCGACCACGGCCTCCCCTGCGGAGACGGCGATTCGGGAGGGCGCCGCCAATGCCATCTGTGTCATCGACGACTCAACGACCGGTCCATTCGGGGTCGCGCTTTTCGAGGAACGAGAGGATGCCTTCTGCTGCGTCGTCAGTGCCGAGGAGTATCGCCTGGGACTGCCCTTCCCAGCTCAGGGCATCGGCCAGCGACATCTCAAAGGACGCATTGAGCGCCTGCTTGGAAAACATCTGCGCTCTCGGAGCGCCTGCCAGGAACGAAGCGGCCATTTCGGTAACCGCCTGTCGGAGATCGCCGGGCTCGACGACCGCAGTGGCCAGCCCGATCCGCAATGCTTCCTCGGCTGTGACGATTCGACCGCTCAGGGCCAGCTCTTTGGCCCGTTGCATCCCGACGATCCTGGGGAGCAACCAACTTCCGCCGAAGTCGAGAGTGAGCCCGCGGCGCACAAAGATCTCGGCGAAGCGTGCCCGCGATGTGGCGACCACAACGTCGCATCCGAGAGCGAGATTCATCCCGGCGCCCACAGCAACCCCGTCGACAGCAGCGATGGTTGGTTTGGTGAGCCGGTGCAGCGTCATCGCTGCCTCAGAGACGATCTTCATCCTCCGATGCCGGGCGGTCACGGTCTGGATGGTGTCGATCCGGGAGGGATCGAGGTCGGCGCCGGCGCAGAAGTCCTCGCCGGAGCCAGTCAGTACCAGGACTCTCGAGTCGGAGCCTTCGAAATCACGGAAGGCAGCGGTGAGGTCGGGCCATCCGTCCAAGGGCACTGCGTTCTTCCGTTCGGGCCTGTCGAGGGTCAGCCAGCGAACCCCGTCTATGTCGTCTGTATTCAGCCAATCCACGGACAAGACGGTAGACAAATAGAATCGCAGTTACCGTTCACAGCATGGGCTTCAACCCGTTTCGTGAACAAGACCGCTCCGCCGTCGACATCATCATGGTGATCCTGGCGGTCGGCTCGGCCATCGCATTGGTGTTATGGGCGATCTTCTCGGGGTGACGGTCAGCCCGATTCAGCCATACGCGGCTCGCAAGGCGTACATCTGCCCGGGCTGCAACCAATCGATACCCGAGGGAACCTTCCACGTGGTTGTGGTGCCCGACGACGCGCCGGACCTGCGACGCCACTGGCATCACGGCTGCTGGCACAAGGAGATGAGACGCCGGTTT
>DATKCM010000111.1:0-9842 GCA_035513195.1 Acidimicrobiia bacterium | reverse complement strand
CTGGTCAGGCGACCGGGTGGCCGCGGGCTGGCGTCGGCTTCATGAGGGCCACGCTCTCGTTCTACAAGACACGCTGGACGAGATCAGAATGGCCAACCCATTCTCGGCCGTACCCACTGCTCACAGGGTGCTCGCGAACGGTCGATGGTGGTACGGGAACTGTGCCTGGGACGCGTTCGGGATTCTGGCCGCGCTGGGTGTCGACGGCCGTATCGAAAGTTCGTGCCCAGATTGTGGAGAGCCCATCTCCCTTGTGGTTACCGCAGTCGGCATCGATGACACCAGTCTCAAGTTCCATTGCCTGGTTCCCGCCGCGTCGTGGTGGGATGAGATCGTCTTCACCTGAAGCACGATGAACTTCTTCCGGTCGGAGGAGCACATCGTCCGCTGGTTGGGCGGTCGCCAGCCCGGGGCCACGCTGACTGTGACACAACTGAACAGTCTGGCCCAGGCTTGGTGGAGTGACCGGTTATCACCGGATTGGCGTCCACACACTCGCGATGGCAACCAGGCCATTCTCGACGGACTGGGCCTCACGGGGGACTTCTGGCAACTCCCTTGACGCCGCCGGGCGATTGCGCCCACAAAAACGAGAATCAGGCGTGCTGACGTACTCTTGGCTTTAACTGTCCTCCCGCTTGCGGGAGGAAGGTCCATGCGCCCGCCGAAAGGCGGGCGCAGGTAGGAGGGAGAGGTCCCTCGGGCCGGGAGCTTGAGCAGCGTTGGTGGAAACGTCCCACCCTCCCCTCCGATCTACGATCGGAGGCACTCCCTCCGCAAGCGGAGGGAGAGATGCAGGTAGGAGGGAGAGGGCCTCTCGGGCCGGGAGTGCGGTCGCGTCAGCGTCCGGTCTCAAGCAACGTCGGCGGGTGCGAGCCCCCCTCCCTCCGACCTGACGGTCGGGGTACTCCCCCTACCCTTCGGGCGGTGGGAGAGATTAAGACGTCGCCGGTACTCCCTCAGCAAACGGAGGGAGAAGGGCCGTTTCCGTCGCCAACGGAAGTGACAGTTCGAAGACCGTCCAGCTATTGGATCGCCTGTAGATGAGGTTTCCGCCCATGAGGACCGCGAGTTGGCGCGCCACTGCCAGGCCGAGACCCACCGAGTCCGGCGCCGATCCCTCGCCCTGGGTTCTGTAGTAGGGCTCGAAGATCTGTTCGACATCGATGTGGCTGACCCCGCGACCGTTGTCGAGCACGCTCACAATCCCGAACCCATCGCCTTCGCTCACTTCGACCGCAACAGTGTCCCCTCCGTATCGCGATGCATTGGTCAGAAGGTTGCGGAGGATCTGCCTGGTGCGGAGAGGGTCGGCGTGGCTGGTCACCTGGTCACCGTCCACGGACACCTCGACGTCGAGGCCCGTTGAATCGACTATGTCGTGGCAAAGGTCGAACAGTGCGATGTCGGATGCCTGGATAGTCAGATTCCCCGACGCGGCGCGCTCTGAGGTGAGGAGGTCATCGACGAGGTGGGTGAGCTCGATGCTCTGTGCGTATATGACCGAAGACATCTCAGTGATTTCATCGGCCGAGTACGACTCGACATCGTTGGCCATCGCCCCGGCAAAGCCAACGACTGCGGAGAGGGGCGTCCGCAATTCGTGACTGACGGCTGCGATGAAGCGATCCTTCGCCTTGGCGAGCTCCATCAGGCCTTCTCGCGCTGCTTCACGCTCCCAATAAGCGGCCACCATCTCCGCAGCCCGCATCAAGCCCTCGATCTCGATCTCGCTCCAGGTGCCTTCCCGGATGTGGTCGGTGTAGCCGAGGCTTCCCATCCAGCGATTGCCGATCAAGATCGGTGCGATCAGCTCGGCCTTGATCCCTTCAGCCTCATACTTTGCCCGTAGCGGCATCGGGAGCTTGGAGGTGATGACTTCTGCGGGTTTGCCCGCCTGCAGCCGCTCCAGGAAATGGTCTAGCTGTTGGTAGTCGCCGCTGACAAAAGATAGGTCGTTCTCGGGATACTCCCGGCGCCGGGCTTCGGCGACGATCTCCCAGGTGACGTTGCCGTCCTGGTCAACACGGTTGACGTCGACGTAGGCGTAGAGAGCCTCGGTCGAATCGAGCAGCGCGTCGAGCGCTGTAACCAATGAATGCTCGGTGCCCCGGGTGAGCAGCGCCTGGGAGCACTCGGCGAGAGCTTTTTGGACTCGGGCGTGTTTCGCTTCGGTTGTTGTGGCATGAGCAAGTGAGCGGAAGAGGCCGGACACGATCCAGAGGACCACACCCTGCCCAACGGTTCCAACCAGGAGGAACCCGACGGCATTAGTGGTTGGTAAATCGGCTGACAGCGCAGTTGCAACGGCGAATACCGCTGTACCCGAAGCAAAGACGAAGAGAGGGATGGTGGAAGTGTGTTCAGCGACAGCGATGTAGGTGATCGCAACGAGGACCAGGACTGTAAGAGTCGATTCGGGGTCCGTCAGAGAAAGCTCTGTACCGCGTATGGAGTCGGAGAGGGACAGCGCCGCGAACATCAACGCCATGTACATGGGTAGCAGGTACACCCTGGTCTGGTGTCGGCGCTGAGAAACGGAGAAGCCTCCAATCGACAGATAGATGGCTGAGCGAACAACGCTTTCGCTCGACGCCGAGTTGAGCAACAGGTCAGCAGCCATGGCCGACGGGGTCACCAGAATACAGACAATCAGAAATACTCGAGCTGCGCGCTGCCGATCAGCGGCAGATGAAAGTCCCATAGCCGACTTATCGGCGAAGAAAGACGACTTCTGAAGAAGGGTCAGAAGGTCTCCTGTCCCCACCGACCGGGTGATCTTGGCAAGGAAACAAGGAAAGTTTCGCTAGCGGGAAATGGCAACCTTCCCGGTCTGGGCTCCGGAGTCCAGGTAAGCCATCGCCTCGGGAACGTCCTCGAAGCCGAAGACGCGATCCACGTGACCTGGCGCCTTTCCCGATCCGACATAATGAGTTGCCCTGGCGAACTGCGCATGGTTTCCCATCGACGATCCAACTATCTCCAGCTGTTTGAAAAAAAGGTAAGGAAGGTTCAGCTCGAATTTCGGCCCGCTGGTTCCGCCACACACCATCACGCGTCCGCCCCGAACCGCTGCCTTCAACGATTGGGCCATTGTGGCCGGTCCTACGTTCTCGATGACCACATCGGCGCCTCCGATCGCGGCCATCTCCTTGCCGAACTCGCCGTCCGAGATGAAGCCACCAGTGGCGCCCTGTTCGATCGCCCAGTCGATCTTCTCTTGTGACCGGGAGGTGACGTAGACCTCGGCATCGAAGCCGAGAGCGAGTGACATCGCCGCGGTCGATACCCCTCCTCCGATACCCACCACCAGCACACGCTGGCCCTGGTCGATCTTCGCTCTCTCCAACATCCGGAGGGCTGTGACGGTGGCCAATCCAAATGTCCCCGCCACCTCCCAATCCATGGCCTTCGGCTTTCGAACGGCGTTGATCGTGGGGATGACTACGGATTCGGTGAGAGTTCCGCTGAGGTGCTCACCCAAGATCTTGAAGTCGGGGCAGTAAACGATGTCGTCCCGGACGCAGTGCTCGCAGGTGCCGCACGATGTCGAAGGATCGACCACGATCTCATCTCCGACCTCGAAGCCGGCGACACCATCGCCGATTGCGTCGACGGTTCCTGCCCCGTCCGCTCCCAGAATGTGGGGAAGGTGATGGGGTTTGGGAAGTCCGCGGCTCACCCAGAGGTCGAGGTGGTTGAGCCCGCTGAACTTGATCTTGATCCTGAGTTCACCCGGCCCCGGTTGAGGTTCTTCGACGTCGACGAGCTCGAGGGCGTCGGGTCCGGTGGTGTCCGTGAGGTGCCAGGCCTTCATGATTGCGAGGGTAGCCTCCTTGGCACACCGATCAGGAGAAGGATGACAGGCCAGGTTCCAACCGATCGCGAAGTGCATGTGACGGCGCTCAAAGTCCGCTTCTACGAGTTGGACCCCTACGACCACGTCAACCACACCAATTACTTCTCGTACTTCGAGACGGCACGTATCGAGTATCTATCCGACATGGGCTGGGGTCTCGACGTCCTCAAGGACAACGGGTGGCAGTTTGTTGTTGTCGAGCTCCGGGCCCGATTTCTTGCCGCCGCCCGCTATGGCCAGGAGCTTGTGATCAAGACCTGGATAGAAGATGTGGGCCGGGTCAAATCGACGTGGCACCAGCTCATGTTTCGGGATGACAAGGTAGTGGCCGAGCTCGAAATCACAGCAGCGTTCACCGACCTCGATGGGCGCCCGCGCCGCATTCCCCGCAAGTTTGTCGACGAAATGGAGCGAATCCGCTCTGCCAGGGGCTGAGGAAGTCTTACCGAAGCGGGACATCCCCTTCACTGCTTCCTAACAATTGGTCTCGATACTTCTACGCATCGCCCGGAAGGAGATGCCTTGAAGAACAAAGTACTGGCGGCAACAGTTGCCGCGACCATCCTGGTAGCCGCGGGAGTCGCCACCGCTGCAATCACCAGCCCCGGAGTTGCGTCCGCCCAGGAGGATTCAGAAGACTCATCGGAGGAAACCAATGTCAGACCGTTCAAAAATCATCGCCCCATTCTCGAAGATGTCCTTTCCGACCTCGTCGCAGATGGGATTCTCGATCAGGACCAGGCTGATGCGATTGTCGAAGCTCTCGAAGAGAAGGCCTCCGAACTCAGGTCCGAAGCCGAGAACCTCAGAGGCCTGATCTCCGGGTTCCTCGAGGACGGTGTGGTCACTGCCGAGGAACTTGACCAGCTGCCGGATGTATTCCCGTTCAACAACCTCGAGAGGTTCTTCGGCGGTGCTCTCGATGATGGAGAGGTGACGCTGGACGAATTCAAGGAGGCTTGGCCGAGGCCCAAGCGGGGCGCCTTCTTGCGGGGCGCCAGATTCGGTGCGTTGCTCGACGACGGGGGAATCGACCAGGAGGAGTACGACTCCCTTCCCGACAACCATCCTCTGAAGCAGATCGACGTCTCTGAGTACCTTGCCGACGGGGTCATCTCCATCGACGAGTTCCGGGAGTTAAAGCAGTCGCAGTCAGACTCGGGCGACACCGCCTGATTCTCCCTCTCCTCTGCGACCGAAGAGAAGGACCCAGGTTTCCCCGACCGGGGTCCTTCTCGATCCGAACCGTTCTGTGTCGATTCGTGTGGTGACGAGGTGTTTCAGATCGACACAGAACGAGTACATTTCTCGCGCAGAACCGTTCTGTGTCGATTCGTGCAATGACGTGGTGTTTCAGATCGACACAGAAGGGTTTGGGGTCAGCCGAGGAAGTCCGCCACCCACTGGTCGGCGGGGTCGGCGACGAGCTCTTCGAGGGTGCCGGTCTGGACGATGCGACCCTGGTGCAACAACGCGAGACGGTCGCAGATGGCGTCGGCCTCTTCCGAATCGTGGGTGACGACGATCGCCGTAGCCTTGCGATCCTTGAGCAAGGACCTGGTCTCGGTGATCAGCCTCTCCCGGAGGTTCCGGTCGAGGGCGCCGAGAGGCTCGTCGAGCATGACGAGACGGGGCCTTGGGGCAAGCGTCCGGGCGAGAGCGACCCGTTGTCTCTCACCCCCGGATAGGTCGTCAATCGTGCGGTCGGCGAAACTCTCCATTCCGACCCAGGCAAGCGCCTCCCCGACCCGGTCCGTGGATCCATGGTCGAGCCCGAAACCAACATTCCCGCCCACGGTGAGGTGGGGGAAGAGGGCATATCCCTGAAACATGAGACCGAAACGGCGCTTGTGTGTGGGGAGTGCTGTGATGTCTTCTCCATCCCAGAGGATCCCCCCCGCAGAAGGGTCGACGATCCCGGCGATGGCGCGCAACATGGTCGACTTTCCCGACCCCGACGGCCCGAGGATCCCGACGATCTCCCCGTCACCGACCTCGAGATCGACATCGGTGAGGATCTGCTTGCCGCCGAGGGTGACGTCGAGATCGCGCACTTCGAGCATCAGAACGTGCCTATGTCACCGGCACGGAACCGGTCGACCCAGAGGATGATCCCTGCTGTGAGTGCGGCGAGGATGACGGAGAGCGCCATTGCCATACCGAATGATCCCGCTCCGGGCCGGGAAAGGAGGCGGAATATCATGGTGGGAATCGTCGCCGTGTTGGGCCTGGCGACAAGCGAGGTGGCTCCGAACTCGCCTAGCGAGATGACCAGCGAGAAACCGGTCGCCACCAGGGCCGCCTTGCTGATGAGGGGCAGGTCGACCCGGCGCCACACCCTCCACGGCGAAGCTCCGAGTGTGGATGCGGCATGTCTCAGGTCAGGCTCGATCGAGCGCATCGCGGGCAGCGCGATCCGCACGACAAACGGTGTTGCGATCAGCGCATGGGCCATCGGGACCAGAACCAGCGACGCCCGCAGATCGATCGGCCAGTCGAGAGCGACGATGAACCCCAATCCGATGGCAACCGCCGAGGTGCCGAGGGGGAGCATCAGTGTCGTGTCGAACCAACGTGAAAGTGCACCGCGCCGGTGGCTGACGAACGTCGCTGCCATCACTCCGACGGTCAGGGCGATGGCGGTCGCCACCACTGCCGTCAGCAGGCTGTTTCTGATCGCTTCAGTCGGGTTTCCCACGATCAGCCCTGAGCTGAACAGACTCCCGTACGAGCCGAGCGAGCGCTGCATCAGCATGGCCAGCGGTATGGCCAGTATTGCCAGGGTGGCGACCACCGACAAGTACACCCATACCCTGGTTCGACCCTGTGGCGAGGGCACAGACTCATCGGAGCTGAGCTCCCACGACGCGGAATGGCGCTCCTGATATCTGGAGTAGAAGTAGAGGGCTGTGCTGACGCCGACCAACTGGATGACGGCCATCACGGCGGCGAGGGGGATGTCGAAAAGCACGATTGCCTGACGGTAGATCTCCACCTCGAGGGTGGCGAAGCTGTAGCCACCGAGGATGAGCACGACACCGAATGAGGTGAAGGTGAAGAGGAACACAATCGAAGCAGCCGCTGCAAGCGAGGGTCGAAGTAGCGGAAGCGTGATTCTGCGCATCACCTGCCGTGGAGATGCCCCCAGGGTCGCGGCGGCGTCGAGCAGGTCGGGGTCGAGCCGCCGCCACTGCGAGCCGACGGTGCGAACCACCACTGCCACATTGAAGAAGACATGGGCTGCGAGGATGGCGCCGATTGAGTCGCGCCAACCCAGAGCGACGAAGGCGGTCCCCACCACCACGGTCGGGAGGACAAAAGGAACCGTGACCAGCGCCATTGCCAGCTTCCTTCCCCGAAATTCGTATCTCCCCACCGCCCAGGTCATGGGCGCGGCGACCAGGAAGGTGAGGGCGGTCGACACAGTGGCCTGCCACAAGGTGAACCAGCCGACCCTGAACAACCTCTCCTCGACCCCGGATGCCCCAACACTCAACTCGGAGAGGCCGAGGGCCAGTATTCGGCTAAGTGGGTACAGGAAGAAGTAGCTGAGGAAGAGGGTCGGGACGGCGGCTACCGCCACCCATCCCCACCGCACCGATTTCAACGGGCTCCTCGTTGGTGCCCCGACCACCAACGTTCGCCGCGTTCAGGACGGCCAGATGACGCCGCCAGCTGCGTCCTCGTCCTCGACGAACGGTCCAGTGCGCAACGTCGACGCGTCCTTGCTGGACGACGCCCCTGACTCGCCCTGAACATCGCCATCGTTGCTGGCCAGAGCACTGCTAAATCCGGCCACCGAACAGTTCCCGGGCGATGATGTTTCTCTGGATTTCGGACGTGCCTTCGTAGATCCGCGGCGCCCTGACCTCGAGGTAGAGATGAGCGAGTAGCGAGCTCGCCTCCAGACCCCGCGCACCGAGCACCTGTATGGCGACATCTACTGCCTTTTGCGCGGTCTCGGTGGCATGGAGTTTCGCCATCGCCGCCAACCCGGTTAGTGAGTCGGTGTCTCCGTTGTCGTAGGCCCCGGCCGCCGAGTAGACGAGGTGCTCCGAGGCAGCGATTGCGGTCCGGATGTCGGCCAGCTGGTGGGACACACCCTGGAACTCAGCGATGGGCTTGCCGAAGGCATTCCTGCTGATGGCATGGCTCACAGCCTCGCGAAGCGCGGCCTCGGCCATTCCCAGAGCGAAGGCTCCTACGCTGGGACGGAACAGGTCGAGGGTTTGCATGGCCACCGTGAAGCCGCGGTTCGCCTCACCCAGCAAGTTCTCGGCGGGGACCAGGACACCGTCGAAGGTGAGCCGGCCAATCGGATGAGGTGACACCATGGTGATCGCCTCTCCACTCAGACCTTTGCTGTCCCCTGGCACGGCAAATGCTGAAATGCCACGACTCCCCGCGTTCGGGTCGGTGGCTGCGAAGACCGTGTAGATATCCGCATCGGGCGCGTTCGAGATGTATGCCTTCTCGCCCGTGATCCGAAAACCGTCGCCGTCACTCTCGGCGATTGTTGTGAGGGCGGCAGCGTCAGACCCTGCGCCGGGCTCGGTCAGGGCGAAGGCGACCACGGCCTCGCCGGACCGCATCAAGGGAACCCATCGTTCCCGCACGGAGTCGGTTCCCGAGGTGTGAATCGGGATGCCTCCGAGGCCCTGAAGCGCAAAAGCAGTTTCAGCCGCGGTGTTGGTCCGGGCCAGACCCTGCCGGACTGCACACAATTCGACGGCGGTGACACCTTCGGGCTCGAAGGCAAGGCCGAGGAGCCCTCTGTCAGCAAGAGCTTTCACCAACTCCCTGTTGACGCCTTCCTTTGCATGTGCGGCGTCCAGGAGCCGGGAGCCGATCTCCTCAGCCTGTCGAACACGGTCCGATCGAGTGCTCAAACGGCTACTTGGCGCTCTTCATCTGGACGATGATCTTGCTGATCCGTTTCTCGACCTCGTCCAGACCGGCCCCCGAATCGATGGCGCGGTTCACCGCGTTGATGAACAGGTTGTCAATGCCTGCATCCCCGGCACTTTCGCCGCTGACGCTCAGCCTCTCGTCGAGAAGGCGGTCTCTGACCTGGTGCAACCGCCTGAACTCGGCGACCAGGATCGCCTTTTCATGCATAGGCAGTCCCTCTGCGAGCTCATGCGACAACTTGCGCAACTCCTGCTGCCGCTCCTTGAGGGCGGACCTCCTGGAGAAGTCGGTTGCGGGGAGGGAAAGCAGTTCGTCGTGTATCGCGGCCAGTTCCTCACGAACCTGGTCGAGTGTTGGTTCCATGAGCTAGAACCTAATCATTTCGCCGGGATCACGACTGCCATCCGCCGCAGACGGCGTTAGCCTCACGAGTCAGTGAGCCCTTTTCGTTCGTCTGCCGAATTCACTGCGGAGTGGAAACACTTCCGGTTCACTGTGGCCGGTGGCGTCGGCGTAGTCACGTTTGACCGGCCCGACCGTCTCAATGCCCTCACGTTTGAGGTTTATGCGGATCTGCGTGACCTGCTCGCCGAGGTCGAGCACCGTGATGATGTTTCGGTGCTGATGATCACGGGTGAGGGACGCGGATTCTGCTCAGGTGGTGATGTCCATGAGATCATCGGCAAGCTCCTGGAGATGGACACCAGAGGTCTCCTCGAGTTCACCCGGATGACGGGCGCTGTGGTCGAGGCGATGCGGAGGCTTTCCATGCCGATCATCGCCGCGGTCAACGGGGTTGCCGCCGGTGCCGGGGCCGTGATTGCCCTCGCCGCTGACCTACGGGTGCTTGCCGAGTCAGCCAGCTTCCAATTCCTCTTCACAAAAGTGGGGCTGGCGGGAGCGGACATGGGCTCGGCGTATCTGCTGCCGCGGGTGGTTGGCCTGGGAAGAGCCTCGGAGTTTCTTCTCCTGGGAGAGCCGGTTGACTCGGAGCATGCCCTCTCAGTGGGTTTGGCGACGAGAGTGGTCCCCGACGCCGAATTGGCCCGGGCAGCGACCGACCTTGCCTCTG
>DATKCM010000110.1:0-6052 GCA_035513195.1 Acidimicrobiia bacterium | reverse complement strand
CGTTCTCCTCACTGCCGGATTCCTCGTCTTCATGATGATCTTCGGCCTGTTCCTGACGGTGTTCCCGGTGCACCTCGCGGAACAGTTCGGGATGAAGGCGGGGGCACGAGGCGTGATGATCGCGATTCCCGCCATCGGCTCGACTCTGATGGCGTTCAACCTGGGGCGGATCCGGCGAAGGGTCAGTACCAGGGGAGTGGTTGTCTTCTCCGGCGTCGGCTTTGTAGTTGCATTCACCGCAATCGGGCTTACCGCCGCAGTTGCGGTGGTTGTAATTGGGGCGATCCTGTACGGAGCCTCGGAAGGCGCGTTGATCCCGTCGCTTCAGGATGAGGCGATGGGCGCATCACCTGACGAGCACCGCGGTGCTGTCGTCGCAGTGTGGGTGAGTGCCGCCCGTGCAGGCCAGACCGTGGGTCCGCTCATCGCCGGGGCCGCATTGGGCTTTTGGTCGACAGGAACGGTCTTTGTCGCGGGGACGTCGATTGCACTGATCGTGGTGTTGTTGGGTCTAGTCGGTCCTCTGCAACGCTCCGGTGCTCTCACGGCGACAGCGCCCCAACCCTGACAGACCACTACCGCTTCACGTCCGGGTCGGTCTGAGTCGCCTTGATCCGGATGGTGAAAGCGGAGTCGCCGGAGAGGACCCCGCCGCGTCCGAAGAGCCGTCCGTACTGCCAGTTGGCGAGACCCAATTCGGGGCGGTCGAGGGCGAACTGTCCGTCCACCCAGCGGGTGAATCCATTCCCGACAAATGGCGAGTCGATGGTGTCGTAGAACAAGTCGTGTTCCTCGGGCTCGGATGAGATCAGGCTGGCGGCAAACCGGGGGCTCTGGGTGTTGAACTGGGTTATTGCCTCGGCGACGGTGTCTACGATTTCAAGCGTCACCTCGGGACTCTCCTCCCACTCCCACTCCACGCCGAGCTCACCCGAGGAGATCAGTTCGGCTCGTGGCTCGGCGACGGGTCCCCCTCCGCGCACGATCTCTGCGGATTGGTTCCAGCTTTCGGGTATAAGCGTCATGGCCCTTTCGGTGGCGTGGAGTTTTGAAGCCGCGTCTCGCCGTACTCCCGCAGCGTCAAGCGCCTCGAGGAAGACGGGGACCAAGTCTTCGACCCGATTCGCCACGATACAGCACGTGTTCAAGGTATTGCACACCTTGCGATCCAGAGAGTTGTAGATGGCTTGGCGGAAGTGTTCTGGGTCTGCAGACTCGGCGGCAACGATCCAGGCGCCGCCCGTTCCGTGGAGGCTCACCGGTGTCCCCGCCTGACGGGCGACCCCTCCCAGCTGGGAGACCGCCTGACCGGATCCGCGCGCCACCGCGAGCGCCAGCCGCTGATCGTTGAACATTGCCCACCCGGCCGCCCGCGATGGTGAGGCCAGCAACGATGCCGCTCCTTGAGGAAGCCCGCTCTCGGCCAGTGCAGGGCGCAGGGCCCTCTCCATGATCGCCACTGCCGTCCCAAGGGCGTCGCTGCCGATGCGAAACACAACGGTATTCCCTGATCGAAGCACCCCGGTGGCGTCAGCAAATACGTTCGGTCTGCCCTCGAAGACGAATCCGATTACGCCCAGGCCCGACCGGATCATTTCCACGGTCCAACCTTTGTGGCTGATCCGCTCGGTGATCTCGCCGCGGCCGCCATCCGTCTTCGCCCAGCCGCGGAGTCCGTCGATCATGTCGGATCGCATCCGGTCGTCGAGTACCAACCTGGTTGTCGACCGCCCTCGTTTTCGGGCACCTTCGACATCGGAGGAGTTGGCTCGTGCGATGGCCGCAAACGCGGTTTCGTCCTCGAGTCTGGCGGCGAATGCCTCATAGAAACCAGAGATCTGCTCGTCGGATATTCGTCCCATTTCCTGGAAAGCCTCGGCGGCCGCGCGTACTGCATTGTCTGCAATGAGTCGGACTTCGGATGGTATGTGAAGCAATGCCCCGGAGTCCTGGGCGACGATGACCTGATCTCCGGGACGAAAGGCGTCGGCCAGTGCCTTGGTCACGTAGGTGATCCGGTCGCCGCCGACGATGACCGGCATACCGGGCGAGAGCTCGGTCAGGTTCTCGATTCTATCGGTCATACTCGAAAGGGTAGTTGCCCCGATCAGACCAGAACCACGAGGTCGTCGCGGTGGATGACCGCTCCGCCGGCGAGATCGGAGTGTTTGCCTGCCGTCTCCCGAACCGACGACGACCCGAGACGGGTGAGGCCCTTGGCAATTGTGTTTCCATCGCCGTCCACGACGACCACCGCATCTCCGGCGACGAAATCGCCGCTGACATCCCGAATTCCCACCGCGAGCAGGCTTCTCCCGTTTACCCCGATGGCGGCTACCGCGCCTTCGTCGATGTGCAACTCCCCACGCGACGGAACACCAAACGCGATCCAGAGCTTCCGGGCGGATAGGCCTGACGGGCGAGGGGCAATCCAGGTTCCCACGTCGTCGCCCCTCAGTGATTGCCCCACGACCTCGCGGTTGTTGGCGTCAGCTATCACGGTCGGGACTCCCGACCAGGCGGCCATCCTGGCCGCAGCGATCTTGGTCGCGACTCCGCCCGAGCCAAAGACGCCTCTTGTCGTTGCCCTGTGCAGGTCGTCGAGCACTGCGTCGTTGTGCTGGACGGCGCTGAGAAGCTCAGCCGACTCGTTGACCCTGGGATCGTCGGAGAACAGGCCTCCGGTATCAGTGAGGATGATCAGGATTGCTGCTTCGACCAGATGGCAGACCAGAGCAGCCAACCGATCGTTGTCGCCGAGTCGCAACTCGTCGACGGTCACAGTGTCGTTCTCGTTGACGATGGGCACGACTCCGAGACCCAACAGCCTGTTGATGGTCTCCCGTGCATGCAGGTACTGGGTCCGGTTGGCGAGTACATCCCTCGTGAGAAGCACCTGCCCGACAACTATCCCGTGCCTGGCAAAAGCTGCTGCGTAGTGATGCATGAGCAAGCCCTGGCCGACCGCCGCGGCAGCCTGAAGACCGGGAAGGTCGTTGGGGCGAGCCTCGAGACCCAGGGCCGGGAGGCCGGCTGCAACCGCGCCGGACGAGACGAGTACCGGCCGGTATCCGCCAGCAGCTGCCCCGGCCACCTGGTCAACGGTCCGGTTAAGACTTGCGTCGTCGATCCCCCCGGAGTCCCGGGCCAGGCTCGATGACCCGACCTTGATGACCACACATCGACCTGATTCGACTGGATTCCTCACAACTTCGCTTTCATTGGACCATCTGGTGGGTGCAGATCCTACGACAGAACCGCCGCACCCACGCGATGCCGTCGATCCACCAACTAAGGCATACAGTTGTCCCGCCGCATGGTGCACACCATCGACGGTAGAAGGAGTCATCATCGAACGGGAAAGAGAGCTGCAGGCCGCACCACGGACCATTCCGGGCCTGGCTGTGGTTTCCTCGGGCCTGGTCCTGGCAGCGTTGCCCTTCTTCCTTGTTGGTGGGCTCGCTGTCCAGATAAGGGCCGACCTTGGCTTCGATGAGGCTGCCCTGGGAGCGGCGGTGACAATTGGATTCGCCGCGGGCGCCATCGCGGCACCGTTCGGGGGAAGGCTTGCCGACAGGCTCGGGCCGCGCACCTCCCTCGCCTCCGGTGCCGCTCTCAGCGTCTTATCGTCGATTGGCATCGGTCTTTTCGCCGACACCTGGGGACTGCTCGTCCTCTTTCTCATCGTGACAGGGGTTGCGATGGCAGTCACGGACCCGGCATTGGCGATCCTGGTGGGCAGGTCGATCCGTCCGGGTCGTCAGGGGCTCGCTTTCGGGGTGAAGGAGGCATCGATCCCGGCAGCAGCGCTTGCCGCCGGCCTGGCGGTCCCGTTGATCGCACTCACCGTGGGTTGGCGATGGGCGTTTGCCATTGGCGTCCTTCCTCTCCTGGTGGTCGTGCTCCTCCTTCCCCGCGTCATTCGAGATGCGGAGAACCCGGACGTCGCAAGGGAATCGAGGCCAGATGAGATCTCGCACTTGCCCAGGAGACGGACAATTCTCCTGGCTGGGTCAGCGGCCGCCCTGGGAACCGCAGCCGCGAGTGGGGTAGGCGTGTTTCTCACCGAGAGCGCTGTGGCCATGGGGGTGGACCCGGGAAATGCCGGTCTACTGCTGGCGATGGGGAGTAGCGCCGGCATCGTGGCACGGATCTCGGCAGGGATTGCGGCAGACCGGACCGGTGGACCACAGTTCAAGTTGATCGCGATCATGCTGGCAGTGGGTGCGGTGACGATTGCGCTTGGTGGGACCGGTAGCACACCTCTTCTCATTCTGGGTACGGTCGGTGCCTTCACCGGGGGCTGGGCCTGGACCGGTATCTTCTTTCTGTCCTTGATCAAGACGAGTCCAGCGACTCCTGGTGCAGTGGCCGGCATCGGGACCTTCAGCCTCGGCGTCGGCAACGCCTCGGGCCCGATCCTGTTCGGCTTGATCGCCCAGAATGTGTCCTTCGGTGCTGCCTGGCTCGCCGCCGGACTCGCTGCCGGAGTGGCCGCTGCGCTGATGGACGCCGCACGGCGCCAGTTCTAGTGTCCTGACGATGAGGCTGGAAGGCATGCCAATCGTCGTCACCGGTGCCACCGGCATCGCCCGCGCCGGTGCGAAGCGATTCACTGCTGAGGGAGCCCAGACCATTCTGACCCTGACCGGAGGTATCAACGTTTCGATGGGGGTCGTCGCCGCCGAAGCCGCCGAGGTCGCCGAGGTCGCGGCGGAACAATCTCCAAATAACGCCCACCTGGCGATGGCTAATGGTGTCTTAGCCGGATTTGCTGCCGGCCCGGTTAACGGCTTGGGATTCGCGTATTCAGGGTCAACGCACTGATAATGGAGGATCGATGTCTCTGAGTGATATTCGCGCAGCGGTGGTGGGTGTCGGTTTCATAGGCGTGGCCCATGTCGATGCCCTGCGACGGATCGGAGTCATCGTGGCCGGCGTGGTCGGATCGACACCGGAGCGTGCCCGAGCGAAGGCCGAGACGGTGGGGCTCCCGACAGTGTATGACTCGGTGGAGGCATTGGCAGCTGACGATTCCATCGATGTGGTTCACATTGCGAGCCCGAACTACGCCCACGCTGATCAGGTGCGTACTGTCCTCGACGCCGGCAAACACGTCGTGTGCGAGAAACCACTGGCCCTCACCCCCGCAGATACCGCCGATCTTCTCACCCGGGCAAAGGCATCAGGATTGGTCCACGCTGTCTGTTTCAACATCCGCCACTATCCCCTGAACCAACAGGCGATGGCGATGGTGGCGGCGGGGGATATCGGTGAGCCGCGCTGGATCACCGGGTCGTATCACCAGGATTGGCTGCTCCGGGACACCGACTGGAACTGGCGGCTCCAGCCCGCAGAGGCCGGGCAGTTGCGGGCTGTCGCCGACGTCGGGTCGCATTGGCTCGACCTGACCCGGTTCATCTCCGGGCGCGATGTGGAGGCGGTGATGGCAGATCTGCACACCCTGGTCCCGGTGCGTCGCCACCCCGCCGGGCCAGTGGAGGCATTTGCCCGGGCCGAGGCCGGCGCCGACCTGATCGAGGAGACCATGTCGAGCGACGACGCCGCAGGAATTCTGCTGCGTTTTGCGGGGGGAGCCAGGGGAGCGGTGACGATATCGCAGGTGTCAGCGGGAGAGAAGAACTCGGTCCGATACGAGATTGCCGGTAGCGAGGCATCTCTGAGTTGGTACTCCCAACACCCGGACCAACTCACCATCGGGCATCGTGACCGTCCCAACGAGACTCTCTATCGGGACCCGGTGACGGCTGCTCCGGAAGCAAGCAGGAACATGGCCTATCCCAGCGGTCACGTCGAGGGCTTCCCGGACACCTTCAGGGCACTCTTCACTCAGGTCTACCGGGCGATCGACAGTGGCGGCCCGCATCCCGAACCAGCATACCCCACTTTCGCCGATGGTCACGACGCGGTCTTGGTGACCGATGCTGTTGCGACCAGTCACGCATCCGAACAATGGACAACGGTCGAGAGATAAGGAGACCAAGTCATGAAACTCGGACTCCTCACTGCACCCTTCCCGGAAACTTCCCTG
>DATKCM010000109.1:0-4739 GCA_035513195.1 Acidimicrobiia bacterium | reverse complement strand
TAAATCTCGAGGCCTGCCTCGTTGGCCTTCGCTCGCAGTTCGTGGGTGTTTCGAACGTAGGCCAATGCGCCGGGGACGGTCACGGTTCGTTTCATCACGAGGGCGAGGACCGACTGGTCGAAGGTCTGCATACCGAAGTAGCCGCTTTCCTTGATTATCTCGACGAGGCTGCCGGGCTCGTTGGGATTCATCACCCACTCCTGTACACGCTCGTTGTTGGTCATGACCTCGCAACTGAGTACCCGACCCGAGTCGACCGTCTCCAGCATCCTCTGGCTGAAGATCGCGATGAGATGGGACGCGAGTTGGTAGCGAACGATTGATTGCTGAGAGTCGGGGAAGAGCGAGACGATACGGTGTACGGTATCGGCGGGGTCGGTTGTCCGCATCGAACTGATCACAAGATGACCTGTTTCCGCCGCGGTGATGGCGGCCTTGGCGGTTTCGACATCCTCGATCTCGCTGATCATCAGCACATCGGTGTCGTGGCGCAATGCGCTGCGTACCGCTGCCGCCGGATCAGGAGTGTCAACGCCGATTTCTCTCTGGACGACAACGGAGCGCTTGTCAGGATGGAGAGCTTCGATGGGGTCTTCGATGGTCATTATCGCCCTGGCCCTGTTGGAGTTGATCCAGTCGATCATCGACGCCATCGTCGTCGATTTCCCCGACCCCGAGGGCCCGGTGACGAGGATCAGACCTGAGTTCTTGCTGATCAGCTTCTCAGCCACTGACGGTATGCCCAACTCGGCGAAGGACTTGGAACCGGGGACGACGCGCCGGAGCACGATTGAGACCGAGCCCCGCTGCCGAAACGCGCTAGCACGAAACCGGCCGAGGTCGTGCAAGCCATATGCAAAATCTGCGGTTCCCGACTCCTTGAAGTCAGCGGCCGCACGCGGGGTGAGAATCGCCTCGGCGTACGCCTGGGTATCGGCGGGGGTGAGGCGCTCGAACCCTTCGAGCCGGACTAGTTCACCCTCCACCCGCGCCACAGGGCCTGACCCGACCTTGAGATGCAGGTCAGAGGCGCCTGCATCCACTGCGCGTCTCAACAGCTCATCGATGTTGGTTGACATTGTCCCTCCGATCCGGATACCTATGCTCGTTATCGGCGCGAGGGCGTAAAAGTTGAGCGTTGACGGATCGAGGGGACGCTCAGACCGGGAAGTACTTGGAGGCGATCAGCCTTGTCCGATCCAAGTATTCTGCAGCACCATCAGGTGAGCGGAGGGGATGTCCTGCCTCGAATCCTCCCGCGAGGCCCTCGACTGTTGCCTTCGCTGAGTCGCGGATCGCATCCAGGTCATAGCCTCCCTCGAGCACAACCGCAGTCCGCGACACCGGGAACACCCTGGCCAGCTCGCCTGCCATCCATCCGTAGTCGTCGGTGACGAGCCGAAGACCGGCCAGATGGTCGAGGTGGTGGGCGTCGTAGCCCGCACTGAGGATGACCCAATCCGGGTCGAACTTCGAGATCGAAGGAAGCACCATCGACTCCCAGGCCTCGCGGTACACATCACCTGCGGTTCCGGCAATCAGCGGGATATTGAAGACCGTCCCGGGTGACGGCCCGCGATCGACAGCCTGGGGATCGCCGTCAAAAGGATAGAACGGGCTCTGGTGGAGGCTCACATAGAGAACGTCGGAATCGTGTCCAACCATTGCTTCGGTCCCGTTGCCGTGATGAACGTCCCAATCGAGTATCGCGACACGCTGACCCCGTCTGCGTAGCCATCCTGTGGCAATCACAACGTTGTTGAAGATACAGAATCCCATGGCCCGGTCTCTGAATGCGTGGTGACCGGGTGGCCTCGCGACAACGAATCCTGACGCCCCCGGACTCCCCTCCAGCTCTTCGATGGTCGCGATGACCCCACCCGCCGAACGCAACGCGGCCTCCCACGACGCGGGCGAGACGATGGTGTCCATATCCAACGCCCCTCCCCCCATGGAACAGAATGCCTCGATCATCTCGACATACTCCCGATCGTGAACCCGCTCGAGATCCTTTCGGGATACCTCGGGAGACGAAATCGTATGGACCTTGAGCGACGAGTCATTCAAACCAGCGAGGACAGCCGACACCCGCTCAGCGCTTTCCGGATGATTCCGGCCGGTGTCGTGCTCCATCGACGAGGGATGGGTCGCAACTATCAACTGCATCTTCATACTCTCCCACAAGTGCCATCAGCATTGCAGATAGAAGGCAACTGGCCAGACGGCGTCACCCTGCGCAGGGGATGGGCGCGGGGAACCGCCAGGCTGTGGAACCCATTGGTAGACGCTGGTGCGCTGCGCCTCGTCCGGGGCAACTCTTCCTTCCTCGCTGCAGCAACCGATTGGGTTGCGCGCGCTGCCGGCGGTTCGGTCCTCTCCCCTGCCCTCTACCCTTCCGCCGCCCGCGTTTGGGAAAAAACGGGTTACAGAGAGCTTCTCGGTCTCAATGTCATGGAGAAAGCGGTAGCGGCTCCGGCTCAGACCCCCGATTGGATCACGACCTCGCCAGAACCCGACATGGCGGAATTGGAAGAGCTGGACAGATCGGCTTTCGACCGGTTCTGGCACATGGGCGGGGCAGGGCTCTCCGAGGCATTTGGTGCAACACCGCGGACGGTACTTGTCGAGGCACGGCAGATCGGCGCCCTTCGCGGGTATGCCATGCTGGGAAGTCAGGCGGGAGTCTGCTTCGTCCAGAGAATTGCTGTCGACCCGGGTCACCGCAACAGTGGTATCGGGGGTCTGTTGATGGACCGCTCCGAGGCGTGGGCCGTCCAGGTCGGAGCGGCCACAATGATTCTCAACGTTCGACCCGACAACGACCAGGCGCGGAGGCTGTATATGCGCAAGGGTTTTCGCGACACAGGCGCCAGTCTGCATGTGCTCCGCTACCAGGGCGATAGCCTCTCCTGAAATGCCAACCGCCATTCCCGATCGCTACCGGCTCGACCTCCGCCTCGGGCGCGATGGAGACATAGAGGAATGGCTCGCCACAGACACCTCCCTCGATCGTCCTGTGCTCATCAGGTCACTCGGCCCCGAAACAGTAGAAGAGCGAAGAAGACAATTCGTGACCACGGTATCCGCGGCGGCAAAGGCGCATCACCCCCATCTGGCGAAGGTGTTTGTCGTAGAGGAGGTGCAGGGAGGCGCCTACTCGGTTAGTGAGTGGACTGGAGGCGCCACCGTCGCCGACCGCGTCGGCGCCTCGTCGGGAATCGAGCTGGAGGAGTTTCTCCCCAATGCGACCGGACTTGCAGGAGCCCTCAAGGCTCTCCATGAGAGCGGAGCAACACACGGCTCGATCGACCTATCAGCCATCAGCTACTCGGAGGCACATGCCGCCAAACTCGGCGCTTTCGGACGGCCATTCCACGGGGATGAACTGACCGACGTACGCGCCCTCTCGTCGGCTCTTGAGTCGGCGCTAACCGGGGAGGCTCCGGGCGGGCCGTCCCCCTCGGAGTCGATCGACGGAATATCACCGATGATCGATCGGATTCTGCGCGCCGGTCAGTCGGGGGAATACAGTGCGTCGGAGCTCGAGAAGGCACTAAGCGCTGCGCCGACACCGAGGCGCCCTCAGCCGGAGCCGGCATCAACCTCACGAAGGCTTCTATACGCCGCTCTCGGCTTGGTGATTCTCGCGGTCGCCCTTGTCGGGCTTGGCGCCCTCTTCGGGACTCCGACCAACCCGATCATTCCCTCACCTACGACTATCCCGTCGGTCCCGACGGTCCCCTCCACCACGCCGGGTGCCACGTCACCACCGACGTCGGGGGCCGCGGACCTGTCGATTCTCTCAGTCGAATCGCACGATCCCTTCGGGGAGGGTGGAGAGAACGACGCCTCGGTCGAAAACCTGCTCGACGGAAGCCTTAACACGACCTGGCAGACCGAGCGGTATCAGGACCCGTTGTCATTGATCAAGCCCGGCGTCGGCGTCGTGGCAGCGGTCAGAGGGGTTCCACAACAGCTCCACCTGGCGGGCCTCTCCCCGGGGACTGTATTTGAGATCCGTTGGTCATTCACCCTCGAAGAAGACCCCGAGGACTGGCAGAGGGTCGCCGCCGGGACTGCACCAGCGGGGACCACCTCGGTGGACCTGCCCCAGCGGAGCGACGGGTTCTGGCTGCTCTGGATGACGGAGCTCCCACTGCAGAGTGACGGGACCTACCACGCACTACTGTCAGAGTTACGATTGGAACCGTGACGACACCACCCACCGACATGGAGCTGGTCGGACGCGTGGTGTCGGGCGATCACGAGGCCTTTGATGCGATTATGCGCCAGCACGAGGACCGCGTCTTCTCGGTGTGCCTGCGGATCCTGGGTGACCGCGAACTTGCCCTTGACTCCACGCAGGAGACATTCCTTACCGTCTTCCGGAAGGCAACGCAGTTCAAAGGTGATGCGGCCCTTGGCACCTGGATCTATCGAATCGCCGTGAACACCTGTTACGACCAACTTCGCAGGGCAAAGAGACGTCGCACCGACCCGATCCCGGACCATCTCGACCCGGTGGACCCGAACGCGGAACGTGCAATCGACTCCGCCGCCCTCAGGCCGGAGATCCGCGCAGCTCTCGATGGACTACCGAAGGAGTTTCGGGCGGCGATTGTGCTCTCCGATATTGAAGGTATGTCCATGCCGGAGGTCTCCGAGGTCCTTGGTGTCCCGGTAGGCACAGTGAAATCCCGCGTCTTCCGGGGGCGTCGCCTGATGGCGCAACGACTAGG
>DATKCM010000108.1:0-12837 GCA_035513195.1 Acidimicrobiia bacterium | reverse complement strand
ACGTTAGCTAGCGGCCGGGGCGGGCATAACGTCATCCCATGTCGGAGAACACATGGGAATCTGCCCGAAGCTGGCACCAGATGCGATGGCTGGTCTACTACCTGCTCGAAGATCTCGTTCCTCCCGAGATGGCGGCGGGCGCCGACATCCTCGACTTCTCAGCGGGCTTGGGTGATCTGTCCCGCTACATGGTCGAAGCCGGTGCCCGCTCCGTCCTGGCCACCCGGCCCGAGTCCGAATCGGGCGATGACGGAGTGGAGTGGCTCACCGGCGTCGCTGCGGGAAATGTGGTGCAGAGCCTTGGTGGCCGCACCTTCGACCTCGTCGTAGCCCGGATGGTCTTCCAATTTCCTACCTGGGAGGGAGATCGGGCGGACCCTGACACAATGAGCGCCGAGTTCGCCGAGGTGATCCGTCCCGGCGGTCGTCTCGTCGTTGCCTTTCACGAGTTTGTCGCCATAGAGGACCAGCCATTGGGACCCGACATTCCCGACGTCGAGGAGGTGCTCGCATCCCGCCCCGAGCTCGCCCAGGTCGTCCGGTTTCTCAACATGCCGCCGCGGGAGGGCCCGTTTGGACAGACCGGGTTCGGCCTCAAGATCCCGATGTTCATCAACTCGGTTGTGGGCAACGGGTTTGCTATTGAATCGACGTCCCACGTTGAGCCGTTCACTTTCCCTCTGTATCTCGATCGTTACAGCGACGCCGATCTCGAAGCCCTCGTCCCCGAGGTGATGGAAATCAAGCGGCGTTGGTTGGCACACTTCCCCGACCCCTACGCCCACCCGTCGGCGATCCGTCAGATGTTGTCCGAGCTGGCGCCGAAAATGCCCCACGTCGCCTGGCCGATAGTCCGGGTTGTTGCCCGCCGGCTATGACCGGCTGATAGCGGAAATACCGGGCGTATTGGGTTGGGCGGTCCAAGCGGTTACAATTTCCCTACGGGCGTAGTGGAAATACCCCGAACCGGCTTCTTGTTGTAACAGGTGAGGTCCGGAATGAAACTCTTTGAGGTGATGACCCAGTGGCAACAGTTGACATTGAACTAGGCGGTTACCAGCTCGGCTGGCGCGACGAAGTCGTGCTCGCATTCGAGCCCCGTAAAGGGCTCGATGAAGACTTAATCCGTCAGATGTCGGCCATGAAGAAAGAGCCACAGTGGATGCTCGATTTCCGGCTCAAGGCGTACCAGCGCTTCCTGCGCAAGCCGATCCCGCAGTGGGGTGGCGGCGGCGCTCTCGACACCATCGACTTCGATGACATCTACTACTACGTGAAGCCCGAAGGCGAGCAGCAGAAGGACTGGGACATGGTTCCCGAGTCCATCAAAGAGACCTACGAGAAGCTGGGGATCCCCGAAGCCGAGCGCAAGTACCTCGCCGGCGTGACGGCTCAGTACGAATCCGAGGTCGTTTACCACCGCAACCGTGAAGACCTCGAAGGACTTGGTGTCCTCTTCACCGATATGGACACCGCCCTTCGCGAGTACCCTGAGATCGTCCAGAAGCACTTCGGCACGGTGATCCCACCCAACGACAACAAGTTCGCCGCGTTGAACTCTGCTGTCTGGTCTGGTGGATCGTTCATCTACGTGCCGCCGGGGGTTCACGTCGACCAGCCGCTCCAGGCGTACTTCCGGATCAACTCGGAGAACATGGGGCAGTTCGAGCGGACCCTGATCATCGTCGATGAAGGTGCCTACGTTCACTACGTCGAAGGATGCTCGGCGCCCACGTATTCGACGGACTCGTTGCACTCGGCCGTGGTCGAGATAATCGTCAAGGAAGGCGGCCGTTGCCGCTACACGACAATCCAGAACTGGTCGAACAATGTCTTCAACCTGGTCACCAAACGAGCTGTTGCATACCGGAACGCCACAATGGAGTGGGTTGATGGGAACCTCGGCTCGAGGCTGACCATGAAGTACCCGGCCGTCTGGCTGATGGAGCCCGGCGCCCACGGCGAGGTGCTCTCGATCGCCTTCGCCGGTGAAGGTCAGCACCAGGACGCTGGCGCCAAGATGGTGCATGTCGCCCCAGACACCACTTCGACAATTGTGTCCAAGTCGATTGCGAAGGGCGGGGGGCGTTCGGGATACCGAGGTCTGGTCCGGGTCGAGCCCGGCGCCGAGAACGCGAAGAGCTTCGTTCGATGTGACGCCTTGATCCTCGACGAGGACAGCCGTTCCGACACCTACCCGTATATGGAGATCGAAGAAAACGATGCCCAGATCGGACACGAAGCCACTGTGTCCAAGGTCGGTGAGGAGCAGCTCTTCTACTTGATGTCCCGCGGACTGTCCGAGGACGAGGCGAGGTCGTTGATCGTGGCAGGCTTCATCGAGCCGATCGTCAAGGAGCTCCCGATGGAGTACGCCGTAGAGATGAACCGCCTGATCGAACTCAACATGGTCGAAGCGGGCGCCGTCGGCTAATTCGGGCGTCCCCAGAAACGTTGAACCCCCGGGGCAATGATGACCCGGGGGTTCCTATTGTCAGGCCATCGTTGTCAGTTGCTGCGGCTTATGGCCCAGCCAAGGACGAACCCCCCGACAGCACTCCAGACAAGCGAGTAGTCATCCACCTCATAGATTGCCGGCCAACCGGCGAGGGCGAATACCGCGGAAAGGGTGATCCCGCCGATTGCACCCATCAGGAATGTGCCGATAAGTCGATCGGCGCTGCCTACCAAACCGCCGATCAGACCGAAAATCGCGCCGACGGCGGCGACCAGCCCGAACCCGGTGAGTGCGGTGACATCCATGAGAACAGGCTATCCGCGGTGGGTGACGCTGTCGATGGTTTTAACCGGATCGGCCGACAGTCTCATGCGTTGGAAACGGCCTTTTCTTCGACGACCTCAGAGATGGGGAATTGAACAGAACGCCCGGCGAGGCCGAAAGGCTCCGTCAGGAAAACGACGATTGTCGAAGGGCCCCGGCAGACCACATGTCCTGTGTAGGTGTGGAATCCGTCCCGATCGTGTGTAATAAAAGTAACGACCATGTCTATTCGACTCTCCTTATCGGCAAGACGTTGCGAAAAGTTGATAGCCGGGGGGACATACTGGTCGAAAGGCCAGGACGAGATGGTTTATCCGCTTGTTATTCGCTCCGGTATAGGTTTCAAGGGTGAGATTGCTTGTTGTGGAAGATGAGCCCGACCTCGCTCAGGCTCTTGCCCGAGGGCTGCGGCGCGATGGCCATGCGGTCGATGTCGCCCTGAGTGCATATGACGCAGACTTCAAACTGCGCACGGCGGGCTACGACCTGATTTGCCTCGACTGGAATCTCCCGGATGGGTCCGGCCTCGAACTCTGTCGCTCCCTGGTCCGTGGGGATCTCCCGCTCTTCGAAGAGGAGCGACCGCGAATCCTGATGTTGACCGCTCGAGACGATGTCTGCGATCGCGTGTCAGGGCTGGATTCGGGCGCCGACGACTACCTCGTGAAGCCTTTTGCCTTCACCGAGCTGTCTGCTCGGGTCAGGGCTCTTCTCCGGCGCGACGTTACGCCGAACCCGACTCTCGAAGTCGGACCGCTCGCAATGAACCCGGCACGTTTTGAGGTCACCCGGGAGGGCGTGTCGCTCCCGTTGACCGCCAAGGAGTTCTCCCTCCTCAACTATTTCATGACCCGTCCCGGAGAGGTACTGACCCAGGAGCATCTCCTCGAACATGTCTGGGACGAGATGGCGGACCCGATGACCAACGTGGTCAGGGTGACTCTGAGCAACCTCCGCAAGAAAATCGGCGAGCCGCAGTTGATCCAGACGGTGCCGGGGCGCGGCTATCGCCTGATCGAGATATGAGCTTCTTGCAGTCGATTCGATTCAAGCTCTCGGTGCAGTATTCGGCCGTGGTCTTCGGTTTGGGTGGTGGGTTGGTCGGCATCGTCTATCTTGGCCTGCAGTACTGGTTCCACAATCAGTCGATGAATCGATATGTGATCTCAGGCGAACCCGTGGTGGTCGACGGTGTGCTGATCGGCGTGGTTCCGGAATTGTCGGATCATGACATCGCCATGATCGAGACTGTCTACAACGATATTATCCTCGACGAGGTCGCCCGCTTCAGCGTCTTCGGGTTGGTAGGGCTGTTCCTGCTGAGCCTTGTGGTCGGGTGGCTCATGGCAGGTCGGGTGTTGAAGCCGATCGATCAAATCACGACACTCGCACGTGAAATCGAAGTCTCTGACTTGAGCCGCCGGATCGCCCTCTACGGCCCCGACGATGAATTGACCCGTCTGGCGGCAACCATCGATGGGATGTTGGAGAGGTTGGAGCGTGCCTTCAGGGGACAGAAGCGCTTCCTTGCCGACACCAGCCACGACCTGAGGACACCGCTTGCAGTGATCCGGTCCAACGTCGAAGTCGCTCTCGACGATCCACGGACCGACGAGGAGGAATGGAGAGAGACCGGCGAGATCATCAAACGCAACGTGGAGAAGATGGGGGAGATGATCGACAGCCTCCTCGCAGTAGCTCGGGTCGAAACCGCCAACCCCGATCCCGTGTCTGTCGACCTGGCGGAACTGGTGGAGAGGAAGGCCCGTGAGTACCAGCCGGTGATCCTCGATGCAGGGCTCGCAGTAGATGTGGATGCTCATCCAGCGAGCACGATTGGCGTCGAGCTCGCTATTGAGCGAGCAGCATCGAACCTCATCGACAACGCGATCAGGGTTGCCCCTTCGGGCTCGAGACTGAAGCTTGCTTCAGGGGAGGCAGAAGGATGGGCATACCTGGCTGTTGACGACGAGGGCCCGGGTTTGCAGCTGGATTCTGAGGAGTTGCCAATCGGGCTCGGGTTGTCCATCGTCGAACGGGTCGCCGACTCTCACGGAGGCTCACTCGCTTCGTTCTCCGGTAGCACGGGGAAGGGCACGACAATGGTGATGTGGCTCCCGACGTCCAGACAAATTGGCCCACAACCGAATAACTCCCCCTTAACCAACGTTTAAAGAGTTGCACCTACCGTCAGCGGCGACTCAGAGGAACTGGTACGAATGACGGACTTTCCACAACAGACCGAAGAACCGAAACGGGAGAGCAAGTGGCTCGCAAGGCTGCTGTTTGTAGCGCTTGCCGTGGGTTCGATAGCCGGATTGGCCTGGCTTGCTACGACGTTACCACCTGCGACAAGCGTTGCGGCGGGAGAGGACACCACCACCAGCACCGAACCGATCGAGGTGTCAGCGCCCACGGTCGCCGATGGCGATGAGCCGATAGCGGACGCAGCCGAGAAGATCCTTCCGTCGGTCGTCCAGATCCGGACAACCGACGGTGTCGGGTCCGGCGTTGTCTTCGACGAGGGTCTGATTCTCACCGCCGCCCACGTCGTCGAGGGAGAGACCACGGTCCAGGTCCGCCTCGAGGACGGCGAGAACGTGGAGGGCACCGTCCTCGGAGGCACATCCGAAGCGGACATCGCTGTTGTCCAGATCGATCGGACCGACGTTACGGTGGCGGTCCTCGCGTTGGGCTACACGCCAAGAGTCGGCCAGACGGCCATCGCCGTCGGGTCTCCCTGGGGCCTCACATCGACGGTCACCGCGGGCATCATCTCTGCGGTCAACCAACCACTTGGTTGCAACACTCCCGGCGACATCTGCAGGTCGATGTTGCAGACCGACGCGGCGATCAATCCCGGCAACTCGGGAGGGGCTCTCCTCGATCGTGAGGGGAGGGTGCTCGGCATCAACGTCTCGATCTTCTCGTTGTCCGGCGCCAACGACGGTGTCGGTTTCGCAGTGCCGATCGATGTTGCGTACGACATCGCACAGGCTGTGATAGCCGGCGAGAACATCGAGTTCGCATTTCTGGGTGTAACCGGCCAAACCGTCGAGTCCGGGCGCGCCGGCGCACTGATCGTTGATGTGGTGGAAGGGAGTGCCGCCGATGAAGCGGGATTCCAGGTCGACGACCTGGTGGTGTCGATCAATGGAAATCGCGTGCAAGGCAGCTCAGATCTCGCCTCCCTGGTCCGATCGCATCGCCCGGGCGAGCTCGTCGAGTTCGGCGTCGTCCGCGATGGCGCCGAAATCACCATCCGGGCCACCCTCGGCGTCCGCGAAGACGCAGCCAGCTGACACTGGCAAGGGGGGACGACCCCCATCTCTCCCACCAGAGCGTCAGCCATGGGGGGAGTACCGGCGACGTAGGAGCCGGGGAGGGGGGCAGGTTCCCACCAACGCTGCTTTTGTCGTGATCTCTCGTCCCCCACAGGTTGTGCGGCGTTTGTGGTTTGGCTGGGATACATGATTTGGGTGCAGTCGGGTGGGTGATCCGGACTGTGATATTGGCAAGGGGACGACCCTCTTCGCGTCGACTAACATCGTTCGTGCCCGTCATAAGCGACGGGTGTCCAGAGAGCAGCGAAGTCGGTTAGATCCCGACGCTGTCCCGCAACTGTGATGCCTCAACCGAGGACGAGCCAGGTCGCCTGATCTCCGGGCCACATAGAAGTCTCGGATGAAGACGGACTAGGTGACTCAGGGAAGCCACCCCATCTTCATCCTCCGGAACACGGAGGATGTTTCATTATGCGAAGGTATTGCCTTCTTCTTGCCCTACTGCTGTCGGCTGCTGCGTGCGGTGGGGGAAGCACCGCAACCACATCGACAGCCGACGACGCCGCGACCCCCGTTGGCGAAACCACAACAACCGAAGACTCAGGCTTCCCGGTCACGGTCCAGGCGGCGAACGGCGCAGTCGAGGTTGTCGAGAGGCCATCGGCGATCATCTCGTTGTCGCCAACTTCAACCGAGATGCTCTTTGCGATCGGCGCCGGGGACCAGGTGATAGCCGTCGATGAATTCTCGAACTATCCCGACGAGGCACCGACGACGGATCTCTCCGGATACGAGCCGAATGTGGAGGCCATCGCCGCTCTGAACCCCGACCTGGTCGTCGTGTCCGACGACCTCAACGACATCGTCGCGGCGCTTACCGCGATACAGGTGCCAGTGATCCATCATCCGGCGGCAGGCTCCCTGGAAGACACATACTCTCAAATCGAGCAACTGGGAGTTGCGACGGGGAATCTGTCGGCAGCGGCGTCGCTCGTCGCCTCGATGCAAAGCGACATCGAGGGGATGGTCGAAGCTGTCGGCAAGATGGGCGAAGCCCTTACCTACTACCACGAACTCGACGGAACCCTCTTCAGCGTCACCTCGGAGACTTTCATTGGCCAGGTCTACGCAATGGTCGGGCTGGAGAATATTGCTGACGCCGCGGGAGGGGCCGAATCGGGATACCCGCAGCTATCAGCTGAATACATCATCGACTCCGACCCTGATCTGATCTTTCTCGCCGACACCAAATGCTGCGGCGAGACACCGGACACCGTCGCTGCCCGCCCGGGCTGGAACCAATTGACAGCGGTGGCCAACCAAACGGTGATCCCTCTGGATGACGACATAGCGTCCAGATGGGGTCCCAGGATCGTGGATCTGCTGGCTGAGATAGTCGAGGAAGTGCTCGCCCTGGAGGGTTCCACCCCCTGATGGATCTACAGCCGGTGACGACGAGGGAGATGCACACAGCCAAAGTCGGCGTGCGTCTGTCGATAATCGTGCTTCTTTCCGTGATGATCAGTGTCCTGCTGGGAATCCTCGTCGGAGCCGTTGGTCTGTCGGCGGGTTCAGTGTTCGCCGAACTGGCCAACAAGATCCCGGGAATCACGGTCGATTCGGGCCTCTCCACTCGCGATTCGGCGATCCTCTGGGAGCTCCGAATGCCGCGAGTTGTCCTGGCCGGGCTGGTGGGCGGGGTGCTGGCCATGGCAGGTGCCGCATTTCAGGGCGTGTTCAGAAACCCTCTGGCCGATCCGTACCTCCTGGGGGTCGCCGCGGGGGCGGGGCTCGGTGCCACCCTGGCCATCGCATACTTGCCCGATCAGACACAGTGGCCGGTCAGCCCGCTGCCGCTTGCCGCCTTCGCCGGAGCAGTCCTCGGCGTTGTCGTCACCTACGTTCTTGGTCGCTCCGGGGCGAGGCAATTTGCAGCCTCGACGTTGATACTGGCTGGAGTCGCTGTTGCTGCGTTCCTCACTGCCACCCAGACGTTCATCCAACAGGAGAATTCGGACACTTTCCGCGAAGTCTATTCGTGGATTCTTGGTGCGCTCGGGACGGTCGGGTGGAGAGAGGTGGTGTTGATCCTCCCCTACGTGATTCTCAGCGGAGGGACTCTCCTCCTCTATCGGCGCCTCCTCGATGTGATGGGGGTCGGTGACGAGGAGGCGGACAGCGTCGGTATCAGCTCGGCCGGCGTGCGGCTGGCTGTGGTCGCGGCAGCAACATTGGGGACTGCGGCGGCGGTTGCGGTCAGTGGCTTGATCGGTTTCGTCGGAATCATCGTGCCGCATGCGATTCGACTTGTCGTTGGTTCCAGCTATCGGCTGATCCTTCCGCTGTCGCTCGGCTTCGGTGCCGCGTTCTTGATCATCGCTGATCTGATCGCTCGATCCGTGCTCGCCCCGGCCGAAATCCCGATCGGAGTTGTTACCGCCTTCTTCGGGGCACCGTTCTTCCTTCTGGTTCTGGCTCGATCTAGGAGATTCTCATGAGCGGACTCAGGCTTGTTGACATAGTCGTTGCATACAACGGCGCACCGGTTGTCGACGGGATATCGGTGCAAGTCCCTTCCGCTTCATGGGTCAGCCTTATTGGCCCCAACGGGGCAGGAAAGACAACTCTGCTGCGAGCAATCGCGGGCCTGGTGCCGTTTGAGGGGGTGATCGAGATCGGTCAACAGCCGATCGCCGCCATGAGCCGCCGCCGGCTCTCCCAGGTGGTCGCATTCTTGCCCCAGCGGCCAATCCTTCCCGAGGGGGCGAGCGTGTTCAATTACGTGGCGATCGGGCGCACTCCATACATCCCGTATTGGGGCACCGAGACGACTGAAGATAGGGCCGTCGTGGAAGAGGTCCTGCACCGCCTCGACCTGGCAGAGATCGCAGATCGACAGATAGCCTCCCTCTCCGGCGGCGAGGCGCAGAGAGCGGTTCTCGCTCGTGCCCTCGCCCAGCAATCAGACATACTCCTGCTGGACGAGCCAACCTCTGCACTCGACGTGGGTCATCAACAGCAAGTGCTGGAGCTGATCGACGAACTCCGCCTCGAACAAGGTCTTACGATCATCAGCGCGCTCCACGACCTCACTCTCGCGGGCCAATTCGCCGACCACCTTGTGTTGCTGGACAACGGGGAGGTGGTGAGCGAAGGGGAACCTTCGGCGGTTCTCACCGAGGAGACCATCAAGCGCTATTACCACGCCTCGGTTCGAGTTGTGTCACAGCCGGATGCCGGGTTGAGTGTGATACCCGTCAGGCCGGATCGCACGGTCAGAGGGGCGGGCATATGATCCCGGCGGTCCCGGAGGTATCCGTGTGCCGCTGACAATGCTTTTGGGAGGCGCCCGCAGTGGCAAGTCCGCACTGGCTGTCCGGTTGATGACTGAGGCGCCTGGCGACGTGGCGATGATTGTCACCGCAGAGGGAGGCGATGGCGAAATGTCTGAGCGCATCCGCCAGCATCGTTCCAGTCGTCCCCAGGAGTGGCTTGTGGTCGAGGAGCCAACGGAAATCTTGGCGGCGATCCGCGATGTGGACGACGAGGCGGGGTTGATCATCGACTGCCTCACTCTCTGGGTTTCGAACCTGATGGCTCTCGGCTTGGAGGATCGGGAGATGTTGGAGCTCGCCAGGGGCGCTGTTGAGAGGGCGCGCGCTCGTCCCGGCCAAACCATCGCGGTCAGCAACGAAGTAGGTTCGGGCATCGTCCCGGACAATGTCCTGGCCCGCCGGTATCGCGATGTCCTCGGCAGCGTGAACTCGATATGGGCGCGAGCTTCGGATGCAGTGTTCATGACCGTGGCCGGCGGTGTCATTCAGATCCACCGCGGGCTCCGATGGGAGGATCTTCCCGGTGACTGATCGATGAAGCATTTGGAGCTCGACCTTTCACAGGCCGACCCTGTTGCGGCGGCAGAGGTGCAGAGCCGGGTCGACCAGGTGCTCCGACCACTGGGGGCGCTCGGTCGTTTCGACGAGATTGCGGTTTGGTTGGCGGGTTGGCAACGCACATCGTTGCCGGATGTCGATCCGGTGCATTGCATAGTGTTCGCCGGCGACCACGGTGTTGTCGGCGCAGGCGTAAGTGCCTATCCGTCGGAAGTAACCGACTCGATGCTCGGTGCGCTCCGGGCCGGGGTTGCCACCGCCAACGCAATGTGCAACACCCTTGGAGTCCACCTGTCGGTAGTCGACGTCGGGGTCGGGCGACCAACGGGTGACATCACCCGGGAGCCTGCAATGAGCCAGGAGAGGTTTGACGAGGCATGGAAGGCCGGTCGTGACGCAGTCTCCGACCTCGGAAGTCCGGGACTGCTGGTTTTGGGTGAGATGGGAATCGGCAACACCACCGCCGCGGCAGCAGTCTGCGCAGGCGTCTTCGATGGCGATGCAAGAGCTTGGACCGGCCGTGGCACGGGGATCGACGACAAGGGTTTCGAGCGAAAGGTCGCAGCGGTCGAGGCGGCCGCCCGGCGCATCCGGGGTCTGCCGCCTCTGGAAATCCTCCGCCGTGGCGGTGGTGCCGAACTCGTGGCAATCGCCGGTGCTGTCGTCGAGGCCCGGCTTCATTCCATCCCGGTCGTTCTCGACGGATTCGTTGTTGGAGCGGCATGCGCCGCAATCGAGGCAGCCGTTCCGGGAATACTGCAGCACACCATTGCAGGGCATTGTTCCGCGGAGCCGGGTCACCGTCTTCTTCTCGAGAAATTGGGGATGCAGCCAATCCTGGACCTCGGATTGCGGCTGGGAGAAGGCAGCGGCGCCCTTGCCGCTGTGCCGTTGATACGAGTGGCGGCGCACGCAGTAACCGATGTGGCTACTTTCGAGGAGTGGGGACTCGGCAGATGAGAGGCTTCAGATCGGCGGTGGCACTGCTCACGAGGGTCCCGGTCGGGGGAAGTGATCGGGAGTCCGGAGACTTGACCCGATCGGTGAAGTGGATCCCGGTCGTGGGCGGGCTGGTTGGGCTCGTAATCGGTCTCGCTTATGTGGCCGCCAGTTCAGTGATGCCATCGCTCCTCGCAGCTGCACTCGCGACTGGCGTCGGGGTCATCCTCACCGGTGCCCTTCATGAAGATGGCTTGGCCGACACTATGGACGGTTTTGGAGGCGGGGTCGGACCGGCGGAGACGATGAGGATAATGAAGGATCCCGCCAGCGGCGTGTATGGCGTTACCTCGATCGTGATGAGTCTCGTCCTTCGGATCCTGTCCCTTTCGACCCTGACCAGCGCTCTTGCCTTGGTGTTCCTACCGTCGATCCACGCCATGAGCCGTGGCGGCAGCATTGGGTTGATGACACTCCTTCGCCCTGCTTCAGAAAGAGGGCTTGGTGCCGCTCACGACGGACCGGGTTTGCGACGCCAGGTGGTGATGGGATACGTGTTCGCCGCTTTGATCGGCTTTGCCGCTGTCGGATGGTGGGCCGCTGCCTTCGTGATCGTGACAACCCTGGCGACCGCCGTCATCGGGCTACTGGCCCGACGACACCTTGAGGGATACACGGGCGACGTCCTCGGGGCTGCGCAACAGATTGGAGAGGTCACGTCTCTGGTTCTCGCCGCTGCGCTGGTCTCGACGGGTGTCTACGTATCGTTGTGGTGGGTGTGACCCGGTTGTGGCTGGTCCGACACGGTGCCACTCCCTGGACCGAAGGGGGGAGGTTCTGCGGATGGTCGGACATTCCGCTGAGTGACTCAGGTAGAGATCAAGTGGCATTACTTCGACCCGCCCTGGAGAACCTCGAATTCGACTCCATAACGACGTCCGACTTGAGCCGAGCGTCGGAGTCAGCGGAGATCGCCGTGGGCGGGGCGATACCCGACGGCCGACTCCGTGAACTCAACTTTGGTGAGCTCGAGGGCAGGACTTGGGAGGAGTGTCACCCGGACCAGCAGGAGGTAATGCGTACCTTTGACGGGTTTGTCGCTCCGGGTGGAGAATCGGTTGCGCAGTTGGAGTCCCGGGTTCGAGACTTCATATCGGATCTACATCAAGGCGAGCATCTGATTTTCACCCATGGCGGGGTCATCCGGCTGCTGGGCAGATTGGCCGGGCGTAATATCGTGGCCAAGCCCGGCGGGTTGGCTGTTGTCGCTTGGCGCGATGAACGGAACAAGGGCGAGGCCACATGACCGAGAACAAACCACCCACTGAGGCACCTCCGAAAGGGGATGTGAGAGAACCCTCGCTGGTCCTGATCAACACCGGGGATGGCAAGGGCAAGTCGACTGCCGCCTTCGGGACCCTGCTTCGAGCGGTTTCACGGGGCTGGAAGGTCGGCGTGATCCAGTTTCTGAAATCGGGCGAGTGGCAGGTTGGTGAGGAGAAGATCCTCACCGGCCTCGGTGTGGCCTGGTGGTCGATGGGTGATGGTTTCACCTGGGACTCCAAAGATATCGACGAGTCGGAGGCTATCGCTCGTGAAGCCTGGGCACGGGCACGTGAGCTTATTGGCTCAGGCGAGTACGACGTGATTCTGCTGGACGAGGTCACCTATCCAATTAATTGGGGGTGGATCGATGTCTCGGAGGTGGTCGCGACGATCACCGAACGGCCACGAAGGACAAGTGTGATCCTCACCGGGCGGGACGCCCCCGAACCTCTGGTCGAGATTGCCGACACCGTCACCGAGATGGTGAAGGTCAAACACGCTTACGACCGCGGTGTGATGGCCCGCCGCGGAATCGATTACTAGTGCTCTGGCCAGCAACGATGGCGATGTTCAGGGCGAGTCAGGGGCGTCGTCCAGCAAGGACGCGTCGACG
>DATKCM010000107.1:0-4103 GCA_035513195.1 Acidimicrobiia bacterium | reverse complement strand
GAGTCGAAGTACTTCCGGTTCTTCCGGTTGAAGGAGAGCCTCGATCCCACCGAGGTCGAGTATTTCACGACAGTCGATTATCACGACCGTATGGCCCTCATCGCGCTTCTCGACGGAGAGATGATCGGTATCGCCAGCTATGACAAGGAAACCGGTGAGCACAACGACGCCGAGGTTGCTTTCGCCGTGGCCGACGAGCATCAAGGCAGAGGCCTCGGCACCAAGCTGCTTCAGTTGCTGACAACCCATGCCCGGAGCACCGGCATCGAAGCCTTCCGGGCTTATGTCCTGCCCGAGAACCGTCAGATGATGAGGCTGTTCCGCAACAGCGGCTACGAGCTTTCTCGAACCATCGACGAGGGAGTGTTCACCGTTGACTTCCCGGTTGCCGAAAGCAAGGAGTCTCTCACCGTTGCGGGCGAGTATGAGAAGCGCGCTGTTGCGGCGTCGCTGCTGCCGATGTTCTTCCCGCGCTCGGTTGCTGTGATTGGCGCATCGAACAACCCGGCATCCATCGGGGGAAGGCTGTTCCACAACATGCTCACCGAGGGTTTCACTGGACCGCTCTACCCGGTGAACCCGAAGTCGAGAGTGGTCAATTCGGTCAGGGCATACTCGTCGGTCCTCGAAGTGCCTGACGACGTCGACCTGGCATTTGTGGTTGTGCCCCACACCCGGGTGATCGACGTCGTCAAGGAGTGCGTCGAGAAGGGCGTCCGGGGCGTTGTCATCATCTCGGCTGGATTCTCCGAAGTTGGGCCCGAGGGGGCGAGAGCGGAAGCCGAACTGCTCAAAATCGTCCGTGATTCGGGCATGCGCATGGTGGGCCCGAACTGCATGGGACTCCTCAACACCGCAAGCTCAGTGCGGCTCAATGGCACGTTCGCCCCGGTCTATCCGCCGGCAGGTAACGTGGCGATGTCGAGCCAGTCGGGTGCGCTGGGTATCTCCATCCTCGATTACGCAACCCGAAACAACATCGGTATTTCACAGTTCGTTTCCGTCGGCAACAAGGCCGATGTCAGCGCCAACGACCTCCTCCTCGCCTGGGAGGACGATCCCGAGACTGATGTGATCACCCTCTACCTCGAATCGTTCGGGAACCCGACCAGGTTCTCCCGGCTTGCTCGCCGGATCGGGCGGAAGAAACCGATAATCGCGGTCAAATCGGGAAGGTCTGCCGCAGGAAGCAGAGCGGCTTCCTCGCACACAGGGGCCCTGGCGTCTTCAGACGTCGCCGTCGACGCGCTGTTTCATCAAGCGGGAGTCATCAGGGTCGACACGATCGAAGAGCTCTTCGGAGCCGCAAATCTTCTGGCAAGCCAACCGATCCCGGCGGGCCGGAGGGTGGGAATCGTCACGAATGCGGGGGGACCGGGCATCCTCGCCGCTGACGCCCTCGAAGCCAACGGCCTGGAGCTTCCCGAACTTTCCGGAGAACTGCAAGCAGCGATGCAGGCGCATCTTCCGGATGAGGCTTCTACGCGAAATCCGGTTGACTTGATCGCCTCCGGGGGCCCCGCCCAATTTGGAGCAGTAACGGCGATGCTGCTCGGATCCGGCGAGGTCGACTCGGTGATGGTCATCTACGTGCCCACGTCACCCGACAGCGCTCTCGACGTCGCCCTCGCAATCCGGACATGCCAGGACGACTACGACGGTGACGTGACCCTGCTTTCCGTTTTCATGCAGACAGGCGGAGTTTCCAGCCCACTCGCCGGAGGTGACGGAAAACGCACAATTCCGACGTACGTTTTTCCGGAGGCCGCGGCCCTGGCACTTTCCCGGGCTGTGGGGCATGGGACATGGCGTCTCAAGGAGCAGGGAATCGAGTCGAGGTTGGAGCCCGAATCTGTCGGGGCGATCCGGAACGTGATCGACCGGGTGGTCGCCGACGCCCCCGACGACGACGTCTGGCTTGAGCCGGCCGACGTCGATCTGGTGCTCGAAGGTGCGGGCCTGCGCATTCCGAAATCCGCCACTGCCGCCTCGGCTGATGAGGCTGTTGAACAGGCTGCCGGAATCGGCGGGCCGGTTGTGCTCAAGGTCATTTCCGACTCTGCTCTGCACAAATCCGATGTTGGTGGTGTGCTTCTCGGAGTCGAAGGCGAAGCCGAAGTGCGGGAAGGCTACGACGCGGTTACGAATGTCGTCGATGACGCCCAGGGTGTATTGATCCAGGAGTACATACCGGGTGGCCAGGAGGTTCTGGTTGGCATGACCCAGGACCCGAATTTCGGGCCGCTGGTTGTGTTCGGCCTCGGTGGCATCTATGTGGAGTTGCTCAAAGACGTTGCCTTCCGCATCCACCCACTGACCGACTCCGATGCCAGGGAGATGATCCGGGACACCAAGGGTTTCAAGCTCCTCGAGGGCTATCGGAATCAGCCCCAAGGTGACATCGAAGCTCTTGAGGAGGCCATCCTGAGAGTTTCCGCATTGATATCCGCCGTTCCCGAACTGGTAGAGATGGACCTCAATCCAGTGAAGGTCCACGTGCCCGGTCAAGGGGTCACGGTTGTGGACGCCCGGATGAAGGTGCGCCTGGTACCTCCCGCTGAACGACCCGAGATGCGTGACCTCCCGGCGACCGAACCAGCACCCCACTGACGTCCGGGTACCCCGGGGCTCTGTCCCTATCCCGGGAGTCACGTACCATGGCTGGTTCTATATGAATTCCCTGTCCACAGAAGACGACGGGTTGGCCTTCGACGGGTGGGATTCGGAGGAGGACGACTCCGGGGACCCGGCCTCTCCGGGTTGGCGTCGGCCCTTGGTCGTTTTGCTCGTAGTCCTGGTGGCGGTGAGCCTGGCAATCCTCCCTCTTCAGAGCCTGTTCGATGGTTCGAACCCCCCGATCGCAGACAACGGACTCGAGATATGCGGATACGACTACTGCACGGTAAGGGAGGCGGTTGCAGGGGCAGGCCTCGACCTCGAGGTGAGTCGACTGGCCAACACTCTGCTGGATGACGATCAGGCAGCCGAACTGGCAGATGAGCTGACCCGGTTCCTCGGGATCGACGATGTCGAGGTGACTGTCGTCGACGAACTCGGGGGACGGCTCGGTGGCCTCTACGACCCGGCGGCACGCTCGGTCCTGATCGAAAGACCGGCTAATGCCTGGGTCGTCGCCCATGAGGTGGCTCACGCTGTGGCTCCGGGACACGGTGACGAGTTCGTGGAGGTTCTGCTCGTCATGGTGGCTTTCATGACAGATCTGGGCTGAGGACGACCTGATAGGCCTTCCCGCTAGTGTGCTGAAATGTCTTTAGTCGAACTCAGCCGGGAAGGAGCCGTCGCCCTGGCGCGGCTCGACCGCCCACCGGTCAACGCCCTCAACCTCGAACTCGCCAACGACCTGATCACCGCTTTTCGCGAATGTCAGGATCCCGATATCCGGGCTGTCGTTGTCACAGGGCAACCGAACTTCGCGGCGGGTGCGGATATCAAAGGTTTCAGGGAACAGATGGATTCCGGAGCCGAGGGTGATGCCATCGCCGGTTCGCTTGTTGAGGCGGTGGCAACACTCGAGAATCTCGAGAAGCCCACGATTGCCGTCGTGCATGGTTTCGCGCTCGGCGGCGGGCTGGAACTCGCCATGGGCGCCGACTTCAGATATCTCGCTGACGATGCCCGGGTGGGCCAACCCGAGATTCTGCTGGGTCTCATCCCCGGTGCTGGAGGCACACAGCGGCTTGCCCGGCTGATTGGCTATCAGCGTGCCAAGAAGCTCATCTTTTCCGGGAGACAGGTACCTGCAGAAGAAGCCCTTGAGATAGGCCTGGCGGACCAGGTCGCCGCCGTCGACGAGATACTCCCGCTTGCGATGCGAGATGCCGCAGAGATGGCTTCGATGGCCACCAGAGCCCTCGCAGAGGCCAAGGGTGTGCTCAACCGGACCGGCGTCAACAACGACTTCGGAGCAGACATGGCTGAGGAAAGGGAGGCATTTCAGCGACTCTTCGTCACCGACGATGCCCGCGAAGGTGTCGTCGCTTTCATCGAGAAGAGAAAAGCCGAATTCAAGGGTGGTTGAGGGGCGCCAAGCGGGTTCAGTCGGTGATTTCGATTTCGAGCATGCCATCTTTCCATTCGGCCCG
>DATKCM010000106.1:0-12475 GCA_035513195.1 Acidimicrobiia bacterium | reverse complement strand
ATGTGACTGCGGTGTGAAGACCACATTGGCACCGTTGGCGAGGGGTTCGACCGAGGTGCCAGCCGGAGGCCTGACTGCAAGCCTCTGACCAGCACCTTCGTGGTCGGGACGGTGGGACTTGAACCCACGACCTCAGCGTCCCGAACGCTGCGCGCTACCAAGCTGCGCCACGTCCCGATTGGCTGATTCTACGCAATCATGATCCGTAGGTCAGATCGAAATTCCTACTGGAGAAGCTCGGCGATCTGGACAGCATTGAGGGCGGCACCTTTCCGCAGGTTGTCCCCCACCACCCAGAGGTTGAGGCCGCCGGGCTCCCCCAGCGTGGGCCGGATCCTCCCCGCCAGCACATCATCGATCCCTGCCGAGTCGAGAGCGGTTGGCACCTTGTCGGTCCACACTTCGATGCCGGGCGCGCTGTTGAGGATCTCGATCGCTGCTTCGGGCGTCGTTAATGAGGCAAACCGCAGCGAAGCAGATATCCCGTGGCCCACCGCCACCGGAACCCGGACACACGTCGGCTCAACTGCCAGGTCGGGGATGGAGAGGATCTTCCTCGATTCATTCACCAGCTTCCACTCCTCGTCGGTGTAGCCGGACTCGGCCTCGTTGCCTGCAAAAGGCAGCGAGTTGAAAGCGATCGGGCGGGGATAAACCACCGAGCCCGGATCCACCCACGAACCGTCCATTAGCCCATCGACATCACTGCGCAGCGAGTCGACCTGGGCGATCAACTCGTCGACCGCCGCTTTGCCCGAGCCTGAGACCGATTGGTACGAGCTGACCACCATCGAGGTCAGCCCCAACTCGGCGTGAAGCGGACCTGCCGCCATCATCAACGTCATCGTCGTGCAATTGGGATTGGCGATGATCCCGTTGTGGCCACCGGCGTGATCGTCGTTGACTCCGGCGACGACGAGCGGGACACTTGGTTCCATCCGGAACGCCGAAGAGTTGTCGATGACCACGGCTCCGGCATCGACAAAGCGGGGGGCGAACTCTCTGGATCGGGCGCCTCCGGCGCTGAACAGGGCCACGTCGACGCCGGCTGGGTCGGAAGCTGCGAGATCCTCGACCACGACATCGCCCCAGCGGGTCTCCACGGTGCTACCCGCCGACCGCGAGGAGGCGAACATCCGCAGGTCTGAGACATCGAAGTTCCGCTCTTGCAGGATGGACAGCATGGTCCTTCCCACCGCCCCGGTGGCTCCCACGATTGCGACGTTCCGAGCCATCACGCTCCCACCTCCTCGGTGATTTGCGGCGGGTCGAAGGCGTCATGCAGGGCCTGCACCGCCTTCTCGACCTGGTCGGCTCGGACCACACAAGATATCCGGATGGTCGAAGTCGAAATCATCTCGATGTTGATCCCGGCTTCGGCAAGAGCGCGGAAGGCGTGTGCCGCAACCCCGGGATGTGACCTCATGCCCGCACCGACGAGTGAGACCTTGCCGATCTCGAGGTCAACGTCGACCGAGAGGGCACCCACTTCGACGGCGACGTCTCTGGCGATTCGCTCCGCCTCCTCCACCTGAGAGCGCGGGACGGTGAAGCTGATGTCGGTGGTGCCGTCGTGCGCGATGTTCTGAACGATCATGTCGACATTGACGCCGGCGTCGGCGAGAGGACCGAAGACGGTGGCTGCGACACCGGGACGGTCGGGCAGGCGGATGACTGACACCTTCGCCTCGGAGCGATCATGGGCTATCCCGCTGATGATTGCTTGTTCCATGGTGGTCTCCTTGACCCAGGTCCCGACCTGGCCGCTCAATGATGATCGCACGTGGATGGGGATATTGAATCGACGCCCGAACTCCACCGATCTCGACATCAAGACCCCCGCACCGGCGCCGGAAAGCTCCAGCATCTCGTCGAAGGAGACTTCGTTCAGCTTCCTGGCGTTGGAGACGATTCTGGGGTCGGCCGTAAACACGCCATCGACATCGGTGTAAATCTCGCACGCGTCTGCGCCGAGGGCTGCTGCCAGGGCAACGGCCGTCGCGTCTGAGCCGCCGCGCCCGAGCGTGGTCACCTCTTTTGAGTCGGGGTCCACTCCCTGGAAACCGGCGACGATTACCACTTTCCCGTCGGCGAGCGATTGCTTGACCCGCTGCCCGGTTATCTCCTTGATCCTGGCTTCGCCGTGAGATGAGTCAGTGAGGATTCCGGCCTGGCTTCCGGTGTAGCTGACTGCCGGGATGCCCCTTACGTCGAGCGCCATGGCGAGCAGCGCCATCGAGATCCGTTCTCCTGCCGAGAGCAACATGTCCATTTCCCGCGGTGGGGGCTTGGGCGAGATGTCGGCGGCGAGTGCGATGAGCTCATCTGTGGTCTGGCCCATTGCAGAGACCACCACTACTACGTCATTGCCCGAGCGGCGCGATGCCTCCACGAGATCAGCAACCGCGTTGATCCGGGTGGGATCGGCAACCGACGTGCCACCGTATTTCTGGACGACCACAGGCATTGTGGGACACAGTTTGGAGCTTTTTCGCCCGCATTACGAACACCGCCCGACGATTGTTTTACGCCCACGCCTAAAGTCCCGATTCGATGTCCGACCGACGTACCCGCCAGAAAGAGCTTCGCGCCGCGAAAAAGAAAGCGGAAAAGAAGAAAGACGCCCGCAAAGAACTGAGAAGGCGGATCCTCACTGCCTTTGGTTTCGGTGCGGTTGTGGTGGGCTTCTTTGCACTCAGCGCTCTGTTCGACCGCGACGGGCAACTGCCGACCGGATACGAGGCGTTTCGCGCCCAGGAGACAGCTTGTGGGGCTGCCCAACCGAGCGAGCAGTCGGTGCAACAATTCGACGCTCTCGTAGTCCAGGACGACCTCGAAGGTGCCACGGCAGTAACAGCCACCCTGGAGACATCATGCGGTCCAATTGTCATAGAGCTCGATCTCGATTACCCCCAAACCGTCAACTCGTTCGTCTTCCTCGCCCGAGAGGGCTTCTACGACGGTCAGGTGTTCCACCGCGTACTCGCAAACTTCGCAATCCAGGGAGGCGATCCCGAGGCAAATGGAACGGGCGGGCCGGGATACCGAGTGCCCGACGAGTACCCACCGGATGACTTCGTCTATGAGGAGAGGGTCGTGGCTATGGACAACAGGGGACGAGGCACGACCGGAAGCGACCTCTTCATAGTCGTCGGGGACGCCAGTGCCCTCAACAACCAGTTCAACGTCCTCGGGACCGTGACATCGGGTGACGAGACGATCGAGGCGCTACGCGAGATCGATACCGCCCGTCGTCCCGGATTCAGGGAAGACAGCCTCCCTCTGGAGACGGTCTACATCGAGAGCGTCACGATTGACGTAACCGGTTCCTGACCCACTCATCAACGATGATCTATGGGACATGGCAGTAGACCTTCACACGCACAGCACCTATTCGGACGGTTCCGACACCCCGACCGAACTGGTCCGGCGCGCCATCGAGTGCGGTCTCACCGCGGTGGCGTTGACCGATCACGACACACAACAGGGGGTGGAGGAGGCAGAAGCGGCCGCCGACGGAATCGAACTGATCCCCGGCACCGAACTCTCCCTGCGGCGCGCCGAAGGCGGCATGCACCTCATGGTCCTGTGGCTCCCACCGGGTCGAGGACCGCTTCAGGACCGACTTGCCGAGATCCAGCATGCCCGGGGTAGCCGCAACCAGGCGATAGTCGACGAGTTGACCCGGCTCGGGATGGCGGTGACCCTCGAGGAGGTCCTCGTCGAAGCTGGTGAGGGCTCGGTGGGACGACCCCATATCGCTGCGGTGATGGTGGCGAAGGGATACGTGCCCGACATCAGGACCGCTTTCGACCTGTGGTTGGCCAACGGAGCGCCTGCCTACGTCACGAGACTGCTACTCACCCCCGAAGAAGGGATCGGACTGGCCATCGAGTCGGGAGCGGTTCCCATCCTGGCCCACCCCCACACCCTCGGAGTGAACCGGGCCGCCGAAATGGCCGATCTACTCGACGAGCTCAAGGGATATGGCCTGATTGGCCTCGAAGCCCACTGCTCCGCATACCACCAGCACGAGCGATACGGGTATGACGACCTGGCGAGACGCTTCGGACTCATCCCCTCCGGGGGGAGCGACTACCACGGCACCTACAAGCATGGGATCGACCTGGGCACTGGCTACGGTGACCTCCACGTACCGGAGCGAATCATGGAAACCCTGAGGGAAGCAAGGCCGTGAAGAAGCCCATCCGGATGGGGGTGGCAGCCGCCGTCGTATCCGGAGGGATCCTGCTTTCCCGACTCCTCGGGTTGCTTCGGGAGAGCCTCCTCGCCGGTCTGATCGGGCTCAACGCCGAAGCCGACCTCTACCGCCACGCCTTTGCCATCCCCGACTTCCTCAACTATCTGCTCGCCGGTGCATACCTCACCATCACCCTGATCCCGATACTGAGCCGTCACATCGAGAACAACGACGCCGATGCGATGAACCGGGCCTTCACATCGGTTTTCCGTTTCGTTGCGATCGGGATTGTCGGGTTGACCGCAGTCATGTGGATCTTCGCCCCGCAGTTCGTCGACCTGGTCTTTCCGGCGCGGCCCGAAGACCACGTCAGGCTCATCTCGCTCACACGGATAGTCCTCCCCGCGCAGATCTTCCTGGTGCTCGGCTCGGTCCTCATGGCGGCGCAGTACGCGCACCGGAGGTTCGTAATTCCCGCCATTGCACCCCTGATCTACAACCTGGGAATCATCGGCGGCGGCCTTCTCGGGTATGCCGCCGGCGATGCCAGCCCCGAAGCATTTCTCTGGGGAGCCGTTGCCGGATCGGTGATCGGCAACTTCGGGATCCAATGGTTCGGGGCGCGGAGAGCCGGTATCCGCCTGGTTCCCGTTGCCGGGCAGTCGGCGGTTGGCGAATACATGATCCTTGCCCTCCCGTTGATGCTGGGCCAGTCGGTGGCGGTGCTGGACGAACAGTTCATCAACTGGTTCGGACAGGTCGAAACCGGTGCTGCGGCGGGCCTCTTCTATGCGCGGCGGCTCACCATGGTCCCGATCGGGGTGATCGCCCAGGCTGCGGGGGTTGCGGCTTATCCCTTCCTGGCGCGGCTGGCTGCGAGCGGAGACCAGCAGAAATTGAATGAGACCACGGAGAACGCCGCCAAGAACACGGTCTTCGTCTCCGCGGTGGCCACCGCCCTGCTCGTGGTGCTCGCCGGTCCTTTCGTTTCGCTCATCTACGGCTACGGCGAATTCTCCGCCGCCGGCAACAACGCCAGCCTTGTCGCTGGCCTGCTCGTCATCTACGCCTTCTCCATCCCGGCATGGGGACTCCACCAGATCATCGCCAGGCACTTCTATGCAAAACGCAGGATGTGGGTGCCGGTCGGAGTCGGAACCGCGTCGACCGTGATTGCAATACCGACCTGGCTACTTCTCTATCGAGCGATGGGCATCGAAGGGTTCGCCCTCGCATCGACACTCACCATGACCGGCTACGCGCTGGCCCTGCTGGTCGCCTGGGGCCGCGATGCGGGGTGGGACGGTGTCCGCCGTATCGCTCCCTCGTTTGCCCGCGGGCTGGCAGCCGCGGCCAGCGCCGCTGCCGCGACGGTTCCACTGGTCAATGCGCTGGGAGGATCGGAGCCGGCAGGCCCCGCCGTCGCGCTGGGGATCGCCGGGGTAGGCATGGTGACGACGCTCGCGGTGTTCCTCCTTGTGGCCAGGATCTTGAAGGCACCCGAACTGGATGCGCTTCAGGAGCGTGTCCGCTCCCGACGGTCCCCTAAGGAGGGTCGTGGCTGATCGAACCGGGAAGGGTAGATATCCGGGCTGAGGGCGCGGACCCAGGCAGGAACCCGGTTGTCGTTTCTGTCGCGTCCCGCCGCCCTGGCTTTCTCCTCGGCCGCGACGTGGTCGAGGACAACTGCAATCACCGCGGCTTCAAATTCTGAGGCGCCGCCTTTGATGTAAATCGGGCCAATCATGGCTGCATCTCCACAAGTTCGATCAGTGTCCCGCCCAGGTCAGCGGGGTGGACGAAGGCAATTCTTGTCCCTCTGCCGCCCTGTCTCGGACTCTCGTCGATCAAGCGGGCGCCGGACTCTCTCAGGTGAGACAGCGCAGCTTCGATATTGGTTACCGCATACGCCACATGGTGCAGCCCCTCGCCGTTCTTCTCGAGGAAACGACCCACCGGGGTGTCGGATCCCAGGGGTTGGAGGAGTTGGATGAAAGACCCCCCGACGGGGATCATCGCCTCCTCGACACCCTGCTCCTCGACTACCTCCCGATACAGAGGCTCGACCCGGTACCGGTCCCGATAGCCGTCAATCGCTGAGTCGAGGTCTTGCACAGCAATTGCAACATGGTCGAGGTTGAGGAGCTTCACACCGCAACGTTACCGAGGTGGCGACACAGTGGCGGAGGGAAGAACTCCGCCGTTGAGGCCGTTACCATCAAGGTGAGGAGACAAGACATGACAAACAGCGTTATCACCGGGATCGCAAGGACACCTATCGGCAAATATGGAGGCGCGCTTTCACCGCTCCGGGCTGTCGAACTCGGTGGAGTAGCCATCGACGCTGCGGTCAGCAGATCAGGCGTGGGTCCAGAGGTGTTCGACGAGATCCTGTTCGGACACGTCCTCCAGGCCGGCGAAGGTCAGATAACGGCGCGTCAGGCTGCGGTTGCCGGTGGCCTTCCCATGTCGATTCCGTCGACCACGATCAACAAGGTATGTCTCTCGGGGATGTCAGCGGTGGGCTTGGCCGATCGAGCCATCCGCGTCGGAGACTCCAAGTTCGTGCTCGCAGGCGGAATGGAGAGCATGAGCAACGCACCTCACGTCGTTCGCGAAGTCCGTTGGGGGGCTCGGATCGGCGACGTGACCATGATCGATATGATGCAACACGATGGACTCTTCTGCGCTTTTGACCACTGCACCATGGGCGAGTCCTCTGACCACAAGAACCAGAGGCTGGGAATAAGCCGCGAAGAGCAGGACGAGTGGGCGGCGCGCAGCCATCAAAGGGCGGCCGAGGCCACTGCCAACGGAGCCTTCAGCACCGAGATCGTGCCCACACCCGTCCCACAGCGCAAAGGTGATCCCGTCGTAGTGTCGGTCGACGAGGGAATCAGAGAAGGCTCATCCGTGGAGAGCCTGGGCAATCTCGCCCCTGCCTTCATGGCAGGCGGAACCATCACGGCAGGGAACGCCTCCCAGGTTTCGGATGGCGCCGCGGCAGTGGTGGTCGCCGACCCGGCTGCCGCCGACGCTACGGGAGCGCCGGTGCTCGCAGAAATCCTCGCGTACGGGCAGATCGGGGGGATCGACGCGACATTGCACGAACGCCCCGCCGAAGCACTGGGGGTGGCGCTAAAGAGAGCCGGAATGACGCCTTCCGAACTCGATGTCGTTGAAATCAACGAGGCTTTCGCTGCCGTTTCGCTGTGGTCGGCACGCATGCTCGATATCCCTGAGGAAAAGGTGAATGTGCATGGAGGTGCTGTGGCGCTCGGCCATCCGCTTGGGGCAACCGGGGCACGTTTGATCGTCAGTCTCATCGGTGCTCTCACCGCCCGCGGCGGCGGAATCGGTGCCGCGGCCCTGTGCGGCGGAGGCGGACAGGGCGACGCCATCATCCTCCGGGTTGGAGACTGATGGTCGAACCAGTTGAGAGGAATCTGGGCCTCGACCTCGTCCGGGTGACGGAAACCGCTGCCATGGGAGCGGGCCGCTGGTTGGGGCGCGGGGACAAAGAGGCCGCCGACCAGGCTGCAGTCGACGGGATGCGATTCCATCTCGCCACCCTCGACATCGACGGGTTGGTGATCATCGGGGAAGGCGAGAAAGATCGGGCACCGATGCTCTTCAACGGGGAGAAGGTTGGTACCGGACAGGGCATGGTGGTCGACGTGGCCGTCGATCCCGTCGATGGGACGACACTCACCGCGGCGGGAATCCCCGGTGCCATTGCGGTCATCGCTCTCTCCGAAGGCCGCGGTTCGATGTACGCACCGGGTTCTCTGGTTTACATGGACAAAATCGCAGTCGGTCCAGAAGCCGCGGGGACGATAGACCTCGAGGCGCCGGTCGAACACAACTTGAAACAGGTGGCGAAGGCAAAGCACAAGGACGTCAACGACCTCCGCGTGGTGATACTGGACAGACCGAGGAATCAGAGATATATCGATGACGTGCGTAGGGCGGGGGCGAGGATCAGCCTGATCCGCGACGGCGACGTGGCCGGCGCCATCGCGACGGCTCAGGATGAGACAGCCGCTGACATTCTGATGGGCATCGGCGGTTCTCCGGAGGCGGTGCTCACGGCGGCGGCCCTGTTGTGCATGGACGGCGAGCAGCAGTGCCGTCTCTGGCCCCGTGACGAGGAGGAGCGGGACTATGCGCTGGAAGAGGGCCTCGACCTCGAACAGGTGATGACGACTACCGATCTGGTCTCATCGGACAACGTGTTCTTCGCGGCAACCGGTGTCACCGGCGGGGACTATCTACCCGCGGTTGAGTTCCGGGGCGAGACCGTGGTCACCCATTCGGTGATCATGCGATCAAAGACAGGCTCGATCCGCTACATGGACGCCTATCACGACCTGGATCGCCTCCGCGGCATCTCCGCGCAGACCCTCGACTAGATACGCAGGGGTATCTAGCCCGCCCCGCTCCCTACGAGCCAACGGTGAAGCGTCCACCCCTCCCTACGAGCCAACGTGTAGGTTCAACGATCAGCGGCGAGTTTGTGAACCATGGAGACATTGCAACACGATGTGCTGATCGTTGGAGGAGGCGGGGCGGGGTTGCGCGCCGCCATCGCTGTCGCCCGTGATCATCCCTCGACGAGTGTCGGGGTGATCTCCAAGGTCTACCCGATGCGAAGCCACACGGTTTCGGCCGAGGGTGGAGCCGCCGCGGTCATCGCACCCGGCGACTCGCTCGACGACCACGCCTATGACACCATCTCCGGCTCCGACTGGCTGGCAGACCAGGACGCCGTCGAGCTCCTCGTGGAGAACGGCCCCAACGAGATGCTCCAGCTGGAGCACTGGGGGTGCCCCTGGAGCCGGGAGCCCGACGGCAGTATCGCGGTCCGGCCCTTTGGTGGGATGAAGCTGGAAAGAACCTGGTTCGCCGCCGACAAGACCGGTTTCCACCTCCTCCACACCCTTTTTCAGACCTCCCTCAAATACGCGGCGATAACTCGGTACGACGAATGGTTCGTTACCAGCCTGATAGTCGATCACGGACGCTGTCAGGGGGTCACCGCCATCGAGATCCGCACCGGGGAGATGTTCGCCATCGGTGCCAGGTCGGTCATCATGTGCACCGGCGGAGCGGGCCGGGTCTATCCGTTCACCACCAACGGGAACATAAAGACAGGCGACGGCATGGCACTGGCCTACCGGGCGGGCGTGCCGTTGAAGGACATGGAGTTCGTCCAGTATCACCCCACCGGTCTTCCCGGGACCGGCATTCTCATCACCGAGGCCGCTCGGGGGGAGGGCGGGATCCTGGTCAACAATGAGGGCAGACGGTATCTCCAGGACTATGACCTGGGCCAGCCCCTGGACATCGACGACCCCAACCACCCCCAAAAACGCACCATGGAGCTAGGCCCCCGCGATCGTCTCTCCCAGGCATTCATCCACGAGCGCACCGCCGGTCGCACATTTCAGGACCCCGATGGCGACTACGTCCATCTCGACATCCGTCATCTCGGTGAGCGGAAGATCGACCGCAAGATCCCCATGGTCAGAGAGCTGGCGGTCCGCTACGTCGGCATTGACCCTGTCAGCGAGCCGATCCCGGTGCGTACCGTCGTCCACTACATGATGGGTGGCATAGACACCGACATCAAAGGTGCGACATCACTGCCCGGTCTCTTTGCTGCCGGGGAGTGCGCCTGCGTGAGCGTCAACGGGGCCAACCGTCTCGGGTCCAACTCGCTGACCGAGATCCTGGTGTTCGGCGCCCGCGCCGCCGTCGCCGCGGTGGACCATGCCGGCCAGGTGTCGCCTCCATCCAATCAGCTGCTGGAGTCATCGGCTCGAGCCGAGGAGGACCGTCTCGAAGAAACGCTCCTCCGGTCCAACGGGGGCGGAGAGACAGTTTCGGCGATCAGGGCCGACCTGCAGCAGAATCTTGAGGAAGGGGCGGGCATCTTCCGCGATCAACAAACCTTGGAGCGCACAACTGCCGTTATCGCCGACCTGAAACGACGATATAAGAAGCTCGTCCTCTCCGACCGAAGCCGAACATTCAACACCGAACTGATCGCCGCCCTCGAATTGGGGGCGATGATCGAGGTCGGGGAAGCCATAGCCCACAGTGCCCTGGCCCGGACCGAGTCCCGCGGGTCCCACCAGCGGACCGACCATCCCCAGCGTGACGACGACAGATTCCTCAAGCATTCCCTTGCCTACCGGGGCGAAGGCGATCCGAGTATTGGCTATAAGGATGTGACCATCACCCGCTGGCAGCCAGGTGAGAGGGTATACGGCGATGTCTGACCAGGCGATCCTCGAAGTCCAGCGCTATCTGCCCGACGAGGAGGCGGAGCCGAGGTTCCAGAGATATGAGATCACTTACAAGGACAACTGGGTGGTGCTCGACGCCCTGAACCACATCAAAGCCGAAGTCGATCCCACTCTCAGCTTCCGCTGGTCTTGTCGGATGGGCATATGCGGAAGCTGCGGGATGATGGTCAACGACGAACCCAAGCTCACCTGTGAGACCTTCATCCGGGACTACGACACCGACACGATCAAGGTCGAACCTCTCACCCACTTCCCCGTCGTGCGCGACCTGGTGATCAACATGGAAGATTTCATGGAGAAACTGCCGCGAGTCTCCCCGTGGCTGATTCCCGCCGAGGAGAAGTCTCTCCAATCCGGCGCGTACCGGCAGACGCCGGCTCAGGTAGCACACTTCAAGCGGTTCAGCATGTGCATCAACTGCATGCTCTGCTATTCGGCGTGCCCGGTGTATGGACTCGATTCAAAGTTCACCGGACCCGCAGCCCTCGCTCTTGCCCAGCGTTACAACCTGGACTCGCGTGATAAAGGGCGCGGGGACCGGGCTAACGAAGTCACGGCTCATGAGGGCATCTGGGAATGCACCTATGTCGGTGAGTGCACCCAGGTCTGCCCCAAGGATGTCGACCCCGCCGGGGCGATCCAGATGCTCAAACTCTCCTATGCGCTCGACTGGGCCAAATCGCTGGTCATGCCCCGGGGTGGTCGGGGGTGAGCAGAGAGCTGATCCGACCCCTACCTCGTACCTGGTGGCTGAGGAGAGCACCGTACTTTCAGTTCATGATCCGGGAGTTGACCAGTCTCGCCGTCCTCGCCTACGCCCTTCTGCTCATCTGGGCTCTGTGGTCCGCCGGTGACGAGCGATCCTTCTCCACTTTCTACGAATACCTGGCAAGCCCTTCGAGTGTGTGGCTGCACGCTCTGGTCCTGGGACTGGCGATCTTTCACACCGGCACCTGGATAGCTCTCACCCCCACGGTGATGGTCCTGTGGAGAGATGACGAGCAGGTAGACCCATCGTTCATAGCCGGGATGATGGGCATTCTCTTTCTCATCGTCTCCGGAGCAGTTTTGTGGCTGTCCCTGAGTTGAGTCGAGAGGCCGACCGGAGCGCTCCTTTGTTCTGGCTTCTTTTTTCCGCTGGGGGAACGGCTTCGGCGATGCTGCTTCCGGCGATGGCCTTTGTCACGGGAGTGGCCGTTCCTGCAGGCTGGTTGTCCGAGGGCGATCTGATCTCCCTGATCAGGAATCCGCTGACCCGGATCATCGCCGTGGGCTTGGTGTTTCTCTTCATGTTCCATTGGGCGCACCGCTTCCGCTATGCCCTGGTTGATCTGGGTTTCGGCCGTCTCGGCAAACAGGCCTGGCTCTTCTACGGGACTGCTGTGGCGGCGACGATTCTCGCCGGGCGGGCCGCCATCGGTCTGTAGTGTCGATAGAAACGGAGAAGCATGACGGACGAGTTTGAGCTGAGAACCATCACCCCCGACGGCCTCGAATCGGCTATCGACCGTGCCGAGCACTACCGGCTTCTCAACCAGCCGGTTCAGTCACAGAGCATCTGTCAGGACGTTTTAGCGGTGGATCCCGATAACCAGCGGGCTCTTGTCGTGTTGCTGCTGGCGATGACCGACGAGTTCAAGAGCGGCGGTTCCTCCGCAAGAAGCGCCAAGGAGTATGCCAACAAGCTCAACGACGAGTATCAGCTCTCCTACTACAACGGGATCATCTCGGAGCGCCAGGCCCGTGCCCTGCTGACCAAAGGAACCGGACAGGTGTTCGCCTATGACGAGTTCCGTGAGGCTATGGAGTGGTTTGACAAGGCTGCGGAGCTGCGGCCAGCAGGAAACGACGATGCGATTCTCCGCTGGAACTCGTGCGCTCGAACCATTATGGAGCGCAACCTCAGCCCCCGTCCCCAGGAGCCTGAGTTGGGCCTCGAATAGCCAGATCGGGCGCCAGGTCA
>DATKCM010000105.1:0-33299 GCA_035513195.1 Acidimicrobiia bacterium | reverse complement strand
CGTTATCGGCAAGACGACTATTCCCGCACCTCTGTCTTCCAGTGCCGTACTGGCCCGTTCGAAGATGTCTACTTCGCATCCCAGTTCGCGCAGAAGTAGACCAGCTGTTAGACCTCCGATCGACCCACCTACGACTAGGACCCTTGGCCAGCTCATGAGCTCACGGGTCGGTCGAGTGGCTCCACGGTGACGAATCGCAAGACGCTATCGCCCACGTTCTCCAAGTCGTGAATGAGGGTGTATCAGGGGTGTGCTCCAAATACTTGGTTTCGCCCGACCTGTAGTTACGAAACACTTAATGACCATCGGCGAAAGGTTGGAGGCTCTGGCTGCCTTCAACCGCGGGTGTGGAAAATGTCGAGCTCGTCATCGCATCTTTTGAAATCGCTCGATGGCTGCGGACAAGCCTTCGGGATCCTGCAAATGTGGTGCGTGCGCGATCCCCGGCAGCGTCTCCAATCTGGAACCAGGGATCAAGCTGTGTACCTGTTCGGCGAGACTTGGGGGAGTTGCCTGATCCTCTTCGCCGACTAGAACCAAGGTCGGGGTCCTGACATCCTCAGCTTGGCTCGTGTAATCCACGGTTGTCAGTGCCTCACAAGCATTGATGAAGGTCGATGGTTCAGTTTTCCGCAGCGCGGCCGCAGCCTTTTCGGCGAGATCAGGATTAGAGCCCAGGAAACTCTCGGTAAAGATACGTCTCAATGCGATTGGGATGACAGCTTCTATGCCGCCCGACCTCACAGTGTCAATCATCTCGGCGAAGGCTCGCTTCGCCTGATCCGGGAAGCGCACGCCACACCCCACCAATATCAGACGATCAAGGAGGGGCCCGTGATAGATGGCTGTTCCAAGAGCGACGAACGCACCCATTCCATTGCCAACCAGTGTCAGCCCCGTGTCGAGTTTCATTTCCCGTATGAATTGTGCGACCCGGTCTGCGAAGGAATTGATGTCTGGCGGGCAGACGTCGGTCGAGCCAAAGCCTGGCAAGTCGAGTGTGACGATCCGCCCGTCAAGTGCCTCACCCATCGCCTCATACGCTGTTCGGTTGGTGAGCAGCGAGTGCAGTATGAGCGTTGGCTCGCCTTCTCCTTTCTCGCCATATGAGAATCTCGATCCCCGAGCATCGATGGCCCGGCTGGTGAATGTGGTCACGGGTTATTCCTATTTCTTGCGAGAATCACATCGACCACTCTCCATCCCACGGAGAAAAGGCCCTTTTGTTCTGTGTTATCTCACTCATCCAGGTTCCTAACAATCCACTCCATACTCACCGGATAGTGATTGATAACGACGTCGCGGTCAGCGAGAGCATGTTCAATCGCAGATACAATGGCGGCCGCCACCGGAATTGTTCCCCCTTCGCCGGCTCCCTTGGCGCCCAAGGGGTTGTTGGGAGCGGGCGTTTCGGTATGGATTTTTGGGATCGGCGGCATTTGTTGGGCGGTTGTCAGAAGGTAGTCCATGAACGAAGTGGTCAGCGGCTGGCCACTGTCTGAGTACGCAATGCTCTCCCTCAAGGCATTACCGAGGCCATGTGCCACGCCACCGTCGATCTGGCCGTCGACGATCATGGGGTTCAGAAGTGTTCCGCAGTCGTGGACCACCACGTAGCTCGCCACTGAGACTTGACCGGTTTCGGGGTCCAATTCGATCTCGGCGATGTGTGTTCCATAAGCGAAGGCAGGACCATCGAACGGAAGGACACGCTCGATTGAGAGCCCCGGCGTCTCTTGATCCGGTAAGGCGGAACCCCCGAACTTGGCTTGCAGGTTGGATGCGAGGCGGTCCAGAGCGATTTCTGTCCCGGGCTGACCCACCACACTGGCTGAGCCGCCTTCGAGAACGATGTCTTCAGGTGCAGCCTCCAGGTCGGCCGCAACCATTCTCTTTATCAGCTGAGCCAAGTCTGCTGCTGCAGTGTGGACAGCTGAGGCGGCTGTCTGGGCAGTGCGACTTGCAACCGTTGCCATTCCTTGTCCGTATCGACCGGTGTCACCGCCTCGAATCCTGACCTTGCTTGGGGACACTCCGAGGTGGTGCGAGCAAATCTGTGCGAATACGGTGGCGTGTCCCTGGCCTTGAGCTGCGGCTCCTGTCTCGACCAGGACTTCTCCATTGGTCAAGATCTCGACTCGTGCTCCGTCATACGGGCCGACACCGGTGTCCTCGATGTAGGAGGCTATTCCGTAACCACGTAGCAGGCCGCTTTCCGATGATTCTGCCTTTCTGGCTGCAAAATTGTCAATGTCGGCGGTCTGGAGAGCAGTTTTCAGGGCCTTCGGGTAGTCGCCGCTGTCGTATTCGATCGGAGCACCATCCGAGCCCGGTATGGCTAGCTCGTAGGGCATCGAGTCGGGCTGTATGAAGTTTCGCAGCCTCACATCTGCTCGGTTCATACCCAGCTCTCTTGCGATGGAGTCCATGGCACGCTCAAGCGCGAAATTGGCGTTAGGGCGTCCGGCCCCTCGCACTGCCGCTGTGGGGGTGGTGTTGGTGAATACACAATCGATCACTACGTCGAGCGCGGGAATCACGTAAGGGCCCGACATGAGACGCAAGGTTGTTAGAGGAACCACCACTCCGTAGGGGACATAAGCGCCGCAATCGTGAACGAACCGAGCCTTGAGACCGAGGATCTCTCCGTCGTCGGCGAATGCGACGTGAACTGAACCACTCTGCCCTCGTTGATGATAGGTGGCCATGAAGTGCTCTCGACGGCGCTCAACCCACTTGATCGACATCCGGAGCGATTTGGCTAGAGCTGCTAGAACGTATTCTTCGTTATAGACAGCCGCCTTGGGCCCGAACCCACCTCCTACGTCGGGTGCAATCACTCTTATCTCATCTTGGGACAATCCCAGATAACTAGCGACGTTGGCTCTTACAGCATGTGGTGCCTGGGTCGAAGTCCACAAAAGGAGCCTGTCTTCGTGCCGATCCCACCTGGCCAGGACACCCCGGCCTTCAAGGGAGGCTGCTGCCCCTCGGTGCTGGTCGATGCTGAATTGGAGTGTCCTGGGAGCTGACTCAAAGGCCAGTTCAGTGTTCCCGTAAGCGACGGAGAGAGTCGCGATCAGATTGGAGTCGGTCCCGAGATGAGCCGTAGGCGCACGATGGTCTAGAGCACTCTTATGGTCGATGATGGCAGGGAGGGGCTCATATTCAATTTCAACGCTTTCGGCCGCGTCGATGGCTTCATGGATGGAGGGGGCTACGACTACGGCGATCGGCTGACCCACATAGCAGACCTCGTTATGTGCGAGAGGAGGCGCTTGAATCGGCCTCTCGATCAGGGGAGATGGATTCTGGACCGGCATTGGCCGGTCTAATTGGAGGTCAGACGCGGTGAAGACGCGCGCTTTCCCGATATTCGCGCGGTCGATCGAAGTAGATCTAATCAGGGCGTGAGCCTCGATACTGCGTACAAATACTGCGTGGAGCCCGTTTTCGATGTCGAAGTCGTCGATATATCGCCCTGATCCAGTAATCAATCGTGGATCTTCGAGTCTCCGGACCGGCTGGCCGATCATCGCTCTACTCCAGCCAACTTCTCGGGGTTTTGGCAAATAACGGCAGCGTCGCACTTGCCCAATCCGCCACATCTGGAGTCGGCATATTGCGGGGCTGCATCGAGCAGGGGGAGTTGGGGCACCAATGAATAGTCTAGAGACGTCTTCTCTGACAGGCGCAGGTCAACATGTGCGCTGCCTATTGTCAATGCCATCTCTCAAGTCCTGAGTTGCATCAGGCACAAAGAGCGGTGTCTTGGTTACGTCCCGTGAGGAAAGGCCTCGAATGAATTATTTGAAAGAGCCCAAACCGGCCCAGGAGGGGGCCACCGAAGAAGTTCGAGCGACGGTTTCAGACATCATTCGCGATGTGGAGCAACGTGGCACCGATGCCGTTCGGGAACACTCACGGCGCCTGGACAACTGGGACCCACCTACTTTCCGCGTAGGGGCTGACGAAATTGAGCGGGCATATCAGGCGATGCCGGCTGATGTTGAAGAAAGTGCTCGATTCTTGATCGATCAGGTAACGAATTTCGCTCTTCTGCAGCGCGAAACACTCGTCGACTTCGAGGCCGAGACTCTGCCGGGTGTCTTTCTTGGTCAGCGCCACATACCAGTTGCGTCGGTCGGGGCGTATTCGCCCGGTGGCCGATATCCTCTGATTGCTTCGGCGGTAATGACCGTGGCAACCGCCAAGGTAGCGGGCGTCTCACGGATAGCTTCGGCGGCACCCCCTCGGGGCCAAGCCGGAATGCATCCACCACAGCTTTGGGCGATGGCGGAATCCGGGGCTGACGAGATCTACTGCGTTGGGGGAGTCCAGGCTCTTGCCGGCATGGCGTTTGGTCTAGAGGGTGGTGATCCCGTCGACATGATCGTTGGCCCGGGCAATGTCTACGTGTCAGAGGCGAAGCGTCAGCTCTTTGGGCGGGTTGGAGTGGACCTCTTGGCGGGGCCGACCGAGATCATGGTGATAGCTGATGACTCAGCCGACCCCTCGGTTGTCGCTTGCGACCTGCTGGGCCAGGCCGAGCACGGCCCGACCTCCCCGGCGATCCTTGCGACCACCGACGAATCTCTTGGTAGGGCGACCATTCGTGAGGTCGATTGGTGGTTGAAACGATGGCCCACCGCAGATGTGGCGGGTGCAGCTTGGAGAGACTACGGCACCGTCATTCTCTGTGGTGATGATGCCGATCTCGTGCGGGTTGCCAATGAGATCGCCCCCGAACACCTGGAGGTTCAAACCCGCGATCCCGCCTGGTTTGTCGATCGGTTGACCAACTACGGGAGCCTGTTCATTGGCTCGCATGCAACGGTTGCATACTCTGATAAGGCAATCGGCACCAACCACACTTTGCCGACGCAAGGTGCAGCGCGATATACGGGAGGGCTTTGGGTTGGCAAATACCTAAAGACCGTGACGACTCAACGGTGTGAACCGACCGGTTCGTTGGTGGTCGCAGAGCCAGCCGCCGTTGTGGCCGATGCAGAGATGATGGCCGGCCACGCCATAAGTGCGCGTCTCAGGCTCAATGGAGAATATTTCCCCGATGTCATTGGACTGGGCCTTGAATGATCGTCGCGTAGTGGTTGTTACCGGTGCAAGCCAGGGCATTGGCCGTGCTATTGCTGTGCGCTTTGGCAGTGAAGGGGACGCAGTCGTACTGGCAGCGCGCAATCGGGAGGGACTTGAGGAGACAGCAGCGGATGTCGATGAGGCCGGTGGAGCCGCCATGGTGGTCGAAACTGATGTGACATCTGAATCCTCGGTCGGTCAGATGGTCGATCTTGTTATGCAAGATCATGGGAGAATTGACGTCGTAGTCAACAACAGTGGTGTTGGAGGTCCTAGCGGCAAGTTGTGGGAGTTGGCCCGCGAAGAGTGGCGCGCGACTTTCGACGTCAACGTTTTCGGAGTTTTCAATGTCGTACATGCGATCCTCCCGGTGATGATCGCTCAGAAAACAGGGACTGTGATCATCGTTGGATCAATCACAGGAAAACGTCCGCTATATGGGCGGTCTTCTTACGCCACCAGCAAAGCCGCACTTATTGGACTCACACGCACCCTTGCGCTCGAGACCGGACCCGAAGGCGTGAGAGTCAACCTCGTTTCCCCTGGATTCGTAGCTGGACCTCGTCTTGATTGGGTTATCAGAGCCCAGGCCGCTTCCAGAGGCATCAGCGAGCAGGATGTGCGAAAGGAGTTCGAAGAGGAATCCGCATTGCTTCGGTTGACAGAGCCAATTGACGTGGCAGACACCGTCGTCTATCTGGCGTCGGAGGAAGCGGGTGCGATCACCGGCGCCGACATCAACGTGAATTCCGGCGTGGTCATGTACTAGTGACACGCCACTGGGAGGAGAGGTTTCAGATTTCGAGCAGGCGGTTCGAGTTGTCGGTGAGGACAGCGTCCTTCTCGGAATCTGTCAGCTCGTCGAGGCCGCGCACCCAGTTGACCGGGTCGTGGAGGAACATCGGCGCTGGATAGTCGGTGCCTAGCACCACCTGGTCGATTCCAACCGTGTCGATGAGGAACCGGAGCGCTGGCCCGCTGTACGTGCAGCAGTCGTAGTAGAAACGCTGGAGGTAGTCGCTTGGTGGCTTTTCGTTGGCGAATCCGTCATTGGGTCCAAAGGGGGGATTCATCTTTCCGTCGAAGTCACCCGGCAGTGCGCCTGCCACCTTGTCCATCCTGGCTATTCCATAGGCCGTATATCCGCCTGCATGGGCCAGCAGGAGCTTCAGGTCGGCGAATCGGTCGAGTACCCCGCCGAAGACGAGCGTGGCGTACAGGAGGGTTCTCTCGGTGAGGTTCCCGATCGCATTGGGCACCTTGTATCTCGAGACCCGCCGGGTGACTATCGACTCGCCTCCTTGGTGGAAGAACAGGAGCGCCCCCAGCTCTTGAGCGGCGCTGAAAAACGGCTCGAAGTCAGGATGGTCATAGGTCTTGCCTTCGACGTGGTCCTTGATGATCACTCCCTTGAAGCCGAGATCGTGGACGACACGTTCCATCTCGGCGATCGCAGAGGGAATGTCCTGCATGGGCACGGTACCCAACCCGGCGAACCGTCTCGGGTGATCTGTGATCATCTCTGATATCTCATCGTTGCACTCGACGGCTATCGCCTTGGTGACATCCAGGTCGTTGTCGTATTGGTAGAAGCCGACCGTTGGTGTCACCAACTGCATGTCGACCCCGAATCGATCCATCTCGGCCAATCTCATCGACAGCGGCTGTGCGAAGCCCCCTCGATCGAGTTCACCGGCTGTTGCGTCCAGCCCGTACCAGGTGCCTTCCTCGCGTATTGCCTTCTTGTATCGCTCCGGTGTGACATGGGCGTGCAGGTCGATGACTGGCATTGCCGACCCTCCTCTCGATTGGTGTGCTCTGCTCCTTTTGCGAGCATCGGTTATAGCAACTAGATAACTTACATCATGTATTTTGTGAAATCGGAAGATCCTTGTTTTCGAGGAGAAAACGATGGCTGAAAGCCTGAAGGAACGGATTCTGAGCGGTGAGCGACTCGAGATCTTTGGCATCGGGAGGATGTTTCATCCCAATGTCATCCACTTTCTCGGCATGCAAGGCGGCTTCGACGGACTCTGGATCGATGTGGAACATGCCGGCCTGACTGTGGCGGATATCGAGATCGCCGCCTCCGCCGGCCTGGCTCACGGTCTCGAGAGCTTCGTCCGGGTGCCGCCCACCGATTATGCCACGGTTACGCGATGCTTCGAGAGCGGGGCATCGGGAGTCATGGCAGCACAGATCAACACGGCTGTCCAGGCCGAGGAATTCGTCACATGGTCGAAGTTCTATCCGAGAGGTAGGAGGGGTCTCAATCCTCTCGGGTACGACGGCCGGTTTGGGTCGACACCGCTCGAAGAATTCGCAGAGAGGGCGAACCGAGAGAATTTCGTTGCCATCCAGATCGAAACTGCCCAAGCGGTCCGAGAGGTGGAGGACATTGCCGCGATCGATGGCGTGGACCTTCTGTTCGTCGGACCCTCCGATCTCAGCCAGGCGATGGGGGTCATCGGCGATTTCACCCACGACAAAAGCCTGCGAGCCATAGACCGGGTTGCGGCAGCCTGCCGGGCCCACGGAAAGCGATGGGGGGCAGTGACACCGACCCCCGACTACGCGGCGTTGTTGATCGAGAAGGGATGCACCCTCATCTCGGCCACCAGCGATGTGAAGCTGGTGTCAGCAGGATTTCAGGCGTATCGAAACGCCTTCGGCGGCATCCTGTAATCTGCGACTACTCCGACTCGACCCGGTTGAGCGAATAGGCCTCGAGTGGGAGGTTGACATGATCCCGCTGGATCTCTAAAGCCCGGTTGGCGTCTTTCTGTCGGTAGGCTTCCAGCAATGCGTAGTGGTCGTCGATGGCTCTGCGCCTTATCTCGGGATGGAGCTGCTGAGCTTGTGCCACGAAGACACCGCCTGCACTCTCCAGCGAGGTGAGGATGCCGCTCAGCCGGCGCGTGTTCGTCGCCTCGTGGAAAATGTTGTGGAACTGCCCGTTCTTCTGCGCCCATGAGCCGAGGTCTTCTTCCTGAGCGAGCTCGTCTGCGAGCTTCTTGGCTTCTGAAAGGTCCGCTGATGAGATGTTCTCCATGGCTCTGGAGATAGCAAGCTGCTCTAAAGATCGCCTGATATCCACGATCTCCGCCATTTCCTCCCAGTCGGTCCTCCTCACGGTTCCGATTCGATGGCTGTCGAGCGTTATCAAGCCGTCGCTCGCCAGATCCCGCATCGCCTCCCTGACCGGGGTGGTGCTCACTCCGAGCTGGGATGCGATCTCGGTCTGAACGAGACGTGACCCGGACGGCAAATCCCCGCGGAGTATCGCCGATCGGAGAGTGTCGCGTACAAGATCGACGGCAGTCACACGACGCGATAACGACGCAGAAACGAGGCTGAGGCCTTCTCCTCGGGTCATTTGTACACCGCTCTCCTCGATGAGACTGTCGGCTTGGTGAATCCGGACGAGTTTTGTACTATACCGACTATAGAACAAGTGTAGAGGACCGGTCTGCCGACCACAATGCCGGTGGAGGGCAGTCAGTGGGATCTCACTTCCGAAAGAGTCGTCGATAGGAGCTGCGATTTCTAGGTACGCCAAGGGGCAATTCGCCGTCGACTGGGAGGATCGTTATGACTTTGACGATCTGCGTCGTCAGCGCGTCACAAAGACGCAGAAGGCTCTAGCCAATTCCGAGGCTGGTGCCCTACTGGTTTGGAAAGACGAGAACGTCAGATACCTCACGTCTCTGCGGGCCCAGTTGATCGCGGGCAAGACCACGTCGTTGAATGGCGCCCTTCTCGTCCCCGGCCAACAGCCGATTCTGTTGGGGTCTGGCGGTGAGATCGACAAGGCGAAATTCGGCATGAGCTGGATCGGTGAGGCCCATGCGGTTCCGATCATGGAGCAGCGAGAGCTGGTCGATGGCTTCGTTACCGACATTCTCACTCCCTTGCTGCGCCAGCGGGGCGTGGATTCAGGCAAGCTGGCGGTCGACCAGGCCAACATCTCCTTCATCCAGGCTCTCCGAGAACATCTGCCCGATCTGGAGCTGGTCGACGGCGACACCATCATGCAGGAGGCCCGATGGATCAAGACCGACATGGAGGTCGCTGTCATCGAGGAGGCTTGCGCGATCGGCGACTCAGTCACCCAGCGCGCCCTGGATGAGACCCGGGCAGGTCGCCGAGAGCTCGAGGTTGCCGCGGACGCCATGCAGACTCTGTTCCGGCTCGGTGGCGAGATGGCCCATGTGATCACTCCGTTTGTCGCCTCGGGAGAGCACATGTCACCGCCCCACCGCCTGGCAACCGACAAGATCATTCGAAACCAGGACCTCTGTTTCATCGATATTGGGGCCATGTGGAACGGCTACTTCGCCGACATCGGCCGCTGCACGATCGTGGGGAAACCGTCGAAGGCACAGCAAAAGATATACACCGCCGTTTACGAGGGGTTGATGGCCGGGATCGAGAAGATGCGCCCCGGTAACACGAACCAGGACTGTGCCGAAGCGATCATCGACAAAATCGCCGATCACGGCCTCGACGACTACCTGTTCAGTCTTTTCATCGGACACGGGATCGGCATGGGTGCCAATGAGCCCCCATATATTGGGGAGACCCTTCCCGGGGCAACCACATACGAGTTTCAGCCGAACATGGTATTCGCCGTAGAACCTCTGGTTTGGGTCCCCGACGTCCGGGGTGGTGGCGGCGTCCGACTCGAGGACATGGTCCTCATCACAGAAGGCGAACCACATCTTCTCTCGAGAGTCGAGTACGAGGAGCGTTTGCTGCTTTAGCTCTGCTCGATGGCTCCTAGGCCTGCGAGTACTCGATCTACGATCATCTGGGCAACCCGATCGACGGACTCCTCGGTATTTCCGGCCCCGCCCACCGCTCAGAGTCCGGGATGTTGGAACGGCTTCACTTCCCGGAGCCGGATATGAGCCCGGCGACAACGTATTTCTCCACCCTCGTATAGATGAGTATGAACGGGAGTACCGTGAGAATAGTGAAAGCCGCCTCGCCCGGGAAGTTGGCGATACCCTCGATGCCCTGCATCAGGTAGAGCTCAAACGGCAATGTCCTCTTGCCGGGGGAGCTCGTCAACACGAGGACGAGTGTGAACTCGTTCCAGGCCTCTCGGAACGCCAAAACGCCGATTGTGATCATCGCCGGCGCAGCCAGAGGAGCCACGATGTGTCTCAATCGACGCCACAGGGTTGCTCCATCCACAGCGGCAGCTTCTTCGATGTCACGGGGGATCTGTTGAAAGAATCCAACCATCAACCAGACAGCGAGCGGCAACAGGGTGCCCGTATAGACGACGATGAGCGTCATTCGGTTGTCCAGGGCGCCCGCGGCAATAGCCAGGCGCCAGATCGGGACCATGAGGCCCAGGCTCGGGACGAGTCTCGGCAGGAGAGTCAACAGGAGAAGCAGATGTCGACCACGAAAGTCGAATCTGGCGAAGGCATATGCCGCCGGTACTCCCAATGCGAGGGTGAGCAGGGTGGTCCCGGCACCAACGACCACGCTGTTGACGAACGAACTGGTAAAGCTCGCGCTCGAAAGGACTTCGCGATATGCCTCCAAGCTCGGGCTGCCCGGGATCAAGGATGGATCGGCGAACACCTCGGCACGGTTCTTGAATGAAACCGAGATTGTCACGAGAAATGGTGCAAGGGTCCACACGACGAGACCAACCAGCGGAATCGACAGGAGGAAATTTCGAATGATCCGCCTAACTCGGCCGCTGACGAGCCGTTTGTCCTCAGGCGGCCCACCGATGACTGCCAAGGCCGCCTTCGCCGACGACTCGGAGAAAGCAGGCTCGTCGGTCTTTTGGCTGTCACTCATTGCACGTACTCATAGCGGCGACCGATGCCGATGTACATAAGTGTCAACAACGCGTTGAGAACGAGGATGAAGCTGGCTATCGCCAGAGCCTGGTTGTACTCCAGGTTGCGAAACGCGACGGTGAACATTTCCATCGCCATCGTCTGGGTTGCCTTGAGAGGTCCCCCACCAGTGAGGGCGAGGACGACACCGAGGCCTGTCAAAGTCGAGTAGCTGAGCCAGACGATGCTGATCAGAAGTTGTGGCGCTAGCAGCGGGATCGTCACATACCTGGCTCGTTTCCACCCGGTCGCGCCGTCCACCAGAGCCGCATCCAGGTAGGCCTTGTCGACGGTCATGAGACCGCCGAGAAGGAGAAGGATGGTCAGGGGGAGGTCGGTCCATACCTGGGTGAAGATGACGACCACCATCGCCAGATCGGGATTGGCCAGCCAGGACGGCGCATCGACCCCGAAGAACTCGATTGCCTGGTTGAGACCCCCGAACTGACTGTTGAACAAGATGCGAAACATCACCGCTGCCGCCACGTTCGAGATTATGTATGGGGCGACAGTGATAGCCCTGAGGAACCGCAGTTTGCCGACCACGCGAAACAGCGCGAATGAGAAGACGAGCCCGAGTGCGGTTCCGACGACAAGGCTGCCGAATACGAAGATCCCGGTTCGATTGAACGAGTGCCAGAAGGCTGACGACTGGAACATATCGATGTAGTTCTGCAATCCCACAAACTCGCGGGGCGCGCCGAGGGTGGGCCGGCGATATGCGCTCTCCCAGAACCCATAGAGGATGGGGAATCCGAGGATCGCCGCAACCAGCAAGATTGCCGGTGCGCTGAACAGGTAAGGGATTGACTTGGGCTGGCCAATGACAGCGTTCTTGTTGTGCTGGGAAAGCCGATCCCGCTTCCACCAACGGTGCTTGAGCTTCTTCTTTTCGACCTGTTTTGAAGTCGTTGTCGTCATAGCGGTGCCCGGCCACCTATGTCACGCGGAGGACGTCCCGTCATCATATGATGACGGGACCGTCCTCCATGCGCCCGATACTCGTTCTGAGTGGGCACCGCGGCGGTTGTCAGCCCGTAACTTCGTCGAGAAGCGGCTGGTACTTGTCAGCCAGCTCTTGGGCTGTTGCGTCGGTGCCGATGACGATCTCGCCGAACATCTGCTCCAGGATCGCCTCGACCTCACCTGCACCAGGACCAGCCGGGGTGGGCTCGCTGGAAAGGTAGGCCCCCTTGAGGTCGTCATTGAAGAACGGCCAGATCTCTAGGAGCCGTGGATCGTCGATGGCGTTGGTCTGTCGCATAGGCACTGAGCCATTGCCGGCCGCATCGATCAGATTGTCGGTCATTGCCACATATCTGAGGACCAAGGCAGCTTCCTCGGGATGCTCGGTCCCATCGACAACCGCCCAGGTTCGGGCTGCCGAGAGAGCCACACCGTCTTGCCCGCCGCCGCTCTGCGACAGTGGAACAGGTGTCAGGTTCCATTGATCCGGGTAGTCGAAGCCGGGCGCTTCGTTGAAGTCGCCGGCCGTGGTGAATCCATCCAGGATCAGTCCGGCATTAGTGGACACGAATGCGCCACGTGACTCGTCTTCACCCCAGGCTACGGCTTCGGGCGGCAGCAGTTCTTCGGCTGCTGCCTGAAGGAACCAGTCGATGACATATAGGGCTCCGTCTGACTGGAGGTCGGGGACGGGTCCGTCGAAGGGCGCGCCCGCCGCGGCGAACATCGTCTTCAACGTGGTGACCCCCTGGCCTGCCTGCGCCTGCACCGTAAGTGGTATGGAGTCGGGGCGGGTCGCTTTCATGGCCCTCATCGCATCGAGCACGTCATCGAGCGAATCGAATGGGACCTGGACGTTCGCCTCGTTGAACCACTCGACGTTGTAGTAGAGAACGTCGAAGTTCGCAGTCACCGAGAGGCCGTATTTGGTTCCGTCAAGTGTTGTCTCGTCCCACGCTAGGGGCAAGACACTGTCGTACAGGTCAGGGTCCTCTTCCTGCCATTGCGCCGCGATGTCATCGTGGGGCCCGACCAACCCCGCCTCGACATAGGTCTCTATCAAAAAGGAGTCTTCGGCGGCCAACACGTCGGGCAGTGGTTGTCCGGCGTCGCGCATTCGCAAGAACTGCTGCAGGATGTCATCGTTGGCCTGAACATCCCATGTGATGTTGATGTTGGGGTGATCCGCCATTAGATCCTCGAAGCCTGCCGGCGGGATGTAGTAGGGCCTCGTGACCCAGATCAACAGGTCCACCTGCTCTTCAGCGTCGCCGTCATCTCCACCGTCATCACCTGAGGCGGTCGTTGCCGGATCATCAGCTCCTGCGGTGGTCGTGGTGTCGTCGGCTGTGTCGGAACAGGCGGCGGCCACCATCGCCAATGTCAGTAGTAGGGCGATGAATCCGGTGAACTGAGAACGTATAGAACGTCTCTTCGAATTGGATTCAGTGCGCCACATGGTCTTGAACGTCACGGAGTCTCCTCCTTCGTGGTCCCATAAATAGCCAAATTGCCGTTTGCAGGGTAAGGATTTGCAATTTCCTTTCCTGCACAATGTAAAATACCGAATATCTCCAATACGGTCAAGCGACACTTGAATCGTCATGCACAAACCCCGCGACCGAAGTCGTTCTCAGAGAGGAACTGTTGAATATGGAACCGCTACGTATCGCATCCGTCGGGCTCGGGTGGTGGGGTGGGACCCTCGCCGACAAAGCTCGTGATGCTGGGCTCGAAGTGATCTCCTGTTTTGCCCGAACTCCTGAGTCGAGGCAGGAATTCGCCAAGGCCCACAACTGCCGTGCAGCGGAGTCTTGGGATGCTGTCCTCTCCGATCCGGAGGTGGAGGCCTTGGTCATGGCCACCCCACACTCGACACATGCCGACCTCACCGTTGAGGCTGCGGGAGCGGGCAAGCACGTCTTCGTCGACAAGCCGTTCACTCTCACTGTTGCGGAGGGCAAGCGGGCATCCAAGGCTGCAGAGGCCGCCGGTGTGGTGCTGCAGGTTGGGCACAACCGTCGCAGACAGCCGGCCAACCGGCGCCTGAAAGAGATGGTCGACAGCGGCGACCTGGGCATGATCCATTACGCCGAGGCCAACCTGTCATATCCCAAGGGTTTGAATCCGAGGACCGGTTGGCGCGGGGATCGCGTCGAGAGCCCGGCCGGGGGGATGACCGGGCTGGGCGTCCACATGGCCGATAACCTGAACTATCTCCTCGGTCGCCCCGCACGCGTCGCCGCATTCAGCAAAAAGATAATAGGTGTGGGAAACCTGGATGACGCGACGACCGCAACTATCGAGTACGAAAGCGGTCCGCTCGCGTTCCTGGGCACCAGCATGGTGATTCCCGACATTGCCCGCACAGCAGCATGGGGGACCGAAGGCGCCGCGTTGAACGACAACGACGGAGAACGGTTCCTTGTGCAGAAAGTGGGCGAGAAGCAATGGACAGAGCAAGACGTCGAGATCCTGGACACCGTGAGGGACGAACTCGAAGAGTTCGCCCGGAACGTACGCAACGGGACCAGGCCCGAGACGGGAGGTCCGGAGGCGATCGAGGCAACTGCGATTCTCGAAGGCATAGTGGAGAGCGCGACCAACGGCACTGTTGTGGACCTCGGCGAGGTCCTGGCTAGAGAGTGACCGGACACATAAAGGAGTCTGTCATCGGACGGGTCAGGCTCTCCGCTTCGAACCGAAGTGATCGTCGGGGGGACCAGAGATGAATCCAGTTCGTTCGATGCTCTTCACTCCCGGAGACCGCTTGGACATGATCGAAAAGGCCGGGCGGTCGGGGGCTGACGCGGTGATCGTCGATCTCGAAGACGCGGTGTCTCAGGAGAACAAGACAGAGGCGCGTGCGAATCTGTCCCAACTTCCCGCGTCGCCCGTTCCCTTCTACGTTCGAACCAACGCCGCCGACACACCTCAGTTCTGGGACGATGTCGCGGCTGCCGGTCAGGCGGGCACCGTCGGTCTCGTCGTTCCGAAAGCCGAGTCCCCGGAGACGATCAGTCAGGTCGACGGGGCCTTGACTGCTCTGGAAAAGGCATCCGGAAAGCCACATGGTGCGCTGACTGTCGTTCCGCTCATCGAGTCGGCAATCGGAGTTCGCCGCACGTACGACATTGCGACCGCGAGCAGCCGCGTGGAGTGTGTCATGTTCGGTGGTGGAGAGCAGGGCGATCTCGTAGCTGACCTTGGTGCCGAGTGGACGCCTGAAGGCACAGGTCTGATGCATGCTCGTTCAGAGGTGTTGCTTAGTGCACGCGCCGCCGGCATCCCGTATCCAATGGAGGCCGTGTTCATGGACTTCCGGAATCTTGACGGTCTCCGGGTAGAGGCCGAGATGGCACGCACGCTCGGATATGTTGGCAAGGTGGCGATCCATCCTGCTCAGGTTCCGGTGATCAATGACGTTTTTACGCCGGCCCCGGACGTGGTCGAGTACCAGCGAATGATCCTCGAAGCGTTCGAAAAGGCGGTGGCCGAGGGCAGGGCCTCGATCGCTGTGGATGGAAAGATGGTCGACTACGCAGTGGCCCGGGTCGCCCGCACCATCATCGCCAGGGCCTACGCTGCGTCCACGGCCGAGGGGGCGCAAGCGGACAGCGATGAGTGAGGTCATGGTCTGTGACACTCCCCCTTCCGCAGGCGTCTCGCGATGCGCCTGGATGAGAGTAAAGCAATGCTGTCGGGTGTGACGATCCTGGAGCTCGGGCAGGTCATTGCCGGGAACTTCGGTAGTGTGATCCTCGCCGACCTCGGGGCCGAAGTGATCAAGATCGAGCCGCCCACAGGCGACACCGCAAGGAACGCAAACATAGCGCCGCTTGATGGTGAGAGCTCCATTCATCTCTTTATGAATCGGGGGAAAAAGAGCATCGTGCTGAATCTGAAAGAGCCAGCAGGGCTGGACATCTTCTATTCGCTGGTGGCGCAGGCAGACGTCGTCGTCGACAATTTCAGGCCCGGGGTAATGGCCCGTCTGGGTATCGACCACGAGGACCTAAAGCGCCACAACGATCGAATCATCACCGTCTCGATTACGGGCTTCGGCGAAACAGGTCCGGCCAAGGACAAGGCCGCCTTCGACCTGGTCGTACAGGCATACAGCGGCCACGTCGACATCACGGGGCCGGCAGATGGGGATCCTGCCCGGGTCGGAATTCCCATCGCGGACATCGCCGGTGGCATCTACTCGTGCATCGCGGTGCTCGCTGCGTTGGTTGGCAGAGAGCGCCACGGGGAAGGCCGGCACGCCGATGTCGCCATGCTCGATACGCTGGTCTCACTGCTCTCGTATGACGCGGTCGACTACCTGAACACAGGAAGAAAGCTCGTGCGGCGGGGAACCTCGCACGCTCACATCGTGCCCTGGCAGGCATTCGGGACGCGCGATGGCTATGTCGTGGTCGCGGCCCGAGATGAGAAGTTCTGGCGTAACCTCTGCGATGCCATAGACCGGCCCGACCTCAAGGACGACCCCAGGACAGCAGACAATGCATTGCGGGTGGCCAATCGAGTTTTCGTCGTCGAGGTCCTGGAGAAAGTCTTCCGCACGAGGCCGACGGAAGAATGGCTGGTTCTCCTCGATGACTTTGACATACCGAACGCCCCTGTGAACGACATAGCGGCCGTTTTCTCCGACAAGCATGTTTTGGCGAGGGAAATGGTCCGCTCCTATCGTCATCCAACACTTGGCGATGTCAAATATCCGCCCAGCCCGGTAAAATTCAGCGACTGGGAGAGCCCCAACGAGTCGGCCCCGATGCTCGGTGAGCACACGATGGAGATTCTGACTCGACGACTGGGGATCTCAGAGGACCGTATCCGGAAATTGGCGACCGACGGAGTCGTCACCATCTGGCCCCCAGAAGATTGATCAGGAACAGGTTATGGGCACGCTGTCCCGCATGCTCGATCCCCGATCTATCGCGATCGCAGGGCTTTCCGCCGACTCTCGCAAGCACGGAAGGCGGGTGCTCGAACACCTTCTCAGGCTTGACTACTCGGGTGAGATCGTGGGAGTCAATCCCGGCCTTCCTTCGATTGAGGGGATCTCGGTCTTCAGATCTGTGGCAGATGTTCCGGAGCCACCAGACCTGGTGGTCGCTGCGGTTCCGGCTCAAGCTTTGCTCGACGTGGTCCGCGACAGCTCAGGCGTGGGAGGGGTCGTGGCCTTTGCAGGCGGCTTTGGTGAGGCGGGCTTGGACGGTCGGGCGCGTCAAGTGGAGATTGCCGAAGTGGCCGCTGATACCGGTGTGCGGCTCCTGGGGCCGAACAGTGGAGGCATCATTAGGCCCTCCCGAGGGCTGGCTGCGAGCTTCTTGACATGCCTGGACCGACCAGCAGGTGAGATCAGACCGGGAGATGTCGGCGTGGTCACTCAGAGCGGGGGCACAGGTAGCTATCTGCACAACATCGCCTCCGCACAGGGAGGAGGACTGGCGGTGTCGTTCTCAACGGGAAACGAGTGCGACATCAAGCTTGGCGAGGCGATCGATGAGGTGTCCCATCTCGCGGAAGTGAAGGTGGTGCTTGCGATCATCGAGACCGTTAGAGACGGGCCTCGATTCATCGAAGCCGTTCTGAGCTCCCACGCCCGAGGAAAGCGCATCGTTGTCTGCAGGATTGGAACCGGTCGCAAGGGGATGTCCCTGATGGCCTCCCATACCGGGGCCCTGGCAGTTCCGGAAGCCATTTTGGCTGGCGTGCTCGACGCCCTGGGCGTAGTCGTCGGAGAGACACCCGCCGAGGCGCTCGAGATTGCGAACATCCTCGCTCAAGCCGCCCAGGTCGGCGGGCCTCGAGCGGCCATCGTCACCCACTCAGGCGGAGCTGCGATCCATCTGGCCGACCTCGGCGAGAAGTTCGGGCTTCACCTGCCTGGTCTCAGCGCCGGGCTCAAGAGAGATATCGCCCCCTTCTTGGACCATGGCTCTGCCAGCAACCCGCTCGACATGGGCGGAATCATCGGTGGGCCCTCCCGGTTCGCGGACGCCGTTGGGGTCGTAGCCGACTCTGATGAATTCGACGTAGTGCTGGCGGTTTCGACTGCGCACCCCCCTGCACACACGCCTGAAAGGGTGAAGTCACTGCTCGGCGTGGCCATCCGGGTCCCAGTCGTCCATCTTTGGATGGCAGGTGATCAGGCCCAGGGTGGCCTCAAGTCACTCCGAGAGCATCGATCACCTGTCACCGAGGAGCCACGAGCTGCGATTCGCGCGTTGGTGGCATTGGCACAGCAGCCGTTGCGCAGCCTCCCTTCTCCACCCGGCCTCACAGGCGCGATCGAAGAATGGGGCTTGCCGCTCGTCACTGAAGAGCTGGTGACGACCTCCGGGGAAGCCGTCGATGCTGCTGAAAGAGTCGGCCATCCGGTCGTGCTAAAGGTCGAGGCTCCCGAGCTCGATCACAAGGCCGATGTTGGCGGCGTCCACGTCGACCTGCGGACTGCTGCCGAGGTTGTACGTGCATTCGACGAAGTCACCGAAGCGGCGAAGGCATCCGGCTATGACCCGTTGGGAGCCCGTGTTCAGCCCTTTCGACCTGGGCTCGAGCTGATCGTTGGCGGCCTCATGGACCCAGTCTTCGGTCCTGTGATCTCGGTGGGCCTCGGTGGAATTCTCACTGAAGTCTTCTCCGAGATTGCCTTCGCTCCGGCACCTGTCGGCCAATCAGAGGCTCTTGCCCTGATAGAGCGGTTCGCTGGCCGCAGGCTGCTCGACGGTTATCGAGGGAGGCCACCTGCCGACGTCTCCGATCTGGCTCGAGTGCTGAGTGTCGTCAGCCGCGGACTGGTCGGCACCGGAGTCGCGGAGGTGGAGATCAACCCACTGATCTGGGACGGCCGAGAGTGGGTTGCAGTCGATTGGCTTGTCAAGCCGCCTAGCCGGGGTTGATCAGGGCTTCGAGGGAGGTCAGGTCTTCGGGCGTGGGTTGCCACTCCGCGGCTCGGGCATTGCTTCGCACTTGCTCCGGACTGCTGGCTCCCGCTGTGACCGATGGGACCACAGTTCGCGACAGAAGCCATCCGAGTGCGACCTGAACCATGGTGAGCCCTCTCTGTCGGGCGTAGTCCTCGAGGGCTTCGACCAAGTTGAAATTCTCCTCGGTGAGAAACTTGGAGTAACGCTCCATTTGCAACCGACCTCTGGGCTTCTGGTTGCGTCGGGTCTTACCGGTGAGCAGGCCGCTGGCTAGCGGGTAGTAGGGGAGGAGGGCTACGTCGTTGTCCAGGCAGGTCGCCGTGAGACCGCTGATGTCGGGATCTCTCTGAATCAGGCTGTATTCGACCTGATCAGATACGAACTTCGACCACCCATTCTGGGATGAGACTCCAAGTGCTTCGGTCAATTGGGCTCGAGCGAAGTTCGAGCATCCGATCTCTCTCACTTTTCCCTGCTCCACCAGTTTGTCCATTGCTTCAAGCGTTTCCTCGATTGGTGTTTCAGAAGATGGAAAATGGAGCTGGTATAAGTCGATGTAGTCAGTACCGAGCTTGGTCAGGCTCTCCTCGACGGCGACCGCTACCTCTGGCTTGGTGGCTCCACCAAACTCAGGCCGTCCCGGTATCGGCCCGAATTTCGTGGCGATAACGACTTCATCGCGTCGATTGGACAATGCGGCACCCAAGAAAGACTCCGAGCGGCCGTCGCCATAGTTTCTCGCCGTGTCGAAAAGTGTCACGCCGGCGTCGAGTGCCGCCGCGACCACCGCAGCTGACCTGGTCTTATCGAGTGCTCTTCCGAAGTTGTTGCAGCCAACTCCGATCACTGAGACTTTGAGGCTGCCGATGGACCCCTTACGCATCGGGTGCGTCCGTGGGGCGTAGGAAGTTCTCTGCGTTTCGTGCGCGGGCCATGTGTTCTACATCTGATCCCAGGCCGATCGTTTCGACAGCCCTGTCGAGTTCCTCCCATCGATATTCGTTCCGATCTGCACCCCGTGCCCAGACCGCAATGACAACACATGCACGAGGCTCATTGAGGCGCATCCACATTCCGTCGACATGAGAACCCCGAACGACCCGAACTGATCAATTCCTCGAACCGAAAAATCCGCTCTCACCTGGGAACTCAGAGTATCACCCCTGGTCGCGGGAGACCACGAAGTTTCGTTTGCGACGAGGGAGGTCGTCGGTTCGATTCCGATTACCTCCACTCGACGATTCTTGCCTTTGCATGTGAAAGTCCGATAGGTCTGTCTCATTTTGGCTTCGGGACGTCTGTCTCGTTTTTTGGCCCCGCTTAATATGAGGGGCCGCCCTCATCGTGGCTCGGCCAGCCCCTTCGCTGCTGGTACCAAAGGTACTTATCGAGGAAATGGCCTGATCTGTTCGTGAGCGGCGGTGGGATCAGCGTCGAGTTTTGCCAGTTCTGTGCCGGGTTGGCTAACCATGATCGCTGTTACTCTTGGGAAAAACGCCGGCATTGTCGGCGCCGCCGTGGCCGGGGAGGCCTGATGACCGACGATGTTGCCCCGGGGCGCTCGACCTGATGAAGCGTCGTCTGATCGCCTTCGACCTCGACGGGACTCTCGCTGTGACAAAGTCGGCGATTTCCGATGTCATCGCCGCCCGGCTGAAGGATCTCCTGTCTCTCTACGAGGTGTGTGTGATCTCGGGGGGCAAGTTCGACCAGTTCGAGAAGCAATTGATAGAGCGGCTCAATGTGAGCCCGGGGCAGATGTCCAGACTCCACATCATGCCGACGTCGGGTACGCGCTACTTCCGTTTCGATGATCGGAGCCTCGAATGGGTCATGGAATATGCCCAAGACCTTTCCCCGGAGAAGCGAGCCGAGATCGTAGAAGTGCTCACCACCGGCGCCAAGGAGCTCGGTTACTGGGAGACCAAACCACATGGAGACATCATCGAGGATCGCGGCAGTCAGATCACGTACTCCGCGCTGGGCCAGGAGGCACCCGCCGACCTGAAGTACGCCTGGGATCCCGACGGGGCGAAGAAACGGTCGTTGCGTGACTTCTCCGCCGAACGGCTGCCGGATCTGGAGGTGCATGTCGGTGGGACCACGTCGGTCGATGTGACGGAGGCCGGCATCGACAAGGCCTACGGCATGAGCCAGTTGATGACCCTCTTGGAAATGACCAAGCAAGAGATCTTGTTCTTTGGGGACAAGCTCGAGGAGGGTGGCAACGACTACCCGGTCAAGGCGATGGGAATCGACAGCATCGCGGTCAAGAGCTGGGAAGAGACAGCCCTCGCCCTCGAGGCGATTATCGAGGTTTCGTAGTGATCGAAGGACCGGCAACATGACAGGTCAGCAAGGCGATGAGCGTCCCTGGGGCAGCTATACAGTGCTTGGCGGTGGCGACGGCTATCAGGTAAAAGAAATCGTCGTCAAACCCGACAAGCGTCTCAGCTATCAGCGCCACGCTCATCGCTCCGAGCACTGGTACGTGGTCGCAGGTTCGGGTCAGGTAGTCCTTGATGGTCAACCACGCGATGTCGCTGTTGGTGATGTGGTCGACGTTCCCATCGGGCAGCTACACCGAGTGGGAAACACCGGCACTGGACCCTTGGTTTTCATCGAAGTCCAATTGGGCGACTATCTCGGTGAGGACGATATCGAGCGTATCGACGACGACTTTGGGCGGGCCTGAGATGACGAGGCACACCGCAGCCTCGCTCAAGGGCAGTTCCGAGCCGCTTCGGGTCCCCGTCATCCGGAGCGACATCGAGCTCCGTCCCGACCCGAGCCGCGTGGTCGTCAGGCCTTTCCTTCCCGATGAACAAGTGTTATCTGGCGGCGGGCTTCTCGACCGGATCCTCACCATGCCCGAGGGCGACGTGGCGTCGACTCTTGCCGTGGCCTACGCGCAATTCGAGGGCAGACACCTAGATCTGGACAACGTTCTGGAGAGCAATTTCGAGTCTGTGGCTCGAGAGGCCGATGGGCTCCCCAACCTATCGAAGGACCGCCGACTTCTCATCGGGGCGTACTACACCCGCGAGTTCTCGATCGAGGCTGCAGCCCTCACCAACCCATCGATCGTGCCGGCTCCCGATCAGTCCGGACTCGAGCCGGGGGCCCAGAGGTTCGTGCTGAGTCTGCGTGCGATCGGTGAGGGCCAAGTTTCGTCGATCGAGTTCCGATCCGGCGTGATCGACACCAACGGTGGGATCGTCATCGAGGAGCCTTCCGGTTATGTCCTCACCGGCACGCGTAGGCCGCCAGTCTTCGACAAGGCCGTTTTCTGCGCGAGTTTGAATGAGATGGATGCCTTCAATGAGATCGCCGGATTGGTGATCGACCCGTTACCGGACCGGTTCGAACTTGATCAACTGAACGCGGCCATTGCCGCCGTTGAGGGCAAACGAGCTCGCCGACTGTCCGACCCGACCTGCAGAACCATCCATTGGCTCGCCACATCCAACTACAAACTCAGATTCACCTCCGAGTCGAACGTCTCTCAAAGGGTGATCTTCTCGGGGTCGCCGGTCGAGAGCCATGGTTTGGAGGACGCCCGATTCGTTCGCTTCAGCGACGATGACGGATCGACGAACTACTACGCCACCTACACGGCCTACGACGGATTTCGGATCCTGCCTCAGCTCATCGAAACGACGGACTTCGTGTCGTTTCGCATTGCCACTCTGAGCGGGTTGTGTGCCCAGAACAAGGGCGCCGCCCTATTCCCGCGAAGGATCGAAGGTCGTTTTGCGGCGTTATCGCGCTACGACGGTGAGAACAACTATGTCATGCGCTCCGATAACGTTCGGATCTGGGAGGCAGCAGACAGGATCGAGACTCCAGGGCCCCCGTGGCAGTTGGCCCGGATCGGCAACTGCGGATCACCCATCGAGACTGACGCCGGCTGGCTGGTGATCACTCATGGCGTGGGGCCGTTCCGCTCCTACAGTCTCGGCGCCATCCTGTTGGACATCGACGATCCCACTCGGGGTATCGGCCAACTCGACGAGCCGCTCCTCACCTGGCGGGAAGACGAGCGCGAGGGTTATGTGCCCAACATCGTCTACTCGTGCGGAGCCATGATCCACGGTGACGAGTTGATTCTGCCGTATGGGATCTCCGACATGGCCACCCGGATCGCCAAAGTCCCGCTTGACGCGCTCTTGGCGAAGCTGGCGGGCTGAAGCCCCGGTTCGAGGGGGCGGTTCAGACCTTGTCGCCGGGCAGCAGGCCTAAGAATGCGGACAGGGTTTGATTCGTGTCCTAACACTCCGGCGAAGGAGACCTGGGCTGTGCTGCAGCGGGCAAATCAACAGAGACCTGTCTCTGGGTCGCAGAAGAGATCTGTGGTGAGGTCGCCGTAGCGTTTCTCGAGCCAGTCCGTCAACGCTGGCTCCAGCTCGGCTGGGGCTGGCACCGGGGTGCTTTCGCGCAGTTGACGAGGAGCTGGTGGCATGAGGTCGCACAGAGCAACCGTGCTGGCGGAGACCTGCCGGCACAGCACTGGTTACCCCGACCCCGCCGGTAACCTGATCCGCCATGGTAAGACTCCGCTGGTTCTCGCTCGTCCTCGCCCTCATCTTGGTGACCACCGCATGCACGGACGACGGCGGCGCAGCTTCGACGACGTCGCTCATCGACGACACCACGACCATGGCTGCACCGGGCGAGACAACAACAACGACGACACCACCTCTGGTCATCGAGGAGCTGCCCGGCACCGAGGCCCTTCCTCAGGCGGTGCGAGACGAACTCATCGAATTGGTCAACATCACTCAAGATCTCAGGGAGTTGAGTTTCCTCGAGGCACCTCTCGTCTCCGTGGTCACCTCCGTTGAACTCGAGGCCCTCGTACGCGAGCAGATCGAAGAGGAGGCGGAGAGCCTCCCTGCTGACCAGGCGCTTTATGAACTCCTGGGACTACTCGACGGCACCACCGATCTGGTCACCATGCTGACCGATCTCTATGGCGAGCAGGTCGCTGGCTTCTATGACGGCGACACCGGCGAGTTGGTGGTCCCGATCACTGCCTCCGGATTCAGCCAGGTGCAACGAGCAACGCTTGTCCACGAGCTAACCCACGCCCTCACCGATCAGAATTTCGACTTCCACCCCAAATATCAGGCGATGTTCGACGAGGAGCGGTATGACGAGGCGTCGGCGTATCAGGCCTTGATCGAAGGCGACGCAAGTTTCACGGAGGTGCTCTATCTCCAGACCGTCTCCCAACAGGAGTTGGGCGAGTTCTTCGCCGAAGCGCTCCAGGCCGGTACCGAGCAATTCGAGTCGGCTCCGCCATTCATTCAGACGGCACTGCTCTTTCCGTACGAGTCTGGGTTCACCTTCGTCCAGGACATGTACATGGCAGATGGCTGGGATCCGGTGAACGAGGCGTATGGCCGCTTCCTCGAACTGCCCGGGTCGACCGAGCAAATCATCACACCCGACGACTACGGGCGGGATCTGCCGATCGAAGTGACAATGCCCGCAATCGAGGTGCCCGGTTACGAGTTGACGGAGTCTTCGGTGTGGGGAGAGTTGGGGTTCAGGATTCTCTTTGACGAGGTGCTCGGCGACAACGCAACTCTTACTGCCGCCGATGGTTGGGGCGGAGACCGCTACTCGTTCTGGTACGACGGTTCCAATGCCGTTTTCGTGCTCGTGTTCGAGGGCGACACCTCGACCGATCAGGACGAGGCGGAAGACGCTCTGCTGATCTTCGCACAGACGTCGGTGCCCGAAGCCGCTTTTGTCTGGGTGGAGGTTATCAACGACCAGCTGACATTCATCGCCTCCGATGTTCCGTCGGTAGGAGAGACGATCCGCGACGACCTGAAGGGGTGAACCCCTGTTCGCTGGCCTTCCGGCGATCTAAGTTGGAACCGTGAAGAGGGTTGGATTGAGAGCTGGAGAGTGGGCCGTCAGCGGACTGCCGGTCATGGAGACATTCGTGGAGCGGCTTCGCGGTGTCCGAATACCAGTCGCTGGCCGGGGGCTGGTGATTCAACGAATTGCCGTGCACACCCTGGGTCTGTCGGACGCGCTGGAGTTGGTTGCTGTCGACAAGAGCGACCGGATTGTGGAGGTCCGTACGCTCGCTCCCAACCGGTTCGCCTGGTTTCGGGGCGCGAAATACGTAATCGAGCTTCCGGGAGGCAGCGATCTCCCGGCGGTCGGGTCCCTTGTCGAGATGTCCTATGGCGGATAAGGGCCACCTATACGTATGCGCCACCCCTATCGGCAATCTTGGAGACGTCTCGGAGCGGCTGCGTGAGACTCTGGGCAACGTCGACGTTCTGTACGCCGAGGACACCCGCCGCACGGCGAAGCTTCTTGCGCACTTAGGTCTCTCGATTCCGATGCGATCGTTGTTCTCGGGAAACGAGTCAGCGCGCACCGCCGAGCTGTTGGACCATCTCAAGTCCGGTGAACGGGTGGCACTGGTTTCTGACGCGGGGATGCCGTCGATCTCCGACCCGGGCGCTGACGCCGTCAGGCGCGCCCGCGAGGCGGGGATGGCGATCACTGTTGTCCCCGGTCCTAGTGCAGTGACTGTGGCATTGGCCCTCTCCGGTTTTGCGGCCGACCGTTTTGTCTTCGAGGGTTTCCTTCCCAGGAAGGGCAAAGAGAGACAGCGTCGTATGCAGTTGATCGCAGGGGAGGAGCGCCCGGTCGTGGTCTTCGCCAGCCCCCATAGGCTGACTTCCGATCTGGAGGACCTGGCGAAGGCCCTTGGTGGGGAAAGAGAGATCGTCGTCAACCGGGAGCTGACCAAGATGCACGAGGAGGTGTGGTCTGGATCCCTTTCAGAGGCGGTGGAGCACTGGCGGGAGGCTCCGGTCAGAGGCGAGTTGACGCTGGTGATCGCTCCGGGAACGCCAGATGCTGGTGGCCTCGGTGAAGCTGTCGCCCAAGCGAAGGCTCTGTTGGACGCAGGCGGGGCAGTTTCCAGCGCGGCGCGCGAGGCGGCGAAGCTGACGGGTCAGTCGAGGCGTGCCATCTACGAAGCGCTGATCGACAGTCAGGAACGGAGTTGAGATCTGCAGCCGGAACAGATGCCTTTGTCCTTGAACTGCTTCACTTTGACGTCGGTCCCGCAGAAAGTGCAGGTGTCGGTCATTTTCCGGATGATGATGGATCCGCCCTCGACCGAAATGAAGAGCTGGTCTCCCTCCCGGATGTTGAAGAGTTTCCGTGTCTCGGCGGGGATGACGATCCGGCCGAGGTCGTCGATCTTCCTGGCGATGCCACTTTCCATTCGGTGAGTCCTCCTTGTGGCGCGAGCCTACAGCGCTCGACGGGAAGTATGCGCCCGCCTTCAGGGCCGACATGACCTGGGTTGATACACATTGTCATCTTCAGCTCGATGAACGCGATCCCGCTGCAATGCTTGGCCGCGCCATCTCGGTCGACTGGGTGGTTGCCCCTGGAGTGGACGCGGAGTCCTCGGCGGCATCCGTCCGCCTCGCGGGGCAGTTTCCGGACAAGGTGGTGGCCACCGCAGGTTTGCATCCCCACGAGGCATCGCGATGGTCCGAGCAATCGGGTGAGATAGTCGGGTTGGCTGATGTGGTGTCTGCTATCGGCGAGACCGGGTTGGACTTCTACCGCGATCTGTCACCGCGCGCCGAGCAGGTCGACAGCTTTCGCGCGCAGATTGAGCTGGCAACTGCTAAGAATCTCCCTGTGATCGTCCACTGCCGGGACGCTTTCCGGGAAGTCCACGACATTCTCGAAACCACCGGCGAAGGGGAGCGCGCTGTCCTTCATTGTTGGACCGGAGGCCGCAAATGGACAAAGAGGTTCCTCGAGCTCGGAGTGACGTTCTCGTTTGCTGGACCGGTGGCCTTCGAGACGGGCGAAACGATCCGTCTCGGCGCCGAGCTGGTTCCACCCGATCGGGCGCTGGTGGAAACCGACACCCCTTACCTCGCTCCGCCGCCGCACCGTGGTCAGCCGAACGAGCCCGCCTGGGTGGCCTTGGTCGGAGAAGCCCTGGCACAGGTTTGGGGCGTGCCTCCTGAGACGGCTGCTGCCGCAACTTCTGCCACCGCCGAGCGGATCTTCAAGCCGTGAGATCGCAGAACAGGAGCGAGATCGCGGCCTTGCTCGAGAAGCACGGTCTGTCGCCGATCCACCGGCTCGGCCAACACTTCCTCGCCGACGCAAACATAACCAGAAAGGTGGTCTCGGTCGCCGAGGTGGGTCCAGGGGACAATGTCGTCGAAGTAGGCGCCGGGACCGGCACCCTGACCGCGGCTCTTGCAGAGGCCGGTGCCCACGTGGTTGCGTACGAGGTCGACAGCGGACTCGGCCCTTTGCTCGAAGAAGTAACCGCAGGGCTTGATGTCGATCTCCGGTTCGAGGACATAATGGATGTAGACCTCTCGGCTGAGCTCGACCCTGGGGCGGTATGGAAGATGGTCGCGAATCTGCCCTACAACGTGGGCACGCCTCTTGTGCTCGATGCGATGCGTCACCACGGGCGGGTCCAGCTCTTCGTGGTCATGGTGCAAAGGGAAGTCGCTGATCGTTTCTGCGCACCGCCGGGAAGTAAGGATTACGGCCTGCCCTCGGTCGTGGCGCAGATCCATACGAAGCCACGTATCGACTTCGTGGTTCCCCCGCAAGTGTTCTACCCGGCACCGCGGGTCGAGTCCGCGGTGCTGGTGATGCCCAGGGTCCCCGCGCCGGAGCACTCCGAAAGGGCGATCGAGTTGGCTGGCGTAGCGTTCCGTCAAAGAAGAAAGATGTTGCGCAGGTCGTTGGCAGAGGAGTTCGACCATCCTTCCGAAGTCCTGGCGGCAAGCGGTATCGACCCTACGGCCCGGGCTGAGGACCTCGCACCGGCGGATTACCTGAGATTGGCAGGGGAGACAGCTTGAGATACCTGGCCCCGGCGAAGCTCAATCTCAACCTGTTGGTGTCGCCTCGGGATCGTACGGGTCTGCATCCATTGAGATCCCTGGTTCAGGCCGTCGAGTGGTGCGATGTCCTCATCGTCGAAGAGTCCGATTCTGATGAGCTCGATCTGGCTGGCATCGAGGTGCCGGAGGGAGAGGACAACCTGGTGTTCAGGGCAATTTCCAAACTTCGGGAGAAGGTGGAGGTTCCACCTGTTGCAGTTGAGCTCGACAAGAGGATCCCGACCGAGGCGGGACTGGGCGGAGGATCGTCCGACGCCGCGGCGTCTCTTCTTGCCGGATGCGATCTCGTGAATGCCGACCGTTCCCTGGCCGCGGATGTTGCTCCCGAAGTAGGGGCGGACGTCTCCTTCTTTCTGATAGGAGGGACCGTCGAGATGTCTGGTTACGGGGAGCGGATCGAGAGCCAACCAGCCCTGGAGGGAGTTTCATTTGCAGTGGTCGTCCCCGAGTTCGGCCTGTCCACGCCCGAGGTCTACCGGCGTTGGGATGAGATGGGTGAGCCGGTGGGCTTCGAGCTGCCTGATAGGTTGCTCCCACCTGCCCTGCGCCACAGCTACCCGATCCGCAACGATCTCTATCGGGCTGCAGTCGATGTCGAGCCTGTCCTCGGCGACTTTGTCAGTGACACGGCAAGGCTCTGGGACACCGCGGTGATGATGACCGGCTCGGGCTCGGCATGTTTCGGCTTCTTCCCGAACGAGGAAGAAGCGGCGTCGGCTGCAGCGGCCGTCCCCGGAACCAGAGCCGCCGACGGCGCAGCCGCCCGCCCGCGAGGCGTAGAACGGGTGGAGTGATGTCCCCCGCACCTCCAACGTTGCTTGGGACGCGTCGTCGCTCAACTTGTGGTCTGCGACCCCCCTTACCTCCCGGCCTCCGGCCGGCAGGACCTTTCCCCCGTTCGGCTTCGCCTCCGGGGGAACAGCTCCGCGGACCTTCCTCCCGCAAGCGGGAGGACAGCTGCATCTCTCCCACCGCCCGAAGGGTGGGGGGTGGTACCTCCGATCGCAGATCGGAGGGGAGGGGGCTGGTTCCCGCCCACGTTGTTTGGGACGCGTCGTCGCTCAACTTGTGGTCTGCGACCCCCCTTACCTCCCGGCCTCCGGCCGGCAGGGACTTTTCCCCCATTCGGCTTCGCCTCCGGAGGAACAGCTCCGCGGACAAGCGGGAGGACAGCTGCATCTCTCCCACCGCCCGAAGGGTGGGGGGAGGACCGGCGACGGAGGAGCCGGGGAGGGGGGCACCTACCCACCCACGCTGCTTGAGCCGCGTCTCTCCCACCGCCCGAAAGGGTGGGGGGAGTCCCGGCGACGTAGGAGCCGGGGAGGGGGGCTCGCACCCACCAGTTCCACTTCTGACGCGTCCGCACTGATCCTGCTGGCTTTCGACTCCCCCTTACCTCCCCGCCCTCGGAGGGCGGGCAGGGACTTTTCCCCCATTCGGCTTCGCCTCCGGGGGAACAGCAAGAGTGGGTTCCTTCTCGGTCCTGGGGCCGATTATCCTCAGGGTTCCCGAGTATTGGGGGGTGGTGTAACTGGTAGCACGGCAGGTTTTGGTCCTGTAAGAGTGGGTTCGAGTCCTGCCCCCCCAGCGATCGCTTATGAAAGGCTGACTTGCCAACACATGTGATCGTCCTGGCCGCAGGTCAGGGCAAACGAATGATGTCGTCGCTGCCCAAGGTGGCTCACCTTGCGGCGGGCAGATCGCTTGTCGGCTGGGTTACAGATGCCGTTGCTAAATCAAACCCCGACTCGGTGGTGGTGGTTGTCGGTCATGGGTCGGATCAGGTCGGAGCTGTTCTCGATCCGGGGATCAAAATTGCGATTCAAAGCCAACAGCTCGGAACCGGCCACGCTACCCGGGTCGGTCTCGGTGCTCTCGATGGGCTGAGTCCCGATGACACCGTTGTGGTCCTGAACGGCGATATGCCGCTGATAACCTCGGATCTTGTTGCTTCTCTCGTTGATCGGCCGGCGGGTACCGCGGCACTTCTGGTCACATCGGTTTTTGACGACCCGTCCGGTTATGGCCGGATCATCCGCGAGAACGGTGATCTCGTCGGAGTTCTGGAGGACCGCGACTGCAACCCCGAGCAGCTCGAGATTCCCGAGATCAACGCAGGCCTCTACTCCTTCCGCGCCGGCGACCTGATCAGAGCTCTCGACCAGATAACGAGCGACAACTCTCAGGGGGAGTTATACATAACCGATGTAATCGGGATTCTTTCCCGCGAAGATGCAACACTGGAGTCGGTGAAGGCCGCTCCTCAAGAGGTGATCGGGATTAATTCACAGGACCAACTGGCCGATGCGCGGAAGCAGCTTCGGACGCGAATCAACATGAACCATCTCGAAGCCGGCGTGAAGATCATCGACCCCGAGCGGACCTATATCGACGACACGGTATCGATCGAGCCCGGTGCAACGATTTATCCGGGAGTCCATCTCGAAGGCAACACCGTAGTTGGCGCCGATGCGCGCATCGGGCCGGACGTGTTCGCCGTTGACTCAGAGATCGGGTCGGAGAGCCTGGTCTGGTACTCCGTGTTACGCGGCGCTGTTGTCGGCGAGAACTGCGAGGTCGGGCCCTACGCGTCCCTCCGCAAAGGCACCGTTCTCCAGGACAGGGCGAAGCTCGGCACTTTCGTCGAAACCAAGAACTCGACTCTCGGAGAAGGTGCCAAGGCAAACCACCTCACCTATCTGGGGGACGCCACTATCGGCCGGGGGACCAACATCGGTGCTGGCACCGTCACCTGTAACTATGACGGCTATGAGAAACATGCAACGACGATCGGCGAGGACGCGTTTATTGGCTCCGACACCATGTTGGTCGCGCCTTTGAACATCGGTGATCGTGCCATCACCGGAGCGGGCTCGGCGATCACCAAGGATGTCGAAGCGGACGCTCTAGCTGTGGAGCGGAGCGAGCAGAAGAATATCGAGGGCTACGCCCGCCGTCGCGCCGAGCGTCAGGCCGACAAGATGGCAGAGGAGAAGTAGCGATGGACATAGTCTCCCGGAACCGGATGCTGCTCTTTTCGGGGAGTGCCAATGTCCCCCTTGGCGAGGAAGTCGCCGAAGTCCTGGGCCTGCCTTTGGGCCAGCTTGAACTTTCCAAGTTCTCGAACGGCGAGCTTTATGCCCGACCCATCGAATCAGTGCGTGGCGCCGACTGCTACATCATCCAGAGCCATTGCCATCCGGTGAACGAGCACATCATGGAACAGCTGATAACGATCGACGCTCTTCGGCGCGCCTCGGCCCGTCGGATCACCGCCGTGATGCCGTTCTATGGCTATTCCCGCCAGGACAAGAAGGTCTTGCCTCGGGAGCCGATAACAGCCCGTCTTGTAGGCGACCTGTTCATGACCGCCGGCGCCGACCGGCTCGTCTCGGTCGACCTTCACACGGGTCAGTTGCAGGGATTCATCCAGAAGCCTTTCGACCACTTGACCGCAATCCCGATGATCGCCGACTACGTGGCCGACCAGATCGAGGGCAGGATCGCTGTTCTCTCGCCTGATGCCGGAGGGGTGAAGCGGGCGGAACGCTATGCGCGCCGGTTGGGCGACGCCTCGGTCGCCTTCATCTACAAACGCCGCGACCCGAATGAGCACAACGTCTCCCAGGCCCTGTCCATGGCCGGTCGGGTGAAGGACAAACACGTTGTCATCGTCGATGACATGATCGACACCGCCGGCACGGTTTGTAACGCTGCCGAGATGATGAGGAAGTACGGAGCCCTGTCCGTAAGAATCGCTGCCACCCACGCAATCCTCTCCGACCCGGCGATCGATCGGATCAAGAACGCTCCGATCGAGGAGATGATCATCACCAATACGCTTCCGGTCAGTGAGGACGTGCGCAGCCTGGACAAGGTCAAGGTCCTCTCCATCGCCCCGATTGTCGCCGAGGCGCTCCAGGCGATCTTCATGGAGTCCTCGGTGTCAGAGATCTTCCTTGGAGACAACGTCTAACAAGGATGCCCTTTTTCCGAAGCGTTTCCTAAACTCCGTCCGAGTGAGCGCACGACACCGCCAGCCCGTATCCCCTGCACAATCACGGCTACGAGCCTTGACATTCGGGCTGGTCCTGGTCTTCTTGATCATCTTCTTGTTTCTTCGGGGAGAGGGCCAGGAGGGATCGAGCCCGACATCGAGCCAACCCATCGCCGGTGAGACAACGACCTCCGCAGGTGATGGCTCCAGCACCACGGGAGACTCCACAGGGACCTCCTCGCCGGGCGCGACCGATACGACACTGTCCAATCTCCCTGCACTCCAAAGTGTGAGTCTCGACGTTGTGTTCGAGGGATTCAACCAGCCCGTTGCCATCGTCTCACCCCCGGGTGACACTCGGCTGTTCGTGGTCCAGCGTGTCGGCGTCATCCGGATTCTCGACGAGAACTACGAGATGCTCGACCCGGCCTTCCTCGCCATCGATGACCGGGTTCTCGCCAACGGAATCGAACAGGGGTTGCTCGGTCTCGCCTTTCACCCGGACTATGCAACGAATGGCCGGTTCTTCGTCTACTACACGAAGCCTGGAGGCAACCGGCAGCTGTCGGAGTTCACCGTCTCTGCGACGAACCCCAATCGCGCCGATCCGGACTCAGAGCGCGTGCTGTTCGACCTTCCCCAACCCGAGGGTCACACCGACATCCGGCATTACGCCGGCCAGCTCGCCTTCGGTCCCGATGGCTACCTCTATTCGGCCCAGGGCGACGGTGCGGACTCGCGCGACCAGGGCCAGGATCCGAACACGATGTATGCGGCGATATCCCGCTTGGACGTCGACAGCGGAGACCCATACGGGATTCCGCCGGAGAACCCGTTCGTCGCTGGGGGAGGCGCACCCGAAGTGTGGGCGTACGGTCTCCGCAACCCGTGGCGGTTCAGCATTGACGTCGTCGACGGGCTCATCTACATCGCCGATGTGGGGCACGCCGATCAGGAGGAGGTCAACGTTGTGCCGATCAACGAGGGTGGCTTCAATTTCGGCTGGTCGGATGTCGAAGGAACCCGTTGCTTCCACGTGCAGGACTGCGATCTCTCCCTCTACACCCAGCCCGTGATCACCTACCTGCACGGTTCGGAGCCCGACCAGGGGTGTTCATTGACCGGGGGCTACGTGTACCGGGGGAATGAGATACCCGAGCTCCATGGAACCTACTTCTATAGCGACTGGTGCAATCAATGGATCAAGTCGTTCAAGTACGTCGACGGTCAGGTCACCGAGGAGAAGGATTGGACTTCCGAGGTGGGCGCCGTCGGTCAGATCAACTCATTCGGGGTGCGAGGTGACGGCGAGCTCTTCGTAGTCACCCACGATGGAAAAGTGGCCAAGTTCACAGCGAACCGCTAGTGGTCTGTCGTTGAAATAGGGCGAGGGTGTCTCCGAGTCATCGGCGCCATCTGGCAAGGAGAAAAGCGCAGTCGCAGCCGGGAGCTGCGGCGAGCATTTTGGACGCAGCCAGGGGTGTCGAGGGCCGGAGAGACACCG
>DATKCM010000104.1:0-8451 GCA_035513195.1 Acidimicrobiia bacterium | reverse complement strand
TGGGTGTCCGATCTCCCGAGGACCAGGTCGGCAAAAATCATGCGCCGGGTGGTCAAAGCCGTGGCCCTGGGCGCCGACCCGGGAGACCTGACCAGCCTGGAAAACCCCGAGAGCATCGAAGACCTCAGGCGCGGCTAGGCCCAAGCGAGCGCAGCGAGCGGCTGTTCCCCCGGAGGCGCAGCCGATCGGGGGAAAGGTACCTCCCCGCCCTCGGAGGGCGGGGAGGTAAGGGGGCTTGAAACTCATCTGGATGAGAGCAGACGCGTGTCAAGCAGCGTTGGTGGGTGCGAGCCCCCCTCCCGGCTCCTCCGTCGCCGTACTCCCCCCTGTCGCTTCGCTCCGGGGGGAGAGATGGACGAAGTCGAATGGGGGAAAAGTCCCTGCCCGCCCTCCGAGGGCGGGGAGGTAAGGGGGGTCGAGAGCATCAAGTTGAGTGCGGACGCGTCAACGGTCGCGCCTCAAACAGCGTTGGTGGGGACCTGCCCCCTCCCCACCGGCCTACGGCCGGTGGTACTCCCCCCATCGCTAACGCTCTGGTGGGAGAGATTGGCGGACTTGAATGGGGGGACGAGCCCCTGCCCGCCTACTGTCCTCCCGCTTCCGGGAGGAAGGTCCGCGAAGCTGTTTCCCCAGAGACGAAGTCGAATGGGGGAAATGTCCCTGCCCGCCCTCCGAGGGCGGGGAGGCAAATCCGGCCGGTCTGGAGCACGGAGCCTCGATCGGCGATTGATAGAGCCATGTTGGCATTCTGTTTCACGACGAAGACAGTGGTTCCTGCCTTGTTGATCTGTCGATGACCTCGAAGTTCTGCGTGACGAGCTTGGGGGCCAGACCCATCGAGGGTTCGTCCATCAGCAGCACCCTGGGCCGGGCCATCAGCGCACGACCCATGGCCACCATCTGTTGTTCGCCACCGGAAAGTGTCCCGGCCTTCTGGATACCGAACTTGATGAGATCTCCTCGATCCTCGAGAACGAGACCACAAGATCGGTTGCGGCGACACCGATCGGCGGGCCGTAGGATGTTGTGATGGCCTCTTTCCATCTCCTCAGTGCCGGATATGGCGGTGACCGTGTCGCTTCGACGGTCTCTCTCGTCGAGGCTGGAGAGCAGTTGGTGGTGATCGATCCGGGGATGGTGCGCTCGACCGCGGTGATCCTCGACCCGATCCGTGCGCTGGGTCATGCGCCCGAGGACGTGACCGACGTCATCCTCTCCCACCATCACCCCGACCACACCATCAACATCGCGCTGTTCCCCAATGCCCGGGTCCATGACCACTGGGCCATCTACAAGGACGATGTGTGGACGGCGCGGCCGGCGGAGGGGTACGAGGTGGCACCGGATGTGACCCTATGGGAGACCCCGGGCCACACCCCGCAGGACATCACGACCATTGTGGGGGACGGGGAGGAGACGATTGCCTTCACCCACCTCTGGTGGTACGAGACCGCTCCGTACGACGATCCACTTGCCACCGATCCCGATGGTCTGCACCGGGGACGGGAAAGAGTGCTCGAAGTGGCGACAATGATTGTCCCCGGCCACGGAGACCCGTTCTTTCCCGGACCCGAGACTTCCCGTTAGCCTTCGCTGATGGCAGGCGGCGGACCGATTGAAGAGGTTGCGGCTGATGACTCATATGCGCGCGTGGCCGAAGGCAACGTCCTCGAGATAGTCGAAGACGGGCTGTTCCTCGACCGCACCGTCTTCTACGCCCGGGGTGGCGGTCAGCCGGGTGATGTCGGGACGATCTCGTGGGACGGCGGTTCGGCGGAGGTCGTCGATACCGTCCGCCGCGACGGCAAACCGTTTCATGTGGTCTCCGTGGGCGCAGTGCTCCCTGATCCGGGGACACCTGTCGAAGGTGTGATCGACTGGAGGCGCCGCTACCGCACCATGAAAGTCCACACTGCGCTGCACGCCCTATCGGGTCTGGTCTTCAGGGACTTCGACGCCAAGGTCACCGGGGGCAACATGACCCCCGACGGTGAAGCTCGAATGGACTTCGAACTCGACGGTATCTCCGTCGAGTTCGGGCGCCAGGTCGAGGCGATGCTCAACACCGAGCTCACCAAGGGGTATCCCACCGAGATCCTCTACATGGCGCGAGAAGAGGCGTTGAAGGACCCGGACCTGATCCGGACCAAGGTCAACCTCATTCCCGAGTGGGTCGAGGAGATAAGAGTCATCGACATCGTCGGCCTCGACCGCCAGGCCGACGGAGGCACGCATGTAGCATCGACCCTCGAGGTTGGGCGGGTCGAAGTCGTCAAGACCGAGTCCAAAGGCAAAGCCAACAAGCGGATGCGGATCAGACTCTCCGATCCGGCGTAGGCCTCCCCAAATCGTTCTGTGTCGATTGGCGTTGGGACGTCGTGTTCCAGATCGACACAGAAGGGTTGAACGGCGCTTCCCGATTGGTTCTGTGTCGATCGGCGCTAGGACGTCGTGTTCCAGATCGACACAGAAGAGTTGGACATGGGTTGAACGCTCGTTTAGGATGCTGAACATGCGTTCAGTCGATGGTGATCTCACCGCCGAAGCGAGGATCCGTGATGCTGCCCTTGCCAGGTTCCCTCGTGACGGGTTCGAAGGGACCACCGTGCGCGCCATCGCCGTGGATGCCGGGGTCTCGCCCGCTCTCGTGGTGCATCACTACGGCTCCAAGGAAGGCCTGCGCAGAGCCTGCGACGCCTATGTCATCGAACGCATCCGGACCGTCAAAGGGGAGGCGATCGAGTCTGACAGCCTCACCGATCCCTCGGTCATCGCAGGCGGATTTCAGATCGCCGAACCTCTGATGAGGTATCTCGGGTGGGCACTCACCACTGATAGCGATGCCGCTGCCCGACTCTTCGACGAGATGGTCGACGAGTCGGTGAGGTTGATTAGGCTCGCCGAGGAGCACGGGGCCATGGTTGCCGGTCCCGATGTTCGAACTCGCTCTGCCGTGATGCTCTCCATGCAAATGGGTGCCCTGGTGATGAGGGATCATCTGCGCCGCAGCCTGGATATGGACCCGTTGAGCACCGAGGGGATCATGGCGATCTCCCGGGCCACGATGGAGATCTTCTCCGGAGCCATGTTCGCTCCCGGTCAAGCCGAGGCCATGAGAGAAGCGCTTGAAGTCGCGATTGAGAACACAAGAAAGGAACACTCGAATGGATGAAGCCATTGTCACCAATGGGCTCACGAAGAGTTACGGAGATACCCTGGCGCTAGACGCTCTAGACCTCCACGTCCGAACCGGCGAGGTCTTTGGCTTCCTCGGCCCAAATGGTGCAGGAAAAACCACCGCTATTCGGCTCATGCTCGACGTCCTCCGTCCCGACACGGGCAGTGCAACGGTCCTCGGTCTCGATCCAAGAGCCGACGGGGTCGAGATGCGGCGCCGGGTCGGCTACTTGCCCGGTGACTTCGCCACTGACGGCAGCCAGTCGCCTCGCGAGTTCCTCACCTATCTGGGCAACCTCCGCGGCGGCGTCTCCCCGAGCGCGATTGAAGGCCTGGCCGAACGGCTTGAGCTCAATCTCGACATCAGGATCGGGAGCCTCTCCAAAGGCAACCGGCAAAAGGTCGGCCTGGTCCAGGCGTTCATGCATTCCCCCGAGCTTTTCATCCTCGACGAGCCGACCAGCGGGCTCGATCCAATCATGGCAAGGGAATTCCTGGACATGATTGCCGGGGCGCGGGATGCCGGTCAGACGGTTTTTATGTCTTCCCACATCCTCAGCGAGGTTCAGCAGGGCGCCGATCGAGCCGGCATCATTCGAAAGGGCCGACTCGTTGCGATCGACGACGTCGATGAGTTGCGGGCAAGGGCGATGAGGCATGTGCAGGTCGTCTTCGACACCGATATCGATGCCCACGAGTTCGCGGGCCTCGAATCGGTGTCGGAAGTAACCGTCGAAGGCAATGTGATGCGCTGTCGCCTGACCGGAGAGGCGGATGCTCTGGTCAAAACAGTCGCCCGTCACAGGGTGGTCGACTTCGTCTCAGAGGAGCCAGACCTCGAAGAGATGTTCTTCCACCACTACACAGGAATTGATGAATGATGCTGAGTGACATCTGGACCAAGACTCTCTGGGATCAGCGACGCGGCCTCCTGGGCTGGGCGATTGGCTTTGCCGGCGTCGCGTTGATCTATGGCGGCTTTTATCCATTCGCTGCGACGCCCGAATACGCCGAGTTGATCGAGGGCCTTCCGCCTGCACTTGCCGAAGCGATGGGCTGGGATGATATTTCGACCCCACACGGATATCTCGGGGCAACCGTTTTCGGGATCCTGGGGCCCGTGCTCGCCATAGTGATGGCGATCGGCATCGGAACCCGCGCCATAGCTGGAAGCGAGGAGGATGGAAGCCTCGAAATGCTCATTGCCCATCCGGTGACCCGGACGCGAGTCGTTGTTCAGAAGGCGATCTCTCTGGCTATGGCAACGGCGATGGCCGGGCTCGTCGTGATGTCCGCCATCCTGGTGCTGCGGGGGCCTATCGATCTCGATATGCCGCTGGGGCACATCGCCGCCGCATCGCTAAATCTTGCCCTGATGAGTCTTTTGTTCGGTGCGTTGGCCATCCTTGTGGGAGCGATCGCCGGTAGGAGGGGCCTCGCGACCAGCATTACGGCGGCCGCAGCTGTCGTCGCCTACCTTGCCAACGGCCTCGCGCCGCAGGTTGATGCACTGGCCTGGTTGCAGAATGTGTCGCCCTTCTTCTGGTCTGATCCAACGGGGACGCTTCGGGACGGCATCAATCCGACGAATACCCTGTTGTTGGGCGGGGTGGCAGTCGGGTTCGTGGCTGCCGCTGTCGTTGCGTTAAACCGCCGGGATGTAGGGGCGTAGTTAGAACACAGGTCTCGGGTCGAAACCGTTCTGTGTCGCGAATGTATACGTATGCGAACCGAAATCGACACAGAACGGTTGGGTGGCCGGGTCGGACCCTTTCTGTGTCGCGAATGTGCACGTATGCGAACCGAAATCGACACAGAACGGTCGGGATAAATCGGGCGAAATCCCCGGCTAGAGCCCCGGCCATGGGTAGCAAGTAGGGACGATGCTTGATTTTGTCCTCGGAGCCGGCCTTGCCGGACTCGCCGTTCGTGGCTGGATACGCGGGTTCGTGCGCGAGATCCTCGACCTGGTCGGCCTGGTTCTCGGGATCTGGGTGGCGTTCACCCTCAGCCAACCTCTGGGTAACTTCCTCAGTGATCAGTTCGATGTCTCATCCGATGTGGCCCGTATTGGCTCGGGAATCCTCCTATTCGTCCTCTTCGGTGTTGCGATGAGCATTGGTGCCCATTTCCTGTCGCAAGTGATGCGACTCCCGGGGCTCAACCTGGCTAACCGTATTGGGGGCTCAGTCATTGCCGGGCTTTGGGGCGTGGCCCTCATTCTCGTGATCGTCAACGTGGCCGGAGGGCTCCCGCTGCCCGACAGTTGGTCAGATCAACTGGGGAACTCGACAGTGGTCGAGGCTATCGCCGGAGACGCCGCCGCCCCACAGCAGGTGTTCGAGATATTGGGTGGCGACGGCATATTCGGATCCCTGGCAACGCTCCGAAACCTGTTCGGATCGAGTAGCGCAGTTCCTCGGGGCACCGAGGTTCTCGAAATCCCTCCGGCGCCGTCCGATGAGGTCCGCCAGGTACGCGATGAGGTCGATCTGGTAGTTGACCGGATCACTGAGATGCGGGTGGCCAAGTCGGCGGGTGCTCTGCTCCTCGCCCAGCCGTTGGTCGATGTCGCCGAGAACCGCGCCACCGTGATGTACACCTCGGGGCGGGTGAGTCGGGACACCCCACCCGGCGGGTCGGTGAGTGACGACATCGCGGCAGCCGGCATCCTCCTCGAGATCGAAGGAGAGACGCTCGCCCTCGCTGCAACGACGAGAGCCGCCGTCGACGCCCTATTCGAGGATCCGGAATCCCTGGCGTTGTTGTCGTCGGCTCAGTTCGACCGGATCGGCGCATCTGTCCTGCAGGGCCCGACCGGGATCCTGCTAGTTGTCGTCCTCGGGGGATAGCGAAACCGGCTGCAATGCGTTGGGGGTGCGGGATGACGCCCGGTTCCTGATGTAAGCGACGAAGCCGACTCCGCCCAACACGATCACAGCACCGATGATCTGTAGCAGCGATGGACTCTCCGAGAGGATGATCGCGCCCCACACGAGGGTCAACACTGGCTGGACGAGGATGATCGTGGCAATTTCGACCGCCGGGAGTCGGGGCAGAGCATGCACGATCAGAAGCCAACCGAACACCTGGGCCGTCAAAGCCAGGGCGATCAACCATCCGTGAGCCGGGAACGTGATGGCCAGGTCCAGGCCGCCATCCAGGACCAGACCAAGCACGGACGCAGAGGCCAACGCTCCCAGGGTTGCCTCGAGAAGAGGGCCTGCGGGCGGGGCGAAGCTCTCGTTCGAGGCCCTCAACCCGAGGAGGAACCCGGAATAGAAGAAAGCGGCGATGAGGGCAAGCACAGCACCCAACACGGGATTGGGCCCGAAGGCGTCGTTCTGCCCCAGACCGCTCACGAGGGCCACTCCGAACAGGACCACGGGCACCGTCGCCAGAACCCGATTGTTCGGCCGCTCCTTATGGATCAGCCACGCCCCGAAGGCAACCCAGATCACCTGCGAGTTTGCGATCAGCGTGGCCAGGCCGGCACCGATGTAGTCGATTGCCTCGTGCCAGAGAACGATGTCGATACCGAGCATCAGGCCTACCCCGACCGCAAGCAAACGTCTCCACGGCGGCCGCTGGTCGCGGTGCCGGCCGAACCACCAGATCACGAAGAGCACCGGAGCTGCATAGGCGGTGCGGAAGATGGTTCCGGTCACGGGCTCAACGTCAGAGAGAGCGAAGTAGATCGCAGAGAAAGAGATGGCCACGGCCCCGACAAAGGCTGCGAGAAGTGTGCGGCGCGCGCTCACTGCCTCGGATCCTTGCTGCATCGGGGAAGGTTAGAGGTCGCCCGACCCAATCCGACCTTACCCCCCGGCGAGGTCCTTCATTTCGTCGAAGGATGTCTGGAGAGCGGCAACGAACTTGTCCGAATCCGGTAGGGCGTCGTAGTCGGCGTGTACGCCCCATTGCAGGCTGCCGTCGTACGAGAAAAGCGCCAACCCCACCCCATGTTGGGACCAGAGTGGCACCAGGGGGTAGTTGGCGATCATTCGCGATTCGAGCAAGTACATGGGGAACTGTGGACCCGGAACGTTGGTGATGGTCATGTTGAACGGACGCAGTTTCGACCCCGCAATCCGGTTGGCCATCGAAAGCAAGGTGGTCGGGGTTCCTGAGCTCATGTCGACGAGGGTCGATGCCCCCAGGGCCTGGTTGGTCTTCTTCAGCTGGATGGTGCGTTCCTTGATTAGCTCGAGTCGTCGGGCGGGGTCAGCTTCACCAATAGGCAGTTCGAGGAGCCACATCGCGACCTGGTTCCCCAACGCACCCTTCTGATTCGAAGCGCGTGTCGAAACAGGGATCATCGCCCGGAAATGGGACTCGCTCACGTCGAAGTCCCGTTCCTCGACGAGAAACCGTCTGACCGCCCCGGTCGTTATCGCCACGACGATGTCGTTGAGTGAGCCTCCGGTCCTGTTCTTGATCTCCTTCACTTCTGCGAGCGGCATCTCCGTCCAGTCGAAGCGCCGGTTGGGCCCGATCTCGGGGTTGAGCGGGGTTCGGTCCGATGCGGTGAGCCAACCAGATCTCAGCGAACTCATCGCCGCTGCCGACTTGTCGAGCGTCCGATCCGAAAGGTCTCTCGTGTCCCTGATCGCCTCGGAGAAATGGCCCAGACGGTCGATGAGCTTGCGTGTCGCACGTGCGACTTCGGCGACAGCAAGCTGGCTGGATGTGGGGGAGGGCCGCGGCTCCCACTGCAGTGCCTCCTCGATCTCGAATTCGGGAGACACGTTGAGGAGAATCGTGGTGAGGTCGACCCCGGAGAGACCGTCGATCATGCAGTGGTGGATTTTGGCGATCAACGCGAACCGATTGTCGTCGAGGCCCTCCACCACCCACAGCTCCCACAAGGGCTTGTCCCGGTTCAAAGACGTCGACATGATCCGACCCGCCAACGCCTTGAGCTGCTGTTCGGTCCCGGGGCGAGGGAGAGAGGTGTGCCGTACGTGGTAGTCGAAATTGAACGCGGCGTCGTCGACCCATACCGGGCGGCGGTCGTAGGGGACCCATTCGAGACGTTGCCGATAGCGGGGTATGTACTGGAGCTTGGAGTCGATGTGCTGTCGTATCCGCTCGATGTCGATTCCACCGGTGTCGTTGCTTATCGGCTCGGCGTCGAAGATCGCGATGCCGGCAACGTGCATGTGCAGCGACCTGGTTTCCAAAGCCAGGAAGGACGAATCAAGGAACGTCAGAGGTTCGTAATGGAACTCGGTCATGTACTGGTGAAGATACCCGGTTGGGTCGATAGCGGTG
>DATKCM010000103.1:0-4427 GCA_035513195.1 Acidimicrobiia bacterium | reverse complement strand
TCACCGAGATGGTGAAGGTCAAACACGCTTACGACCGCGGTGTGATGGCCCGCCGCGGAATCGATTACTAGTGCTCTGGCCAGCAACGATGGCGATGTTCAGGGCGAGTCAGGGGCGTCGTCCAGCAAGGACGCGTCGACGAAGGCGCACTGGGCCGTTCGTCGAGTCCGAGGACGCAGCTGGCGGCGTCATCTGGCCGTCCTGAACGCGGCAAACGTTGGTGGTCGGGGCACTAGGGCTCTTCGAGTTTGAGATGTTCGGCGAGGAATTCGAGGCGATCTGTCCGAACCGTTGGAAGCTCCATGCCGTGGTCGGCGTCGTATGCCTTCATCGTCTTGGGCTCCCCGGCCGCTTCAAAGAGCTCTGATCCGGTCATGGCGGCAATGTAAAAGTCCTGTCGTCCGAACTGGAACAGGGTCGGCGCGCTGACCCTTCCGATGGCGGTGATCGGATCGAAGGGGTCGAGGGTGCGCCTGTAGTCGAAGCGGTCGCCCTCGACCGGCCAGAAGCGGAGGAACCAGTCGGACCATCGCGGTGTGGGAGCGATCATCACCACACACGCCGGGTCTGAGCCTGAGGCGAGCACAGCGCCATGCATTGCTCCGAAGTCGTGACCGACGATGGCAATCCGCGAGGAATCGATACGGGCCGCTTCACGGAGAAGCTCTAACGCGGCACGGAGCGCGGATGCCTCCTCCTCGATCCTGCGAAGGTCGGTCTCAGCGTCGTGCGGGGCCGAGGCCCACGGGAACATGAGCTGGGGGAGCAGGGATGTGACTCCCAGGCGGGCCAATTCGTTCGCCTCGTCGAGGAATTGTGTCCGGTTGGCATTTGGGGCCTCGTCGAACCAGTGGAGAAAGAGCACGGCTCCTCGGTGCGCCGCTCCCGAAGCACTGACCAAAAAGGCTTTCTCGGTGAATCCGGGGACATCTACCTCGGCCGGTTCCTGGTGATCGCTCATGCTGCTCCAAGGCGGACTTCACCGCAGACGCGGGATATGCCATTCTCCACTTGGTCAGGCTCTAGGGACGCCGCGAGGCGGCGAGGTCGAAGAATTGGGCCGCACCTTCGCCAAGTACCGCGAACCGGTCGTCGCTGGTCTGACCCCTCAACCAGCGGATGTAGATCTGCTGGAGGATCACGCCGAGCTTCCATGTGCCGAACGCCACGTACCAGTCGATCTCCGCAAGGTCGCGCCCCGACCGATCGGCGTACCTCGTCAGGGCCGCATCCCTTGACATCCACCCCGGCACGGATGTGGGCATGGGGTTCAAGGACGAGGGGGCTTCGCCTTCGTCGTACCAGGTAGCCATGAGAGTTCCCAGGTCGGCGAACGGGTCGCCTCGGGTGGCCATATCCCAGTCGTACACAGCGGCGCACTTTCCCGGGTCGTCGGGGGAGACTGCCATGTTGTCGAGCCGCCAGTCATTGTGGATCAACGTAGGTGCTGGTGATTCGGGGATTCGTGAAGACAACCATCCGGCGACGTCGTCCGCTGATTGATTGGGGCCGTCCCGGGCAGCCTCCCACCGCCGTGCCCAGCCGTCCACCTGCCGGGCAAGGAACCCATCGGGATGTCCGAGGTCGTCCAGGTCACATGACGCCGGGTCCACCGAATGGAGGAGGGCGAGGGTGTCAATGACCACCTCGGACAATTTGCGGTTGGCTTCGGTGTCAGTACCTCCACCGAAGATCTCTGGCACAGAATCCCTCACGACGACGCCGGGAAGGCGTTCCATTATGAGGAATTGACTGCCGATCACTGATTTGTCGACGCAGATCGTCAGAGCCCGGGGGGCAAGCGGGAACGACTGCCAGAGCCGGGAGAGCACCCGGTACTCGCGGGACATGTCATGAGATCCCTCGGCGACCGGGCCCAAGGGTGGCCGACGCAGCACTAATTCGGTCCCGTCCGGAAAGGTCAACAAGTACGTGAGGTTTGCCTTCCCATTGGAGAACTGACGGACGGCGGGTCGACCCGACGGCAGGTCGTCCTGGCCTGCGGCCCAGCTCCCGAAGGCGTCGACGTCGAAGGATTCGTCCTCTCGGACCGGGATCACATCGCTCACGTCTCCGAGATTAAACATCTCTCCTACAGGAGGAGCGTGGCATCCCAACGGCCGGATCGATCATAGGATTGGCGCCAAAGACCAGAGAGAGAACAAAACTTGAGCACGCCATTCGAGATCTCCGACCGCCTCACCGAGGACTTCTGTGACCTGTCCCCGATTGACGCGACCTTTTACGGCGTGCCGGGGAGAGATCATCTTTGGGATAACACCTCGCCGGACGGCCACGCTGCCAGGGCGGAGCTCTGCGCTGCAGCGATCGAGGAGTTGAAGCCGCATCTCGACCATCCGGAGAAGAAGCAGGCAGTGGCAGCCCGTGTCATTTCGGCGGCAATGGAAGAGGAACTGCGTCGATTCGAAGATGGTGAGCACCTCGTCGATTTGAACCACATCTTCAGTCCGGTTCAGATCTACCGGGACGTCTTCGACCTCATGGACCCAAAGGAGGAGGAGTCGTGGAAGAACATTGTGACCAGGCTCGGGTCGATCGAGGCTCCGCTGGCGGGGTACCGACTATGTCTCGAGGCGGGGATCTCGGCGGGACAGACTGTGGCTCGCCGGCAGGTAGAGTCGGCTATCGAGCAGTGCCGTTCGCTCGCCTCCGGGGGGTCCCGCTTCCTCAAGTATCTCGGTCTGGCTGACGAACTGGGGCGAGATCGGGAATCGGTCCAGAATGCGGTCGACAATGCGCGCAAGGCCTATGGAGAGATGGCCGACTGGCTCGAACGGACTTACCTGCCCGAAGCCGCGGCATCTGACGCCGTGGGGCGCGAGAGGTATGTGCGTGCTGCCGACTTCTTCCTGGGCATCACAATCGATCCCGAGGAGACCTACCGGTGGGGATGGGAAGAGGTGCATCGTCTCCGTGCCGAGATGAGAGAGACAGCTGCCGAGATAGATCCCGACCGGTCCATCGAGGAGGTGATCGAGCTCCTCGACACCGACCCCGACCGGGCAACCCCGTCGCACGAGAAGTTTGCCGAATTCGTCGAGAAGATCCAGGCCGAGGCCGTGGACCAGCTCGCTGGGGAGCACTTCGACGTGCCGGAGGAGCTGCGCAAGGTCTCCGTCAACATCGCACCGGGTGACGGAGCCCTTGGGGCCTGGTACCACGGACCTTCGGAAGATATGAGCAGACCAGGGTCGATCTGGTACGCGCCCGGGTCGCGCACCGCGATACCGGTGTGGCAGGAGGTATCCACCGCCTATCACGAGGGGTTTCCGGGACACCACCTCCAGGTGGGTACTGCAACCATGCTCCGGGACGAGGTTTCCCGGTTTCACAGGCTGTTCCTCTGGAAGTCTGGTGCAGGGGAAGGATGGGCGCTTTATGCGGAAAGGTTGATGGACGAGCTCGGCTTCTTCACCAATCCCGAGTACAGGCTCGGGTTGCTGGCGAGCCAGCTCTTCCGCGCCACCAGGATCGTGGTCGACATCGGCACCCAACTAGAACTGGAGATTCCCGCCGACGCGCCGCTGCATGCCGGGGAGACCTGGAACTACGAGATTGCCGTTGACTATATGGATCAGATCGGGCTCCAGGAGCGGGACGTGGCTGAGTCGGAGGTCAAGCGCTACCTGGGGTGGTTTGGCCAGGCCATCTCCTACAAGGTCGGGGAGCGTGAAATCCTCAAGATGCGGGAGGAGCGGAGAAAAAGAGACGGCGCCGACTTCGACATTCGGCGGTTCCACCAGGATCTGCTGGAGGCGGGGGCAATCCGGCTTGATCAGGTCCGGGAGCTGGTTCTTTGACCAAGCGGTATTTCGACCTGGTCGCAACAGAGAACCGCGATAGCTACAAGCTTCTCTCGGGATTGGTCGTGCCGAGGCCGATCGGTTGGATCGGCACGAAGCGAGGGAATGGCTCGTTCAATCTTGCCCCGTTCTCGTTCTTCAATGTGGTCTCGACCTCGCCACCGACTGTGTTGTTCAGTGGCAGCCGCCATTCCGACCGTCCCAAGGACTCGGTGGCGCTCGCCGAGGAATCCGGTGAGTTCACCGTCAACATCGTCTCCGAGGATGTCGCCCCGGCCATGTCCGTGACGTCCGGGTCGTTCGCCCCAGATGACGATGAATTCAAAATTGCCGGTCTCACCGCGGTGATGGGAACGGTTGTCAACGCCCCGATGGTCGCCGAGTCGCCCGCAAATCTGGAATGCCAGGTGACCAAGGTCCTTGACGTGGGCGAGGGCGTCACCCGCATCGTGGTTGGCCGGGTTGTGGCTCTGCACGTCGACGATTCGGTGCTTGACGGCACACGGATCGACGCTCGACAATTGCGGGCTGTCGGGCGAATGTCCGGCAACACCTACATAACGACAGACCACCTCTTCGAGATGGAACGACCACTTCCACCAT
>DATKCM010000102.1:0-3360 GCA_035513195.1 Acidimicrobiia bacterium | reverse complement strand
GCGACATAGTCCCGGACCGGCGCTCCTGTGTAGAGCTGTCTCGGCCTGAAAATCTTTGCCTGCCGGTCGGCGGCCAGCTCCCGCCATTGTGAGATCCAGCCCGGCAGCCTCCCGATGGCGAACAGCACGGTGAACATGTCCGTCGGGAAACCCATTGCCTGGTAGATGATCCCGGAGTAGAAGTCGACGTTGGGATAGAGCTTGCGTTCGACGAAGTACTCGTCGTTGAGCGCAACCTGTTCCAATTCCATCGCTACGTCGAGAAGTGGGTCGTCGACGCCGAGGGAGTCAAGCACGTCCTCGGCTGCCTTCTTGATAATCCTCGCTCTCGGGTCGAAGTTCTTGTAGACCCGGTGCCCGAAACCCATCAACCGGAACGGATCGTCCTTGTCCTTGGCTTTCGCCACGAACTGGGAAGTGTCGCTCCCGCTCGTCACGATCATGTCGAGCATCTCAAGCACTGCCTGGTTGGCTCCGCCATGCAACGGTCCCGAAAGAGCGTGGATGCCGGCGCTCACCGAACTGAAGATGTTGGCGTGGCCCGACCCGACCAGCCGTACCGCCGACGATGAGCAGTTCTGGCCATGGTCGGCGTGGAGGATCAACAACATGTTGAGCGCCTTCGCCACCACCGGATCGGCCAGATATTCCTCAGCCGGGACAGAGAACATCATCCTGAGGAAGTTGGTGGCGTAGTCGAGGTCGTTGTCCGGGTAGACGTAGGGCTGATGGACCGAATACTTGTACGACCACGCCACCATCGTCGGTGTCTTAGCGATCAGCCGGCGCGCGCTTATGTCGGCAGCTTCGTCGTCCAGGGGGTCGAGGGCATCGGGATAGTAGGTGGCCAGGGCGGATGTCGCCGAAGCAAGAATCTGCATCGGATGTGCCGCATGCGGAAACGCCTCGAAGAGATGCTTGACGTCCTCCCGCAACAGGGTGTGCCTGGTGATGGCGTCCGAATAGTCCTGGTACTCCGATTCTGTGGGAAGTTCCCCATATTGGAGTAGGTAAGCAACTTCGAGGAAGGTCGACTTGTCCGCTAGCTGCTCGATTGGATAACCGCGGTAGCGGAGAATCCCTTCCTCACCATTGATATAGGTGACTTTTGATTCACCCTCGGCGGTGTTGGCAAACCCGCGATCAGACGTCACGATCCCGAGCCTGGAACGGAGTTGGCTTATGTCAACGGCGCTGTCACCTTCGGTTCCCGTGTGGACCGGGAGCTCGAGCTCTTCGTCTCCGTACCTGAGAACTGCGTCTGACATCCGATTCCTTTCTCTGCCGCTTTAGCTTTCGTCGCTTCGGGCCGCACTGATTACTTTCTCCGCCTCATTGTGCGGCATCTCGGCGTAATGGTCGAACCCAACTTCGAAACTGCCCCGGCCCGAGGTCAACGAGCGAAGCTCTGCCGCGTACTGCTGGATCTCGGCCATGGGAACTTCGGCTTCTACCGTGCGGAGATTCCCCTCACCTTCCATTCCGAGAACCCTTCCCCGCTTCGAGTTGATGTGGCCCATTACATCGCCGATATGGTCGGCGGGAACGAACACCTTCAGTTTCATCACCGGTTCGAGCAGGATCGGGCCCAGTTTTTCCGCTGCTGAGCGCAACGCATGGATCCCGGCCATTCGGAATGAGAGCTCGTCTGAGTCCACGGGGTGATACTTGCCGTCGTACAACTCGGCAGTCACGTCGACAAGCGGGTACCCGGCGACTATTCCACGTTGCAGAGCCTCCTGGACTCCCTTGTTCACGGCCGGGATGAACCCGCGCGGCACCGAACCTCCCTTCACACTGTCGACGTACTCGTAGCCGGCACCTCGTGGCCGCGGGGCGAATCGGACCGAGGCGACGGCAAACTGGCCCCGACCCCCGCTCTGCTTCTTGTGTTTGCCTTCTGCTTCGGCTGTCCTGGTGATTGTTTCCCGGTAAGCGATCTTGGGGAGGCTGCTATCGATCTCAACCCCGTAGCGACGCCGAATTCGCTCCAGTGTGACATCGAGGTGGGAGTCGCCCAGACCGGCGAGGATTGTCTCTCCGGTTTCGGCCCGGCGGGAGACCCTTATGGTCGGGTCTTCTTCGGCGATCCGGTGGAGAGCGGTGGACAGCTTCTCTTCGTCCTGATTCGAATGAGGGTTGATCGCTATCTCGGCGACGGGGTGGGGGTAGGAGACCGGCTTGATGACGGTATCGGTACCTGATGACCGCAAGGTGTCGCCCGCCCTCGTCTCCTCGAGTTTGGCGACTGCACCGATTCCGCCGGTGGGCAATTCGGGCACTTCGTGATGGTCCTTGCCCTGGAGCTTGTACAGATTGTGAAGTCTCACCTGCCCGCCACGCGCCAACTCCAGGTTTTGATCGGCTTTGACGGTGCCCGAATAGATCCGGAACAACGAGATCCTCCCGACGAACGGGTCGGAAATCGTCTTGAACACGTATGCAACAACTGGTCCGTCGAGAGCAGGGTCGAAAGGTGAGCCGGCTTCGAGCTCGGGCGGGCGACGCTCCAACGGGTTCGGTCCGTAATCGGTGATGAACTCCAGCAGCAAGTCGATGCCGATCAGCCGGTCAGCCGAGGTGACCAGCACTGGATCCATGGTTCCCGCCAGGATGCCCTCATGGACCTTGTCTACGATTTGCTCCCTGGTCGGCTCGGTACCCTCGAAGTACGCCTCCATCAATGCGTCGTCGGTCTCCACGACCGACTCGATAAGGCCGATGTGCGTGCTGTGGACCCGGTCGGCGATCTCGTCGGGAAGGTCGATCTCCTTGCCGCGCGGCGAGCCTGTCTCGTACTGGTAAGACCGTTCCGAGGCGATTCGCACCACGCCCATGAGATCGGATTCAATTCCAATCGGCATCTGGATCGGGGCGATGGCGTTGCCGAACGATTCGCGGAGCTGAGCGAGAGTGCGCTCGAATGATGCCCGCTCGCGGTCAAGCTTCGAGATGACCACAGCTCTCGGGATGCCTTCCTCTCCGGCGATCTCCCAGAGTTGCTCGGTCTGGACTTCGACACCATCCACTGCAGAAACCACGAAAAGGGCGAGGTCGGAGGCTCGCAGGCCGGCGCGGGCATCTCCCGCGAAGTCGCTTCCACCCGGCGTGTCGATGATGTTGATGCGGTGGCCTTTCCAGTCGACAGTGGCTACCGCGAGTCCGAGCGAGATTCCGCGGTCGATCTCCTCGGGTTCATGGTCGAAGATGCTGGTGCCCTGGTCGACCGAGCCCTGACGTTTGGTGGCCCCGCCGACGAAGAGCATCGCTTCGGCGAGGGTGGTCTTACCTGATCCGCCGTGTCCGACCAGTGCGACGTTCCGAACTTTGTCGGGCTGCACAAGAAACCTCCTTGCTAGG
>DATKCM010000101.1:0-12679 GCA_035513195.1 Acidimicrobiia bacterium | reverse complement strand
CCGAAATCAAGAAGAAGGCGTCACTCAGGGCGTCGGTCACTTCTGAGTTGCTGTTCGACAATGTGAGACTTCCCGACGAGTTCGTCTTACCCGGTGTCGCCTCGATGCGCGGACCGCTCTCCTGTCTCAACGAGGCCCGGTTCGGCATCGCCTTCGGGGCGATGGGAGCCGCACGTGCCTGTTACGAGGCTGCACTCTCCTACTCGAAGGAGCGGGAGCAGTTCGACAAGCCGATCGCTTCGTTCCAGCTCACTCAGCGCAAGCTGGTGGAGATGATGGTGGCGGTGCAGAGGGGCACCCTGGTGGCCCTCCACCTCGGCCGTCGCAAAGACGCCGGGACCCTCAGCCCACAGCAGGTCTCTTTCGGCAAGTTCGACAATGTCCGCAACGCATTAGAGGTCGCCCGCACTGCCCGCTCGGTGCTCGGGGCCAACGGGATCACCCTCGAATACGCTCCGATACGTCACATGGCGAACCTGGAAGCGGTGTTCACCTACGAGGGAACCAACGAGATCCACACCCTGATCATGGGTCAGGCGATCACCGGTCTCGACGCCTTCTCCTGAGCTGCGGCCAGGCTGAGCAGTAGGGAACCAACAAGCCATGAAAAATGAGACGATCGATGAGCGAGGGGACTGGCGGAGCGAGACGCTCTCCCGACTCCGCGCCCTGATCACGGAGGCGGACCCGGAAGTAGTCGAAGAGGTGAAATGGAGAAAGCCATCAAACTCGATGATTGGGGTCCCGGTATGGTCCCACGACGGGATCATCTGCACCGGTGAAACCTACAAAGACAAGGTAAAACTGACCTTCGCCAAGGGGGCTTCGCTCAGTGACCCTTCCCGTCTCTTCAATTCCAGTCTCAAAGGCGGCACCAGACGTGCAATCGACTTCCATGAAGGCGACGAGGTGGACGAGGCGGCCCTCAAGGATCTCGTACGCGCCGGAGTAGCCTTGAACGAGTCTTCAGCCCGCTAGTGGTCGGGGCTGATCCTCATTCCGTAAGCACTTCGCCGGTCTTTTCCGGGCGTTGTTTGTGGACCCGGCCTTCGACACCGCGTAAGGGCATTCCGGTGCCGTGCCCGTATCGAACCTGGGTCATCTCGGCGAGGATGGAGACTGCAACCTCCTGAGGGCTTTCGGCGCCGATGTCGAGGCCGACGGGGCCGTGGATTCGGGCGATGTCGTCGTTGCTGAACCCCTTCTCCTTGAGACGCTCCACTCTGAGGCCGTGGGTTCGCCTGCTTCCCATCGCCCCGATGTAGCGGACCGGGCTTTTCAATGCAGCCTCGATCACCGGGTCTTCGAGCCGCTTCTCATGGGAGAGGATTATCACCCAGGTGCGACGGTCCAGCGTGATCTGGTCGAGGATCTCATCGGGGCTCCCCACCAGCACCCGGGACTCCGGGAAACGCTCCTCGGTGGCGAACATGGCGCGGGAGTCGGCGACTGTCGTCTGGTAGCCCATCTGTGACGCGAAGGCTGCCAGGGACTGGGCGACGTGAACGGCTCCGAAGATCACCATTTCCGGTGGTGGGGCGAGGGTTTCGATGAACACTTCGTGGTCGCCGTATTGCATCGTCCGATGTTGTTCGTGCTCTATCAGCGTCAGCGCATCGGCGATGACGTCTTCGGCGATTTGATCCGGGATCGATCCGGCTACCACAGCACCGGATGAGTCGACCACTGCTTTCCCGCCGACTTCGGGCCCGTCGGTGATGGTGACAACCGAACCGTAGACCTCCCGTTCGAGCAGGTCCTGGACCGCCTGGAGCGGGCTCACCATGGTTCAATGAAGACGTCGATGGTGCCCCCGCAGGCCATGCCCACCTCGAATGCGTCCTCGTCGGCTATCCCGTAGGTCACTTTCTTCGGCTTGCCGGTCTCGATCACTTCCTGGGCATGGAGGAAGACGTCGTTCTCGACACAGCCCCCGCTCACCGACCCTGCCATGTCGCCGGCGTCGGAGACTATGAACTTCGAGCCTTCGGGACGCGGGGCACTGCCGTAGACCCGGATCACGGTGGCAACGGCCACCTTTTTGCCCTCGTCGGTCCAGGACTTCAACGTTTCCATCTGGTTTCTCATGGTCTGGCTCCTGTGATCGAGTCGAGTATCCGTACCACTCCCTGGAAGTCGCTAACGCTACCTGCCGGCAGCAGATGGTCGACGTGAGGGAGGACTGCCTGCATCCCCCTTGTCAGTGGCTGATAGGTCTCCCGTGCCGCAAGTGGATTGAGCCAGACTACGTGGTGGACCGAGCGGGCGAGACGTGCCATCTCGGTGCGGAGCAACTCGGGGTCTCCGCAGTCCCAGCCATCGGAGAGGATGAGAACGACGGGTCCTCCCCTTGCGAGCCTCCGGCTCCAGTGGCGGTTCCACTCAGCGAGAGCTTCGCCGATCTGGGTTCCTCCCGACCAGCCGGTCACCCGGGCAGCGGCGCTCTGCAGGGCGGCTTTGGTGTCGCGGCGCCTCATCTCCTCGGTTATCCGACTCAAGTGGGTGGAGAATGTGAAGACTTCGACGTCACGCAGCCTGCGCTGAGCGGCATGAGCGAAGACGAGGAAGATATCGGAGTACGCCTCCATCGATCCGGAGATGTCGGCGATGATCACGAGTGGCCGCTGCTTTCGATTCCTCTCTTTCCAACTCATCATCATCATGTCGCCCTCGGCCCCGACCGCGCGGCGCAAGGTACGGCGCATGTCAGGCCGCCGGCCGTGCGGGGATCGGGCCCAGCGACGGGTCCGGTAATCGGTCGGATGCCAGAGCATGGTCATGATCAGCCGTCGCGCCTCAGCCAGGTCGTCATCGTCGAGTTCGGAGAAGTCCCGCTTTGAAATCGTCTCCACCGCCGATGCTCCCGCCCGATCGGAAACGCTGTCGAACTCCTCCGAACCCACGGAACCGCGCAGGCCGAGGCTGGCGCCGCTCGACGACTCCGTCTTGTCGGGATTCCGCGACACCAGCATCGGTGGGGAGAGCCGGTGGAAGAAGCGCTCAAACTCCTCTTTGAAGATGGGGATATGTGACGGGTCGGTGACCGTCAGAGCCTGCAATGACGCTTCGGCCTGGGATCGTTTGGCGATGTCCACCAGGCGGAGCGACCTCGCCATGTCGGCCGTCTGGTCGGCGGTCACCACCAGGCCCCTGCCCCGGAGGGCGCCCGCGAACTGACTCAGTTGATCGATCAGTAGTCCGGCACTCATCCCACCAGGGTTTCGACCCCCGCGCTCCTCACCAGGTCGATGTCGTCTTTGTACTTGAGGATCACCCCGAGCGTCGACTCGATCACTGGGACCGACAGTTCACCTGCCTGAAGCAAACGAAGCGACTCGGCCCAGTCGAGAGACTCGGCCACCCCGGGGGGTTTGAACAGGTCGACATCACGAAGACGGCTCATCGCCTCACTCACCGAGTCGGCAAGGGCTGCGTTCAATTCGGGGACCTTGCGCTGGATGATCGCAGACTCCCGCTCCGGAGTCGGATAGTCGATCCAGTGGTAGACACAGCGCCGTTTGAGCGCGTCGTGGATCTCACGGGTCCGATTGGAGGTGAGCACGACGATCGGAGGCTCTTCGGCCTTGATCGTGCCGATCTCGGGGATCGAGACCTGGAAGTCGGAAAGCAACTCGAGAAGGAAAGCCTCGAACTCCTCGTCGGCCCGGTCAAGCTCGTCGATAAGCAATACCGGTCGGTTCCCGGCGGTGCTCGCCTCGATTGCCCGGAGGAGTGGACGGGCGATCAGGTACTCCCGGCTCATGATGTCTTCGGGGGTGGCATCGGATCCTTTCCCGCTTGCCTCGAGCAGCCTGATCGCCATCATCTGGCGTGCGTAGTCCCACTCGTAGAGGGCCTGTCCGACGTCGAGGCCCTCGTAACACTGCAGTCTGATCAACTCTGAACCCGACATCCGGGCGAGTACCTTCGCTACCTCCGTCTTGCCAACGCCTGCTTCACCCTCGAGGAACAGGGGCCTGCCCAGCTGGACCGCGATGTGGATGGCAACGGTCAGGCTCTCGTCGCTGAAGTAGTCGAAGTCATCAAGCCGCCCGGCAAGGTCTTCGACCGTGTTAGGAATCACGAATCAAGCCTAAATCGCCTCAGAGGCAAGAAAGGAGCTGGGGTCCTTCTCGAAGGCTGCCTTGCAGCCAGGTGCGCAGAAGTAGTAGGTCTCACCCTCGTGTTCGCTGATCCAGCGGGCGTTGGCGACATCGACTTCCATCTCGCACACCGGGTCGATGGCGGTGTGGGGAGGCTCAACCGGGGCCAGCCCTCCCCTGATCTTGCCCGTGGCATGAAGCGACACCAGTTCGGCGATGATGGCAACCCCGATCTCCCGGTGCTGGATGGGACCAAGGTCGAGCCCTGCGGGCGCTTTGATCCGGTCGAGCTGGGCCTGCGACACGCCTCGGTCCTTGAGGTAACCGAGGACGGTCTCCGCCCGGCGTTTCGACGCCACCAACCCGATGTAACCGGCTTGAGTCGCCAGCGCAGCCTCCAGGGCGGGCTCGTCGTAATGGCCCTGGGTGGCAACCACGATCGCATCACCGGGGCCGACATCGTCCGGCATCGCCAGGCTTGCGACGACCGCCGAGGCGCCGGGATGATCGGAAGGATCCCCGCCATCGTCAACCACGGTCACTTGCCAGCCCAGGGCCGAAGCCAGGTCAGTAAGGGTCTTCACCGCCGGGGACCGGCCGACAGCTACCACGTGCTGTCTGGGGAGCATGGGTTCCAGATATACCTCCAATGCGCCTTCGCTGGTGCACGATATTGGCACAGACACAACGTCAGGCCGGTTGAGCTCGCGAATGTCATCGGGTGTGCCGAGGAAGAGGAGCCGGGGCTTGCCATCGGCCATCGCCTCCCTCGCCTCCCTGATCACCACGGGCTCGGCACAGGCGCCGCCGATCCAACCGGTCACCTTCCCGGCCGCGTCAATGATCGCCGAGGACCCCCGCTTACCCGAGGATGGTCCCCGGGCCCAGACGACCGTCGCAACGAGAAACGGCTGGTGGCGGCTGCTCATCTCAGCCGCCATTTCCAGCAGTTCGGGCTTCATCGGTGGTCTGTCGCTGAAATAGGGTGAGGGTGTCTCCGAGTCATCGGCGTCATCTGGCAAGAAGAAAAGCGCAGTCGCAGCCGGGAGCTGCGGCGAGCATTTTCGACGCCGCCAGGGGTGTCGAGGGCCGGAGAGACCCCGTCTGTATTTCTGCGACGGACCACTATCCCTGTCCGGAGTCTTTCATCGCCGCCCAGACCTTGTCGGCCGACACCGGCATATCGATGTTGGTCACCCCGAGATGGGACAGGGCGTCGATCACTGCGTTCACATACGCCGCCGGCGATCCAACAGTTGCCGACTCACCGACACCTTTTGCCCCGATCGGGTGATGTGGTGACGGTGTCACCGTCTCGCCGAGCTCAAACCTGGGCGTCTCCCATGCCGTGGGCACCAGGTAATCCATGAACGTCGACCCGATACAGTTGCCGGCATCGTCGAACGACATGTGCTGCATCGAAGACATGGCGTAGCCCTCCGTAAGCCCACCGTGGATCTGGCCCTCGACGATCATCGGGTTGATCCGCACCCCGCAGTCGTCGACCGCCACCATCCGGCGCACCTTCCACTGCCCGGTCCCCGGGTCGAGGTCGACCACCACGATGTAGCTTCCGAACGGGTAGGTCATGTTGGGCGGGTCGTAGTAGTTCACCCCTTCGAGACCCGCTTCCAGGCCCTCGGGCACGTTGGTGTACGCGGCAAAGGCGATGTCCTGGATGGTCACCGAGCTTTCCGGGTCACCCTTGACGTAGAACTTGCCGACTTCCCACTCCAGGTCGTCCTCGGACGCCTCCAGGAGATGGGCTGCGATCTTCTTCGCTTTCGCCCTGATGCTCCGAGAGATCATCGCGGTCGCGGCACCGGCGACAGGAGTGCTCCTCGAGGCATAGGTCCCCAACCCGTAGGGGGTGTTGTCAGTATCTCCTTCTACCACCTTTATGTCGGAGGATGGGATCCCGAGCTCTTCGGCGACGATCTGGGCGAACGTCGTCTCATGGCCCTGGCCCTGCGACTTGACCCCGAGCTTGAGGATCGCCTTTCCGGTCGGGTGGATCCGCAGTTCCGCGGAGTCAAACATCCGAAGGCCGAGGATGTCGTAGTCGTCGCCGTGGCCGGCGCCGACCACCTCGGTGAACGAGGCAATGCCTACTCCGACAAGCTTCCCTTCGGCCCGTGCCTCCTCCTTCTCCTTCTGGATCTCGTCGTAGCCGACCATCTCCATGGCCAGTTTCAACGCTCCCTCGTAGTCACCGGAGTCGTAGACGAATCCTGTGGGCGACAGATACGGGAATTGCTCCTTCTTGATGAAGTTCTTCAGCCGTAACTCGGCAGGGTCGATGCCCAGCTCGTAAGCCGCGTTCTGGACGAGGCGTTCGATCAGGTAGGACGCCTCCGTCACCCTGAACGAGCACCGGTACGCCACGCCTCCGGGTGCCTTATTGGTGTAGGCACCTTTGGTGGAGATGTGGGCAACCGGGTAGTCGTACGAGCCGGTGACGATGTGGAACAGACCCGCTTTGAACTTGGTTGGCTGGGCGTCGGAGAAGAAGGCTCCCTGATCGGAGAGCATCTCCACCTTGAGCCCGAGGATCTTCCCGTCGTTGGTCACCGCCAGCTCGCCGTGCATGTGATAGTCACGGGCGAAGCCGGTGGAGATCAGGTTCTCGGTGCGGGTCTCGACCCATTTCACCGGCTGCCCGATCACCAATGATGCTGCGGTCGCCACCACATACCCGGGGTAGACAGGCACCTTGTTCCCGAAGCCTCCCCCGATGTCAGGGGAGACGATCCTGATGTTCTGCTCGGGTAACCCGGCCACCAGCGCAAACACCGTCCGGTGGGCGTGCGGAGCCTGAGACGTCATGTACAGGGTCGCCTGACCCGTGGCGGAGTTGACGTCGGCGACGATCCCGCAGGTTTCCAGCGGTGCGGGGTGCGAGCGCGGGTAGAAGGTGTCGAGACTGACCACTTTGTCGGCTTTGGCGAAGGCCGCGTCGGTCGCTGCCTTGTCGCCCGACTCCCACTCGTAGACCAGGTTGGAGTCCTGGCCCTCCTTGTCGTCCCGGATGATCGGGGCGTCGCTTTCCAGCGATCGCTGCGGGGTGACGATCGGCTCGAGATCTTCATATTCGACCTGAATCCGGTCGGCTGCATCCTGGGCGATGTAACGGTCGGTGGCGATGACCGCCGCAATCTCCTGTCCCTGGAAGCGCACCTTGTCAGTGGCGAGCACAGCCTGGGTGTCACCGCTCAGAGTCGGCATCCAGGCGAGGTTGTAGCCAGCGAGCAGCTCACCGGTGACCACCGCGATGACCCCTTCGACCGCCTCGGCTTCGGAGGTATCAATCGACACGATCCGGGCGTGGGCGAGAGGGCTGCGGTGGATCGCCATGAAGAGCATCCCGGGAAGGATGATGTCGTCGATGTAGTTGCCCCTCCCTTCGATAAACCTGGCGTCCTCTACGCGCTTGCGACTGTGGCCGAGGCCACCCACTTCGGGGGTCGTTCTCGGGGCATCCTGAGTTGTTGTCATGCTGACACCTCTTCGTTCTTCATTGCGGCCGCGGCCTTAATCGACTTGACGATGTTCATGTATCCGGTGCACCTACACAGGTTCCCCGAAATCGCCCAGCGGATCTCATCATCCGTCGGGTTCGGGTTCTCCTCGAGGAAGGCCGAGCCAACGAGCATCATCGCCGGTGTGCAGAAACCGCACTGGAGGCCATGCTCTTGGTGGAATGCCTTCTGCATGTTGGAGAGCTCGCCGTTCTGCTTGAGGCCCTCCACCGTGGTGATGCTTCGCCCGTCCGCCTGGACGGCGAACATGGTGCACGACTTCACCGGCGTGCCGTCGACCAGGATCGTGCACACCCCGCAGCTGGTGGTGTCACATCCGATGTGGGTTCCGGTGAGGCCCAGTGTGGAGCGGATGAAATCGACCAGAAGCTGACGTGGCTCGGCCTCCGCAGACCTCTCCGTCCCGTTGATGCTAACGGTTACCTTCATGACTGACCTCCATCGGCCTTGGCCAGCGAGTTGCCGAGGCCGCGCTCGACGAACACACCTACCACATGGCGTTTGTATTCGGCGCTCCCCTTGTGGTCGCTCGCCGGGTCGGATGCCGCAGCAGCGATGGCGCCTGCTTCTTTGAACAGCTCTTCACCTGGCTGGCTGCCGACCAGCAGATCTTCGGCTTCGGTGACCTTGAGGTTGTAGGGGTATACCGACGTCAGTGCGATCCCGGCGTTGGTGATCGCTCCGTCGTCGCCGAGCTCGAGCGACGTGGCGACTCCCACGGTTGCGTAGTCACCGATCCTGCGCTCCAGCTTCTGGTAGTCGCCGCCGCCCCGGGCAGAATGCTTGTTGACACGGACCTCGGTCACCAGCTCGTTGGGCTGACAGGACGTGGAAAACATGTCAACGAGGAATTCGGTGATCGGCACCACCCGCTCCCCATTGCTACTGGACAGGACCAGCTCTGCTCCGGCAGCCAGCATCACCGAAGCCCAGTCACCTTCGGGATCGTGGTGAGCAAGCGAGCCGCAGACGGTCCCCAGATTGCGGACTATCGGGTCGGCCACCCACGGTGCTGCAGTTGCCACCGTGTGGTTCGACCGGCCGGCGAGCTCCGACTTGACCACGTCGTTGTGTCTAACCAGGGCTCCGAAAGTCAGGTGCCCGTTGGACTCTCCGATGTTGTTCAGGCCGGGCAGCCTGTTGATGTCCATTAGTGTCGTCGGATTTGCAAGCCGGAGTTTCATCATCGGGATCAGACTCTGGCCGCCGGCGAGAACCTTGACCTCGTCGCCACGTTCGGCAAGCACGGAGAGTGCCTCATCGAGTGTCGTCGGGGCCAGGTACTCGAACTGGTTCGGATACATTGAGCCTCCTCTAGGCGGTCCCGGACATTCCGGGATCCACTTTGAAACTTACTCAGCCCGTCACGTCCGCGTCGGCGAAAAGGTGAAACTTCAACAAATTCTTGTGACAAAAGGACGTTCAGGTAGCGGGTTCCGCGTCCGTCCAGAACAGCATCGGGGTCTGACCGTCATTTTTCAGATAGGTCCGCTGGGAGCTGTGAAGCCGGCTCGCTACCGCCATCGACGGAGCATTCTCCGGATGAACGGTGGAGCACACCATCGGGGCCGAGAGTTGGTCGAATGCGTAGTCGAGACAGGCCCGGCCCGCCTCGGTGACAAAACCCTTGCCACGATGCTCGGCGAGCAGGTGATACCCGAGCTCGAGTAGACGATCTCCCTCAACAGGCTGGTAGGTAAGACCACAATCCCCGAGAAACTCTCCTCTCGACAGATCTTCGATCGCCCACAGCCCGAAACCGTGGTCCCGGTAGTTCCTCTTGCTCCACTCGATCCAGCCACGACACGCCTCGGGAGTGTCCATCTCCGGGTAGAACCGGCGTGCCTGAGAGTCGCCGAACATGGCGACCACATCTTCGAGGTCGTCGTCGAGATACTCCCGGAATCTGAGCCTCTCGGTCGGCGGAGGCAATGATGTCATCGAACGAATGATGCCAGGTCACCGTTGGGGAAGACCTCTACCTCGTCCAAATCGAGCCACGAGGCCACCCTCTCCAATTCCTTCATCAGTTCAGCACCGACATGAATCCGATCCACCCCGGACTCGGCGAACGAGCCTTTGACCAGCAACCGACGTGACTTGCGGTCGGTCTTCAGATCGACCCGGGCAACCAGGTCGCCGTCGAGGAGAAACGGGAGCACGTAGTAGCCGTGGACTCGCTTCGCCGCGGGGACGTAGATTTCGATCCGGTAGTAGAAGTCCCAGACCCGCTCGGTCCGATCCCGGAACCAGATGAGGCTGTCGAAGGGGGAAAGCAAGGCGGTGCCGCTTGCCTTCCTCGGCAACTCCGCATTGGGGTGGAGGTAGGCGGTGCGGCCCCACCCTTCCACCTCGACCTCTTTGAGCTGACCTTGCCTGGCCAGTTCGTCGATTGCAGCCCTTCCCGCCTTGACCCCACCACGCCGGAGGTTGAGCCGGGGGTAGTCGATGAGATCCTGGATGGTGGCCACACCCATGTGGCGGGATGCGTTGAGGATCAACCTGGGGATCGCCTCATCCTCGGCGAGATCCGGGGGTCCGAGGTGCTCGGCATCGATGACCCGCTCGGTCAGGTCATACATTCTGGTGAAGTTGGGTCGCTCCGCCGTGGTGACTCTGCCCTGAGCGAAAAGGGCCTCGAGCGCAACCTTCCCCCGGGACCAGCCCCACATGGCGTTGCCATCACGATCTCCCGGGTCTTTGAGATCAGAGGTCTTCAGGGGCCCGAAGGTCCTCACCTGTTCGAGAACGTCTTCGACGTACTCCGGCTGGTGCTTCTGCATTTCGACTAAGCGCTCCCAGCCCAGGTCCCGTTTCATCAGCCAGCGCCAGAGGCGGTGGTCCTCCACGGGGATGAGAGACGCCTCGTGGCCCCAATATTCGAATAGTTCACCCGAACCCCAGAGGTGGCGGTCGAGAGCGTCCCGGACGTAAGGACCGAGCCGCGAATAGAAAGGCATGTAGTGGGTCCGGCTGAAAACGTTGACGGAGTCGAGCTGGATCATCCCGACCTGCTGTATGACCTTGCGGAAGTGCCTGACATCGATACGTCCCTGAGGTCGTGGTTTGGTGAAGCCCTGGGCGGCGAGAGCGAATCGCCTCGCCTGGTTGGTGGTGATCTGCGGCATTTTCATTGACCGTAGCTCGGATACCGGACATTCCTTGTCCGGTATTTTCGGGGGCAGGAGTCCTCCATGGTCCGGATCATCTTCGTATCGTCCCCATCATCTTCTCCAGGTCGATCCGGTAAACGAAGCAGATGATCTCACGGTCTCCGTTTGCCCAGGACCGATTCGTGGGGATGAGCCACCCGAAGTCCAATTCCAAATTCTCATGCTGGAGCAGTTCGAAGTCTGCGAGGCACAGCCCGTCAGCTCGATCGCCGGTACTGTCGAATCCCGGGAATGCGGTGTCGGTCATCCCGTAGACGGCGTACACCTCATTGTCGTGCGGACCGGCGCACTCGACGATGGGCACTTCGGAAACCTCATCGGACAAGGAACCTTCATCGTCGAAACAATCGCCTACACCCAGTTCGAGAACATTGTCCTGGACACACCCTGAAAGGGTCATCAAGAGCGCAAGACCGATCTGGCTTTTCATCACATCTCCCATTCCAAGATCCACCGGCCACCATCGCAAGGCCACGCAGAGGTAGCAGGCTAACTGCGTCGTCTCCCGTCGCCGACCTGCCATCATCACAGCCTGTGATAGAGCGTTACACCCTTGCCGAGATGGGCGAGATCTGGGATGAGCAACGCAAGTTGGCGGCTTGGAAGGATGTCGAGGTCCTCGCCCTCGAGGCGTGGAACCGTTTAGGGAAGGTACCCGAAGGTGTCGCCGAAGCCGCCCGCGCTGCTGGCTGCCCGACGCCCGAGGAGGTGGCTGAGCGCGAGGAGGTCACCAATCACGATCTCGCCGCATTTGTCGACCTGCTCGGATCTTCATCGGGTGGGGAGGCCGCGGGGTGGATCCATTACGGCCTCACCTCCTCAGACGTCCTCGACACAGCGGGCGGGGTTCTGCTGAAGGAGGCCAGTGAGATTCTACTGACCCGCCTCTCCGGACTATTCCAGGTGGTCAAAGAGAAGGCGCGGAACCACGAGCAGACCTACATGATCGGCAGAACTCATGGAATCTGGGCCGAGCCGACATCATTCGGTCTCAAGCTCGCCGGGTGGGCGTTCGAGCTGGAACGTGACTTCCGACGACTGGAGGCGGCGGCGGAGGCGGTTTCGGTGGGCAAGATCTCCGGGGCTGTCGGGACGTACGCTCAGGTGCCACCGGAGGTCGAGGCGTATGTCTGCGAGCAGCTTGGCCTCGCCATCGAGCCGGCGTCAACCCAGGTGACGGCGAGGGATCGCCATGCCCACTGGTTACAGACCCTGGCGCTGATCGGCGCTTCGATCGAGCGGATGGCAACCGAGATCAGGCACCTGCAGCGCTCCGAAGTATCCGAAGTGCGGGAGGCGTTTCGCGAAGGCCAAAAGGGCTCGTCGGCGATGCCCCATAAGCGGAATCCGATCCTGTCGGAGCGGATGACGGGGATGGCCCGGTTGCTGCGCGGTTATGCCCAGGTCGGACTCGAGAACGTTGCACTCTGGCACGAGCGTGACATCAGCCACTCCTCCGCGGAGCGGGTTGTCCTTCCCGATGCTTCCATCACGTTGCATTACATGCTGGTCAAGTTCACCGGGCTGGTGGAGGGCCTGGTGGTTGACGGGGAGCGGATGGGCGACAACCTGGAAGGCACCCGTGGCCTCATCTTCAGCCAACCCGTGCTGTTGGCTCTGGTGGAGGCAGGGTTGACCCGGGACGAGGCTTACCGGATCGTGCAACGCAACGCGATGGCCGCATGGGGCGGCGAAGGCCATCTCCGGGATCTCCTCGCCGCCGACGTGGAGGTCAGCCTCTCTGCGGAGACCCTGGATGCCTGCTTCGACCTGACCCGAATCCACGACTCGTCGAGAGTGGTCTTCGAGCGATTGGACAAGCTCACCCTGGATTGAGGTGGGGACCCTTCTGTGTCGATCTGGA
>DATKCM010000100.1:0-24474 GCA_035513195.1 Acidimicrobiia bacterium | reverse complement strand
TGTGGTGCTGCTGCTCCTCACCCTCCTCCTCTCGTTCTCCGGCTACCTTCTGCCCTGGGATCAGCTGGCACTCTGGGCGGTCACCGTCGGCAGCAACATGGCGTCGTTTGTCCCCGCAATCGGGGCTCAGGTCAAATTCGGATTGTTGGCCGGTGTGGAGGTGACGGCGGCAACCCTCCTCCGCTTCTACGTCCTCCATGTTCTGTTCTTCCCGTTCATCATTGTGATCTTCATGGCGGTCCATTTCTGGCGGGTCCGGAAAGACGGCGGAATAACGGGACCGTTGTAAGGAGTACTGATGGCTGAGATACCAGAGAGCCTTTTACGCAGATCGGCAGAGGCCAAGGCGAAAGCCCTTGGTGTTCCTGTCGAGGACGTGCTGGCCGAGATGAAGGGGGAGGGCCCCCCGGTCGAAGTGCCGCGCGAAAAGCCCGCAGAGGTGCCTGGTGTCGATGCCGTCGCCGAGCCGGAGCCCGAGCCGGTCGAAGAACTTCCCCCGGCCGATGACACGACCGACGAAGCGCCCGAGGTGGAAAGCGACACCGATAGCGACGTGATGCCCGAGGAGCCGAAAGAGGCCGAGTACGCCGACAAGCCGGAGTCCGACGTGGTGCCTGTCCCCGAACCTGGCGACGGGGCGGAAGCCCCGGAAGCGTCTGGCTCCGACGAGGCCGCGACGGATCAGGAGCCGGCGGAGCAGGCGGCGGCCGTCGCCGTCGCCAAGAAGCCCGAAGACGATGAGGTCCCGCCGCGGGAACCAAACGGGTCAGGCAACGGGAAAGTTGCTTCGCTTGTCAGCTCGCGGCCGTCAGTGCCACCAGCCGGAACACCCGAAGGGGTGAGAACCCAGCGTCTCCTCACTGTGGTCAAGGCCCGGGCGATCCAAAACGTCAAGGCCGAGCCGACTGACAAAGTCAACACCTGGCCGCACCTGATGCTGATCGAGTTCGGTGCATTGCTGGCGATAACCGGGCTATTGGTGATCATGTCGATCGTCATCCATTCACCATTGCTCGACCCTGCGAACTTCAACGCAACGCCCAACCCGTCCAAGGCACCGTGGTACTTCCTCGGGCTGCAGGAGCTTCTCTCTTACTTCGACCCGCAGATCGCAGGCGTCATGGTCCCCACCTTCACCGGGCTGATCTTCTTCATCCTCATCCCGTACCTGGACAAGAACCCTTCAACCACGCCGTCGGATCGCAAGTTCGCCATCTCCCTGTACTCGCTGTTCCTTGCCGGTGCTGCGACTCTCACCATCCTCGGAGTCCTGTTCCGGGGCCAGGGCTTCAACTTCTCTTATCCTTGGCAGGACGGCGTCTTCTTTGACGACTTGAAGGACTGGGTGCACTTCGAATGAGCCCCGAGAACCTGATTCTCATCGGGGTGGCCGTTGTCGCCATCATCGGTGCGGTCGGTGCTTTTGCCATTGCATTCAAACGTTCCCAACCCGAGCCCGACCCCCTTGAAGGGCTCTCCCGGGAGACGCGCAAAGCCGACAGGTCGATGGCCGGCGTCAGGGTCGAACCCATCGCCGCGTCAGCTGAGGAAGTCGAGGTCGTCGACGACGTCGAACCCGTCGAAGTCGACGTTGTCGAAGAGCCCGAGGAGGAGGAGGCTCACGGCGTCGAACTAGTGAAACAATCGCGCGTGATCGAGGTCTCCGTCGAAGAGGCGGGAGTGAGCCGGCGTCAGTTCTTCAACAGGGCTCTGCTCGCCACCTTTGGATCGTTCCTGGCACTTATGGGGGTCGACTCGCTCGCCTTTCTCTGGCCAAAGCTTTCCGGCGGTTTCGGAGCCGATATCGACGCCGGAGCGGTAAGCGATCTCCAGGCACAGGCTGTGACTCCAGATGGTTCGGTAATCCCGGTGTTCATACCTGAGGCCAGGGCTTACATTGTTCCGGCCCCATCCTCTCTGAGCGAGCAGTACGAGGGCAAGGGCGTCGAAGCCGGCGGCCTGATGGCACTGTTCCAGCGTTGCGTCCACCTCGGCTGCCGTGTCCCGTGGTGCGGGCCGTCGCAGGGTTTCGAGTGCCCCTGTCATGGCTCGAAGTACAACGCCATCGGTGAGTACTTCGCCGGTCCCGCCCCTCGTAACCTCGATCGATTTGTTGTCGAAGTCGTCGGAGGGCAGTTCATTGTCAGGACAGGGGAGATTATCGAGACTCCGCGGGCGCCGATTTTGTCGGTCAATTACCCGCAAGGACCGAGCTGCATCGGAGCCGACACCGAGAGCGAAGCATGACAGCAAGCGTCATAACAGTCGTCGCAGTCGTTGCGGGAATGGCTTGGCTGGCTGTGCTCGGTGTGTCGGCGGTGCGAAACCGTGGTTCGGAAGAGGTAGCCCCCAACCTGGCGCCGGGGCTCACCGACGCCGAGGTCGAGACCAGCAGACTGGAGGCCGGGCAAAAGGCGGCGATCGCATTCTCGGCCCTTCTGGCGGTTTCCTTACCTCTGTACTTTTTGGGTGAGCTCGACCGCCAGGATGCGTTCGTGGACGAATTCGCCGGGGAATCGATTGCGCGGGGGGAGCACATTGTCGAGGAGTTCGCGTGTTTCAACTGTCACGGCCCCGAAGGAGCGGGCGGTGTAGCCCGGTATGTAGAGCAGCGCTCCGGCGTCACCGTCTCCTGGGAAGCCCCTTCGTTGAACGACATCCTCCTTCGCTACGACGAAGACGAGGTGAACTATTGGATCACGTTCGGGCGGGGGAACACCCCGATGCCTCCATGGGGAGTTCCTGGTGGTGGGCCGCTGAATGAGTTGCAGGTGGTCGACGTGGTGAACTATCTGAAGACGATCCAGGCGCCTCAGGCCGCCGCCCTCGAGGAGCTCGAGCCCGCGATCACGGTCCAACTAGACCGCCTCGCCAACGCCGACGCCACCGTTGCCGCTGCGATCCTCAACCAGCGGCAGACTATCGCCGACATAGAGTCCGCCCCCGAGGAGTTCAGAGCATTCGCCCCTCTGGCTGAGAGGGCCGACGAGCTGGAAGAACGGGCGGGCGAAGGGATCGACACCGACGGTGATGGGATTTCGGACAGTGTCGAAACCGAGCTCTCGGCACTGACCGCCGAAGTCGCCGCCCTCTTCCGGGTGGTCGAGCCGATTGCCCTCGACCCTGAGGCTCCCGACGCCGATCTTGCCGACGAGGCAGTCACCCAACTCGAAGCAGCTATCGAACGTGACCCGATCCTCGAACAGAACCTCGCCGAAGTAGTGGCTGCAATCGAAGGCGGCGAAGTCGATCCGTCAACCGGTCTGACCGCGGCTGCTCTTGAAGTGTTGGGGGCTTCGCTCGCAGAAGCGGAAAACCTTGGCGTCGTCGGGCTCCCCTCCGACATCGAGTCTGCAGCCGACGCCGCCGAGCTGGTGGAGGCCCTTACCGAAGCCTCGGGAGCCGAAGGCTCCGATCCCGCCATCGGCGAGTTGCTGACTGAGGTCTCGACTGCCGTCGAGGGGAGCGCGGACCCGGACGGAGACGGTTTGTCGTCTGCCGCCGAAGACGCAATCACCGCACAGATGGCCGACGCCGCGGAGCGGACAATCCCAACCCAGGTGGCTGTGGTCAACCTCGATCCGGCGAACCCGGCCTCAGTCGGTGGGGCTAACGATGCGGCGACGCTCAACACCGTGGTGGGCAACCTCGACTCTCTGCGGGTGACGCTGCGGGTGGCCACCGAGAACAATGAATCCCTCCTCGCCACCGAAGTGGGCGGTCTTGCCTTCCTGGAGGCGGCCCTGGATCAGCGGGCGTGGGAGATCGACATCGAGGGCGTCGCGGAGGCAATGGAAGTATCCACCGAGATGGCCCAGCGCGCCGTCGGGATCTTCAACGCGAACTGTGCTCGGTGCCACACTGCCGGATTCAGTGCCGGGACTCCATATACACAGGAAGCGGGATCAGGTGGATTCGGCCCCGCCCTCTGGGACGGTCGTCCGCTTATCCAGTTTGGAGATGTGCCGAGCGACCCTGAGACCGAGGTCGACCTCCTCGTGCAATTCCTCACCGAAGGCTCCGAGGCCAACAAACCTTACGGTCTCAACGGGTTCGGATCAGGGAGGATGCCGGCCTTTGGTGCCATCCTCTCGGCCGAAGACATCGAGCTCTTGGCGGCGTATCTCCGCGCGGGCAATATGGACGGATCGGAGTAGGCGATGCGTGAACTCTTCAGAGATCTGCTCTCGGCGAATCTGTTTGTCACGGGGATCATCCTGACCGCGGCGTCGTTCGGCCTGTTCTACGGCTCGATCTATCTGTTCAACTGGACCAACCTGGGCAAACGCCTTGGCCTACTCGTGTCCGGCGCGGCAGTGTTCGGCTGGCTGACCATCAGCTCAATCCTCTTCGTGATCTACGCCCCACGCGGCCCGAAACCGGACGACATCGAGGGTCTGAACGCCTTCGAGATCCGAATCATCCCGATCACCTACACCCTTGTCTCCGCGGTGCTTTTCATCGCCTTCCTGGTTGCCCTACACCAATACGAAGAAGCCCAAGAACGCAGCTAGCTGCTCCCGTAGTAGCTGAGGATCTGGAGTTCGGTGGAGAGGTCGACCTGTCGCACCTGGATGTCGTCAGGCACCCGGACCCTGGCCGGGGCGAAGTTGAGGATCAGCCTGACCCCGGCTCTGACCAGTCGATCGGTCACTTGCTGGGCGGCGTTGGCGGGTACGGCGAGGATGACCATATCGAATTCTCCCGATGCCCAGTCGTCTTCGAAGCCACCGATATCGCGTACCTCGATTCCGCCGATGCTCTTACCGATGCGCTTTGGCGCGTTGTCGTAGACGCCGGCGACATCGAAGCCGCGTTTCGCCAGACCCCCGTAGTTGGCCAGGGCCCTTCCCAGGTTCCCGGCGCCGATGATGATTACACGGCGGCGTTTGTCGATTCCCAACTCGGAGCGGATCCGGTCCCGCAACTCACGGACGGAGTAGCCGAGCCCGCGTACGCCGTGAAAGTCCAGGTGGGAGAGGTCCCTGCGCACGTTGGCTGCGTTGGCGCCGGCGGCGAGAGCGAGGTCGTCAGAGCTCACAGTGTCCCGGGAGGAGGCCAGGTCTTCGAGCAGGCGGAGATAGCGGGGGAGCCGCACGACGGTTGCCTTGGGAAGTCCGCTCATCGGTATAAAACGATAACCCTGAAACCGTTGCTTTCCAGCATCGAGTACGCCAAAGCGGGCCACCCTCCTAATCTCGTTTCGGATGAAGTCCCCGACAATTCTCGTGGTAGGCGGTGGCCCGGCAGGGGCGGCTGCAGCGTTCTGGCTTGCCCGGGACGGTCACGATGTCACGCTGGTGGAAAAGAAGGAGTTTCCCCGTGACAAGACGTGTGGAGACGGGCTCACCCCGCGGGCAATCCTGCAGATGCAAGATATGGGCTTCGACTTCGATGTCACCGACTTCCACAAGATCACCGGCCTCCGCTCCTTCGCCGGAGACGACCTCATGCTGGAGATGGAGTGGCCCGAGCACAGCCGTTTCCCCAGCTGGGGCGGAGTCATGCGCCGTCGCGACCTCGATGCGCAAATCGCGACTCTCGCTGAGAAGCAGGGCGTTGTCATCAAGCAAAAGACCACGGCAACTCCGATCATCGAAGACGGGCAGCTGGTCGGTGCCGAGCTCGCGTCCGGCGGCGAGAGCGAGGTGGTCAAACCCACCGTCACCATCATCGCCGACGGTTCGATGAACCGGTTCGGGCGTGACCTGGGCGCGTCCCGGCGCCGGGACTACCCGATGGGTATGGCCGCCCGTGGCTATTACTCCTCACCGATGTCCAAGGACCCTTTCCTGGAGAGCCAGCTCGACTTGCGCGACCGCTCCGGGGCGACGATCCCCGGCTACGGGTGGGTGTTCCCTCTCGGGGACGGGACGATCAACGTTGGTGTCGGACTCCTTTCCACTTTCAAACGGTGGAAGCACGTCAACACCACCCACATGATGAACGACTACGTGGCAACTGCACCGAAACACTGGGAGCTGTCCGAGGAGGCGCAACTGACCCGGCCGGTGGGGGGGAAGCTGACGATGTCTTTCTCGAAGAACCCACTGGTCGGCTCGAATTGGGTCGCGATCGGCGACGCGGCCGGTGCCATCAACCCCTGGAACGGGGAGGGGATCTCCTATGCCTACGAGACGGGTCGTATCGCCGCCGGCCATGTCGGCCAGGCCATCGCCGAACGTGACCTCGGTCTGCTGCGGCGGTACCCGCAGCATCTCGAGGACGAGTACGGGTTGTATTACAAGATGGCCCGGATCTTCGTGAAGCTGATCGGGAACCCTCCGGTCATGCGGACCCTTGCTCACGCCGGGCTCCGCAACAAGCCACTGATGGAGTGGACCCTCAAGGTGATGTCCAATCTCCTCGACGAAGACGACAAGCACATGGGGGAGCGCACCTATGACGCACTCGCCGCCATCGTGCGTACGCTCCCCGTCAAGTAACTCAGGACCCACCCACACAGTTCTGTGTCGATCGGCGAGATGACGTGGTATTCGAGATCGACACAGAAGGGACCGGCACGGCCGCTTCCACCATTCTGTGTCGATTGAGACGATGACGTGGTGTTCGCGATCGACACAGAAGGGATGGGTTTGCGATTTAGTTCACAAGCAGGGTGCGTTCTAAGCTCCCCGCAGTGACTCTCGTTGACTATGTGCCGATCGGGTTGATGTTGCTACTGGCCGCCGCATTTGTGACGGTGTCGCTCATCGTGTCACGGATCTTCCGACCGGACCGCCCCACCCCGGAGAAGCTCGAGCCGTACGAATGCGGCATCGTCCCCGAGGTGGAACCCTCGCAACGGTTCCCGGTGAAGTTCTACCTGGTGGCGATGCTCTTCGTGATCTTCGACGTCGAGATCATCTTTCTCTTCGCCTGGGCCACGATATGGGTCGAACTCGGCTGGTACGGGGTCGCTGCGGTCGCCATATTCACGTTTTTCGTAGTCGAGACCCTCGCCTATGTTTGGAAGCGGGGCGCACTCGACTGGAACGTGAAACGTCGCGCTCGCTACATCGAGCCCGACGTGCCTGAGGCAGCCTGATGGCAACGACAGCTCCCGGCAATTTGCTCATGACGACGGTCGACCGGGCCGCAAATTGGGCGCGCACCCGTTCGATGTTTCCCGCGACCTTCGGACTGGCTTGCTGTGCGATCGAGATGATGGCCACCGGCGCGGCCCATTACGACCTGGCCAGATTCGGCATGGAGGTGTTCCGCGCTTCTCCCCGTCAGGCAGATCTCATGATCGTCGCCGGCCGTGTGAGCCAAAAGATGGCTCCCGTGCTCCGGCAGGTCTATGACCAGATGCCCGACCCGAAGTGGGTGATCTCGATGGGCGCTTGCGCCTCCACCGGGGGCATGTTCAACAACTACGCCCTGGTTCAGGGCGTCGACCAGATCGTTCCCGTCGACATCTACGTCCCGGGATGCCCACCTGGGCCCCAGAGCCTGATGCACGGGATCCTGTCGCTCCACGACAAGATCATGTCCGGGGAGATCAAGAATTGACCGAGCTGCACCCTGTGCTCGCCGACTTGTTCGACGGCCACGAGGCAGCCGTGGTGGAGGATTCCCACGGTCAGGTTGTGGTCCGACTGGACCCGCCCAGTTGGCGACCATTTGCCGAAGCGGCGAAATCGGCCGGGTTCGAAGTGTGCGTCGACGTCACCGCTGTGGACTGGATGCGACAGAGGCCGGAGCGGTTCGAAGTCATTGCCAACCTCCTCTCCATGGAGCACAAGCTCAGACTCAGGATGATCACTGCGCTCGGCCGGGTCGACCCGAAGGTTGACTCGCTGGTGCCGATATGGCCGGGGGCAAATTTTGCCGAGCGCGAGGTCTACGACATGTTTGGCATCGCCTTCGAGGGGCACCCCGACCTGACCAGGATCCTGATGCCCGACGATTGGGAAGGCCATCCGCTCCGGAAGGACTTCGGTGTTGGCGGAGTCCCGGTTCAATTCAAAGCAAGTCACCAGGTCGATTGAGATGAACCAAGAACGCGACGAAGCCACCGAGGCCACCGACACCATCGACATCTGGATCGCTGGGACCGAAGAGCCTCAATTCAGCCCGACGGACGAGGGAGCACAGGAGATCAGCGAACACGAGTCTGATCGCCGCCTCGACGAGCAGTTCGGTCGGGTGGTCACCGACGACTACGTCTTCGACGACGAGGTGGGTGACGACGAGCGCATGATCGTCAACATGGGCCCCCAACACCCATCCACCCATGGCGTGCTCCGTCTCCAGGTCGAGCTTGAGGGCGAAATCATCCGCCGGACCAAGCCGATAATCGGCTACCTCCATACCGGGATGGAAAAGACCGCCGAGCAACTCACCTTCGGCCAGGGCCCCACCAACGTCACCAGGATGGACTACCTCGCTCCCCTCCACTGTGAGCTCGCCTACTCGCTTGCCGTGGAGCGCCTTCTCAGCGTCGAGGTTCCCGAGCGGGCGAAGGCAATCAGGGTGCTGATGACCGAGCTGAACCGCGCCGCGAGCCACCTCGTCGCGCTGGCCACCAACGGAATGGACATCGGTGCGGTGTCGATGATGATCTACGGCTTCCGGGAGCGTGAGAGCATCCTCGCCTTCTTCGAGAAGACCACCGGTCTGCGGATGAACCACAACTACATCCGCCCCGGGGGCGTAGCCGCCGACCTGCCCGCCGGTTGGAAGGACGATGTCGGCGATATCCTCGAGAACCTGCCGGTTCGTATCCAGCAGTACGACGACCTCCTCCAGAACAACCCGATCTGGTTGTCGCGGACCAAAGGCGTCGGTGTGATCTCCGGCGAAGAGGCGACTGCCTTCGGGATAACCGGGCCAGCACTCAGGGCCGCCGGTGTCAATTGGGACATCCGGAAAGCGTTCCCCTATAGCGGAATCGAGCAGTACGAGTTCGACGTGCCCGTGGGCGAGCACGGTGATGTTTATGACCGCTATCGGGTGAGGGTCGACGAGATCCACGAGTCACTGAAGATCGTCGAGCAGGTCATGGACAGCATGCCCAAGGGGGACTACCGCGTGGATGACCGCAAGGTGACCCCACCGCCGCGGGCGAGGATCGACGAGTCGATGGAGGCTTTGATCCACCACTTCAAGCTGTTCACCGAGGGCTTCAAGGTGCCGCCCGGTGAGACATACGTGGCCGTCGAGTCACCCCGCGGCGAGCTGGGTTGCTATCTGGTCTCCGACGGTCAGGCCAGGCCCTATCGCATGCACACGAGGGCACCTTCGTTCGCCAATCTCCAGGCGCTGCCTATCGCAATGGGTGACTCACTGATGGCGGACACCGTGGCCACCATCGCCTCGATGGACCCCGTGATGGGGGACGTCGACCGATGAGTATCTGGTCAGGGGAAACCCAGATCCGGGCCAAGGAGATCATCGCTCGCTACCCGGAGAGGCGCTCAGCGGTGATGCCGCTGCTCTACCTGGCGATGGCCGAACAGGGGCACCTCTCGGAAGAAGGCATGGAAGAGGTTGCGGAGTGGGTCGACCTCACTCCGGCCCAGGTGCATTCGGTGGCAAGTTTCTACACGATGTACAAGCGGGAAAGGACCGGCAAGTACCTGGTCAGCTGTTGCACGTCGATCTCGTGCATGCTCCTCGGTGGAGACGAGGTACTCCATGCTCTCGAAGACGAGTCAGGTGTCCCCCACGGTGAGACCGACGCCGATGGTTTGCTGTCGGTGGAGCATGTTGAGTGCATCGGAGCATGTGGCGGAGCAGTTGCAGTCCAGGTCAACTACGAGCTTATCGAAGGGGTCACCCCGGAAAAGGCCCGGGAGCTCGTGCAGTGGCTCAAGAAAGCACAGCCTGGCGCGGTGAACACCGACGAGATGCAGGAGCTCTTTGGCGGCGTGCGCAGCTTCGACTGGGCGATCCGCGACGAAGACGGAGCCGTCGGACCGTACCCAGCCTTCCAGCCGCTGGGCACGAACAAGAGCGTAGGTCATAGTTGACTGCGCAGCTGGTTGTGACCCGGAGGATGGTCGACCATCCCGCTGACTCGCACTCGATCGATCGATACGAGGCGACCGGTGGCTATGCCCAGGCGAAGCGGGCAGTCGGCATGACACGTGACGAGTTGGTCGAGACGGTCAAGGCGTCAGGTCTGCTCGGTCGCGGTGGCGCCGCATTCTCGGCCGGGCTCAAGTGGAGCTTCCTCGCCCCTGCCCGCCCCGCTTACCTGGTGGTGAACGCGGACGAATCCGAGCCGGGGACATTCAAAGACCGCCAGCTTCTCGAGCGTGATCCGCACCAATTGGTGGACGGGATGGTCATCACCTCGGTCGCCAACGAAGTGCACCACGCCTTCATCTACGTCCGGGGCGAGTACGCGAAGCCTGCCCGCCGGGTGCAGGCGGCGGTGGACGAGGCGTACGCCAGGGGTTACCTGGGCACCGGGATATTCGGCAGCGACTTCGACCTCGAGGTGACCGTCCATCTTGGTGGCGGCGCATATATATGTGGTGAGGAGACCGCCCTGATCAACAGCCTGGAAGGGCGGAGGGGGGAGCCACGGCTCAAGCCACCGTATTTCCCTGCCGCCAAGGGTCTCTACATGCTTCCCACCATCGTCAACAACGTCGAGACGGTCTCCAACCTGCCCCACATCCTGGAGATGGGGGCGGACCGGTACGCAGGCCTGGCTCACGAGACCGACACCGGGACCTTTCTGATGTCGCTGTCGGGACACGTCAACAAACCGGGCAACTACGAGCTGGCTCACGGGATGACCTGGCGGGAGCTGATCTACGACGTCGGCGGAGGTATCCCCGACGGCAAGGAGCTGAAAGCCTGGATCCCCGGGGGAGCGTCTGCGCCTTGGTTTGTCCCGGAGCATCTCGACCTGGAGATCACCAAAGACGCCACAGACGCCGCCGGTTCGATGCTCGGTTCGGGTGCAGTGATCGTCATGGACGAAACGACCTGCATGGTGAAGGCTGCCGAGCGCATCATCCGCTTCTTCTCCCACGAGTCGTGCGGGCAATGCACCCCGTGCCGTGAAGGAACCACCTGGCTCGAGATGATCCTGCGCCGGATCGAGGAGGGTCAAGGGCGCACAGTCGACCTCGACCTGGCGATCGGAGTCTCCGACGGGATCAGCATCGACCTTGCCTGGCCACCGAAGATGACCACCATCTGCCCGCTCGGGCCGTCCGCAGTATCTCCGATCAAGGCCCTGAAGGATTATTTCAGAGACGAAGTCCAGGCCCACGTCGATGCCGGGGGGTGCCCGCTATGAGCGAGCCGATGACGATCAAACTCGACGGCCATGAGTGCGAGGTGAAGCCAGGCGAGCTCCTGATCAAGGCCGCCGAGGATCAGGGCACCTACATACCCAGATTCTGCTGGCACCGGCGAATGAAGCCCGTCGGGATGTGCCGGATGTGCCTGGTCGAGGTGGACACCGGTCGCGGGCCGATACTGGTCACAGCATGCACCACCGAGGTGGCCGACGGGATGGCAATCGACACCCAGAACGAGACAGTGGAGAAGGCCCAGGAGGCTGTCCTCGAGTTCCTCCTCGCCAACCACCCCCTCGACTGCCCCGTCTGTGACAAGGGTGGTGAATGCCCCCTTCAGGATCAGGCGATGGCATACGGCCCGGGCGAGAGCCGGTTCGTCGAGATCAAGAGAAGTTTCGAGAAGCCGATCCCGATCTCCGACCTGGTTCTCCTCGACAGAGAACGTTGCATCCTGTGTGCCCGGTGCACCCGCTTCTCGGACGAGATCAGCGGCGACCCGCTCATCGAGTTCCAGCACCGCGGCAACGTGACAGAGGTCAATACCTTCCCTGACCATCCTTTCGCCTCCTATTTCTCGGGCAACACCGTCCAGATCTGCCCGGTAGGAGCATTGACCGCGAAGGCATACCGTTTCCGGGCCCGCCCCTGGGACCTCGAAATGGTGGAGAGCTCGTCGCTCTACGATCCAGCGCATCCCAGAGTGTCGGTCCACGTATCCCAGAACGAGATACTCCGACTGGTCGGGGTCGACTCCGAACCGGTAAATCACGGCTGGCTGTCGGACAAGGATCGCTGGGGGTACGAACAGTTACGCTCCCCGAACCGGCTCACCACACCACTGGTTAGAAGAGGCGGAGAGCTGGAACCGGTGTCCTGGTCGGAGGCCCTCGCCATGGTCGGCAATCGCCTCGACCTGATCATCGAGGAGTCGGGGGGCGAGTCGGTCGCTGTCCTCGGCGGAGCCAATGGGACCAATGAAGACGCCTACGCACTCTCCAGGTTCGCCCGTTCGGTTCTGCAGACCAACAACGTCGATTGTCGAACCGGCGATGGTCCGGCGTCCCACTTTGTGGCCGCCACGATTGACCGCGCCCTGATCTCCGACGTCGACACCGCTGACACGGTGCTGGTGTGGGGCCCTGACCTGAAAGAAACCCACCCCACCCTATACCTGCGAGTCCGGCGTGCCGCGCAAGAGCTTGGAGTCAACCTCGTCGTCGTCCATCCGAGGGCCACCGGTTTGGACGACCGGGCAACGCGGGTACTTCGATACCGACCCGGGGGCGGGCACGACCTCCTCTCTGCGATTGCTTCAGGTGAGCATGAAGGCCTCGCCGACCTTCTGGAGGGCAAGGTAGTCGCCATCGTCGGCCTTGCTTCTCTCGCTGATGACCCACGGCTGGCGGAGTCGGTTGCCGGCTTCGTTCGCGATCGCGCCGAAACCCCAAGAATCATGCCTTTGGTGGAACGGGCGAACACTTATGGCGCATTGGACATGGGTCTCTCCCCTGATCTTCTCCCCGGGAGGGTCGCCTATGGCCCAGGTGCCATCGAATCGACGTGGGGCGCGATCCCCGAACAGCGGGGTCGCGGCGCTGACGGGATCCTTGCCGGTCTCGGCGCCGGGGAGCTGCGGGCCGTGCTCCTGGTCGGCGCCGACCCCGTCGGAAACTCCCACGAGCCCGAGGCGGTTCGCGAAGCCCTTGAGTCTGCCGAGTATGTCGTGAGCATCGATACGTTCCTCAACGACTCGAACTATTTCGCAGATGTGATCCTCCCGGCAGCGGGGTTTTCCGAGAAAGAGGGGACGGTCACCAACCTCGAAGGACGGGTCCAGAAGGTGAACGAGATCATTCCGGCACCGGGCCAGGCCCGGCCGGATTGGGCGATCATCGACGACCTCGCCTCTGTCATGGGCAATCCGATGGGCCTGAGCTCGGCTCGGCTCATCGCCAAGGAGATCGCCTCAGTGGCGCCGGCGTACCTGGGAGTCACCTGGGATCTTCTCGAATGGGACGCCCGCGATGGTGCCGTTGTCCCGCTGCAGGGCAACCAGCCCCTTGCCCACATCCCGGTGGCGGTGGATGGCCCCAGGGGACCGTCGGCGGAGCTTCTCCTCCATCAAGCCAGGGTGATGTATGACGACGGGGTTCGCCTTCGCAACTGCCCATCTCTGCATGGGCTCGCCCCCGGAGCGGTGGCGTGGATAAGCCCCGACGACGCCAAACGCCTCGGTGCCAGAGACAAATCCCTGGTAAGAGTGGTCACTACCAGGGGAGAGGGAGAGTTCTCGGCCCGTATCGACGTGTCCACGCCACCAGGAGTTGTCTTTGTGCCGTTGAACCAACCCGGTGCAGCCCCGCTCGGCTCCGACCCTGTCGTCCGGGTGACGGTGGTGACGTGATGTCGGTGGTGATGCGATGACCTGGGCTCAATTCGGCATCGTGGTGCTGCGGGTCGTACTTACCTTCGGGCTGTTGATGGTGCTGACGATCATCAACGTGTGGCTGGAGCGGAAGCTTTTGGCCGACATGCAAAGCAGGATCGGTCCCAACCGCGCCGGGCCGTTCGGGATCCTCCAGACTGTGGCCGACGGGCTGAAGCTCTTCTTCAAGGAGTCGATCACCCCGAGCAAGGTCGAATTGGGGATGTATGTCCTTGCCCCCTTCCTCGCGGTCATCCCGGCCTTTCTCATCTTCATGATGGTTCCGTGGGGAGCCCCGTTCATGATCGGTGACCAGGAGGTGATCCTTCAGGGGGCAGACCTCAACATAGGTTTGCTTTTCATCCTCGCCATGTCGTCGATGGCGGTGTATGCAGTGGTGCTGGCAGGGTGGTCCTCGGGGTCGAAATACCCGCTCATCGGCGGGGTGAGGGCCACTGCACAGGCGATCTCCTATGAGGCGGCCATGGGCCTTTCGATGGTTGCTGTTGTCATGTTCAGTGCGACCCAGGGGGAGGGTGGGGGAACGCTGTCGCTCTCCGAGATCGTCAGTCGCCAGGCGGGAACATGGGGCGATGTAATCCCGGCACTCGAGCCGATACTCCGGTTCGTCCCGAGATGGAACATATTCCCCCAGATCGTGGCGTTCGGGATCTTCTTCGTGGCGATCGTCGCCGAGACCAACCGCGCTCCCTTCGACCTCGTCGAAGCCGAACAGGAGATCGTCGGTGGGTTCCACACCGAGTACTCGGGAGTGCGGTTCGCGATGTTCTTCCTCGCCGAGTACGTCAACATCTTCTCGATGTCTGCGATCGCGGCAACGCTCTTCCTCGGAGGTTGGAATGGCCCGACCTTCGACGACGCCCTGCCCGGATTCGTCTCCGCCGTCCTGCCCACCGTCTACTTCCTGCTCAAGACCTATCTCATCGTCTTCCTCTTCTTCTGGATCAGAGCCACCTTGCCCCGCCTCAGGTACGACCAGCTGATGACCCTGGGGTGGAAGCGGTTGATCCCCGGTGCCCTGGGCTGGCTGATCCTGTCCACCTTTGTCATCGCCTTCCGCCAATTCGGACTGCCCTGGAGCTCGTAATGGGATTGTTCAACGAGCTCTGGAAAGGCCTGAGCGTCACCGGCGGGACGATGCTGCGGACCATGTTCGGTGGATCCGAGCTGGTCACGACCCAATACCCGAAGGAGACCAGACAGAAGCCGCAGCGCTTCCACGGACGCCATGTGCTCAACCGCTACCCGGACGGCATGGAGAAATGCATCGGATGTGAATTGTGCGCCGGGGCATGCCCCGCCGACTGCATCCATGTGCGCGGGGCCAATAACGACCCGGAGAACCCGACGAGCCCCGGTGAGCGCTACGGGTACATCTACGAGATCAACATGCTGCGCTGCATCTTCTGCGGCCTGTGTGTCGAGGCATGTCCGACAGAGGCAATCACCATGACCCATCTGTTCGAGATGTCCACGACCAATCGTGAGGACGCCATCTACACCCGTGCGGAGCTGTTGATGGACCCGACCGGCAAGGTGCCGCATATGTTCCCCGACGAGAAGCTGGGTGACCTCGGAGAGCTCAACAGCTCCGATGGATGGATGCGGGCAACCGCACCATCTGGGGTGGCTGCTTATGAGGGGGTCAAGATGTGGCGTGACACCGCCGGCTCCGGCTCGTGGGACCCCGAGCCTCCCCAGGATGAGGCGGATTCATCGTCGCAGCCGGAGGAGGAAACCGATGGTTGAGTCTTTCGTGTTCATACTCATGGCAATTGCTGCCATCGCCGGAGCTGTCACAGTGGTAGTCGCACGGAATCCCGTCTACTCGGCGATCGGTCTCCTCGGAACCCTGTTCTCGGTCGCCGTCCTCTACGTCCTCCAGCTTGCCCATTTCGTCGCGGCCGTGCAGATCATCGTTTACGCCGGTGCGGTACTGACTCTGTTCCTGTTCGTGATCATGCTGATCGGAGTCGACAAGCACGAGACCAGGGAGGAGAACCTCCCCTTCCAGAGGAAAGCGGTTATCGGATTGGGCGGCGTCATCATCCTGGTCGCAGCCAGCCTGGCGCTGTTCACCGATTTTGAGTGGGTTCCTGCCGCATCCAATGCACTCATCCCCGAGGCGACCAACGGGACCATCGAGGCGGTGGGAGAGCGGCTCTTCACAAGCTGGGTTCTTGCCTTCGAAGCAACCGCCCTGCTGCTCACGATCGCGGCAGCGGGCGCCATCGCGCTGGCTCACTACAGGGGAAGGGACAGCTGATGGTTGATCCTGGCCTGTACATGACGGTCGCTGCCATCCTGTTCTTCATTGGCGCACTCGGCATGCTGGTGAGACGCAACGCCCTAGTCATGTTCATGTGTATCGAACTGATGCTCAACGCCGTCAACCTGACCTTGATCTCTGCCGGCCGGGCGATGAACGACCTCAATGGCCAGGTGGCGGTCTTCTTCATCCTCGTCGTTGCCGCCGCAGAGGTGGTTGTCGGTCTTGCGATCATCGTTGCCATCTTCCGCAGGCGATCAACGGCGTCTGTCGACGAGCTCAATGAGATGAGGGGCTGACCCATGACCGGGCTCATCTGGATCGTCATCGCATTGCCGCTTTTTGCCGCAGTGGTTCTCCACTTCGTCGGCAGGTTCCTCGGCGAGCCGCGCTCAGGTTGGCTCGCCTCCACCGCGATCGGGGCTTCATTCGTCTTCGCCCTGGTGGCGGCGCTGCCATTTGTCGACGGGGGAGCCGATGCTTCGACGGTCCTTCTCTGGGAGTGGATGCCGGCGATCGGCGCCAGCCTCGAGATCCAATGGGATCCGCTGTCGTCATTGATGACGCTGGTGGTGACCGGAGTCGGGACGCTGATCCATGTATTTGCGATCGGGTACATGCACGGCGACGAGCGGTTCGGCCGATTCTTCACCTACCTCAACTTTTTCGCCGCCTCGATGCTCACCCTCGTTCTCGCCGGGAACTTCGCCATGCTTTTCCTCGGCTGGGAGCTGGTCGGCCTCTGTTCTTATCTGCTGATCGGTTTCTGGTTCACCCGTCCATCGGCATCGGCGGCAGCGAAGAAGGCGTTCGTCGTCAACCGGATCGGTGACTTCGGGTTCATGGTCGCCCTGATGATGGTCTTCACCAGTTTCGGAACCCTCTCGTTTGCCGGAGTGTTCCATCGGGCTCCCGAGGTGCTGACCACCGGGACCGCGACCGCGATCGGTCTGCTTCTCCTGGTGGGAGCGGCAGGAAAATCGGCGCAAGTGCCGCTCTATGTGTGGCTTCCGGACGCGATGGAGGGCCCCACTCCGGTCTCGGCCTTGATCCATGCGGCGACAATGGTCACCGCCGGTGTCTATGTGATCGCCCGTACCGCGGCGATCTTCGACCTCGCCCCGGTTGCCTCGACCACAGTCGCCACCGTGGGTGCGGTGACAGCCCTGTGGGCGGCCACCATCGCACTTGCCCAGCGGGACATCAAAAAGGTGCTCGCCTATTCCACCGTGTCCCAGCTCGGCTACATGTTCCTTGCAGTTGGATCGACTGCCTATGTGGCCGGGATCTTTCACCTCATGACCCATGCCTTCTTCAAGGCCCTGCTCTTCCTCGGGGCGGGTGCGGTAATCCACGCGATGAACGAGGAGCAGGACATGCACAAGATGGGCGGTCTGCTCAAGCGGATGCCGGTGACGGGGATAACCATGGGCATCGCCACCCTTGCCATCGCCGGGATCCCTCCCCTGGCCGGGTTCTGGTCCAAAGACGAGATCCTCGCCTCCTCGTTCGAAAGAGGCGGATGGTTCTCTGTGCTGTTTGTGGTCGGGCTGATAACCGCACTGCTCACCGCCTTCTACATGACCCGGCAATGGGTGTTGGTCTTCCTCGGCGAGCCGAGATGGGAAGAAGGAGTCGAACCGCACAGGGCTCCCTCGGTCATGGGTGTGCCCTTGATGATCCTTGCCGCCCTCTCGGTGGTCGGTGGTCTGGTCAACACGCCGTTCCGGACCACACTCGAGCACTACCTCGAGCCGGTTTTCGAGGGAATCTCCGTCCAGCATCCCCCGGAGGGGATCGGTCTTCTCATTGTCCTCGCCGGGCTCTCTGTGTTCGCGGCACTGGCAGGTGGAGGAGCGGCATATCTGACCTACCGGCGGCCAGCAGGCTCGTGGCAGCGATTCGAGGAGGGCCTCCAGCCTCTCTGGGGAACATGGGAGGATGCCTACCGGGTCGATGGCCTGTACGGAAAGACCCTTGTCGCTCCGGGTAGGAAGCTCGCCGAGATCAGCGCCTTCGGAATCGACCTCCCGCTGATCGACGGAGCCGTGGACGGAGTCGCCGGGTTGTTCCTCGGCATCGGCCAGCGACTCAGGCCTCTGCAGACCGGCTACGTGCGCAACTATGCGGCCCTCCTCCTGGCCGGGGCCGTCGTTGTGGTGGGTTGGCTGTTGGCAGGTGGCCTCTGATGCTTTCCGCACTGATTCTCCTGCCGGTGGTCGCCGCCCTTGTGATTGCCGCGATCCCATCGAAGCGAAGCGAGATTCACCTGGCGCTCGGCATCGCACTCTCAATGCTGCCCCTCGCCCTTGCCGGATATCTCTTCTGGGAGTTCGAACCCCTCCCCGGGTACCAGCACACAGTTGACGCCGTCTGGCACGAACCCTGGGGGATCAGTTGGTCTCTCGGGATGGACGGCATCTCGTTGCCCATGGTCATGCTCACCGCCTTGCTGGTGCCGATCGCGTTGGGAGCATCGACGTCGATCACAAAGCGGACCAAGGAGTTCGTTGTCTTCACGCTCCTCCTCGAAGCCGGGATGCTCGGGGCATTTCTCGCCCTCGACCTCTTCCTGTTCTTCGTCTTCTTCGAGGCAATTCTGATCCCGATGTACTTCATCATCGGCATCTGGGGCGGCGAGCGGCGGATTTACGCTTCGATCAAATTCTTCATCTACACCGCGCTCGGATCGGCGCTGATGCTGGCGGCGATCATCGGGCTTGCGTTCAGCTATTCCTCCGAGTTCGGCTCGACGTCGTTCGCTCTGGCCGACCTCATGGAGGTGACTCTCGACGCCGGAACCGAACGATGGTTCTTCGCCGCCTTCGCTCTTGCATTTGCGATCAAAGTGCCGCTCGTTCCGCTTCACACCTGGCTGCCGGACGCCCACGTCGAAGCACCCACCGCCGGCTCGGTCCTCCTGGCTGCCGTTCTGCTGAAGCTCGGGACTTACGGCCTGCTCAGGTTCAACCTGGCTCTGTTCCCGGAGGCGTCCGTTGATGCGGTGCCGATCATGGCGACCGTTGCGGTCGTCGGGATCATCTACGGAGCGGTGGTTGCCATCGTCCAACCCGATTTGAAGAAACTCGTGGCGTATTCGTCGGTTTCACATCTCGGGTTCATCGTCCTCGGCACATTTGCCCTCACCTCGGGCGGGCTCCAAGGGGCGGTCATCCAGAATGTGAACCACGGGTTGACGACAGGGGCGCTGTTCCTGCTTGTCGGGATGCTCTACGACCGCCGCCACACCAAGGCGATCGCCGACTTCGGAGGTTTGCAGAAGGTGATGCCCATGTATGCGGGTTTCTTCCTGTTCATGGCCTTTGCCTCCATAGGACTGCCCGGGCTCAACGGATTCGTCGGTGAGTTCCTGGTCCTGGTCGGGAGTTACGCGACGCTCCCGGTGTTCGCCATCATCGCCTCCTTCGGCGTGGTCCTTGCCGCCATCTACCTGCTCTGGGCTTACGAAAGAGTGTTCACGGGGGTGCCCGACAAGGAGGAGAACCTTGCCCTCAAAGACCTCACCACCCGGGAAATCGGCTTACTTGCCCCGTTGGCGATCCTGGTCCTGGTGATTGGCCTATTCCCTTCGGTCCTCCTGGACAAGATCGGTCCCTCGACCGAAGCTGTCCTCGACCACATCGAGTCGACGACCGACTACACGACGCCCTACCCGGGGCGCCTCGACGACGTCTTCACGGCGGGAGGTGATTCCTGATGGAAACCCCCGACGTGGCATGGCTGGCGATCGCGCCCGATCTCGTTCTGGCTCTCGCCGCGGCGATCATTCTCCTTGTCGAAGTTCAGTGGAAGCCCATCACCCGCACGCTCGGTCTGGTAACTGCAGGTGGGTTGCTCGTCGCCGCGGGTTTGGCGGTGGTGCAGTGGCTTTTCGCAGCTGATGCCAATGCCGCGGGTAGTTTCTCGGAGCTATCCGCCTTCTCCGGGATGATCCTGATGGACGGCTACGCCATCTTCGGCAGGTTCGCCCTGCTGGTGGTGACCGCACTCGGCGTTGCCTCCGGATGGCAGTTCTTCAAAGACCTGGGACGGAGGGGAGCCGAGGGGCTTGCTCTCGTATTGTTGGCGACCACCGGCTTCTCGATCATGGTGTCATCCAACAACCTGATCATGCTGTTCCTTGGGCTCGAAGTCGGCTCGATCGCCCTCTACGTCCTTGCCGGGCTGACCCGGGAGGACAAGAAGGCCGACGAGGCGGCAATCAAGTACTTCCTGATGGGATCATTCGCCTCTGCGATTTTCGTGTATGGGGTTGCCCTTATCTACGCCGGGACCCGCCAGCTCACGATTCTCGGGATCGGAGACTTCCTCTCCTCGTTCATCGTCGGAAGCCCGGGCGTCATTCTGGTGGGAATCGGGTTGGTGGTGGTCGGGCTGGGGTTCAAGGTTTCGGCCGCGCCGTTCCATACCTGGGCGCCGGACGTCTACCAGGGCGCACCGGCGGGAATCGTCGGTTATCTGGCCGGTGTGGCCAAGGTTGCCGGTTTTGCGGCCCTGGCCCGCATCCTGCTCACCGCCGTGGACGATTTCGACTGGAGCTTCCTTCCGGTGGTCGCGGCTCTCGCCGTTCTCTCGATGCTTCTGGGGTCGATCATGGCGCTGGTCCAGAGCGACGTCCGGCGTATGCTCGCCTATTCGGGAGTGGCTCACGCCGGGTTCATACTGACCGGGGTTGCCGGACTCAGCGTCGAGGGAATCCTCTTCTACCTTGCTGTGTACTCGGTTCAGCTGGTCGGGGCTTTCGCCGTGGTCGCTGTCGTCTCCGGATCGAGCGGGTCGAGCTCGGACATCGGCCTCTACCGTGGATTGTCCCGACGCTCACCCGTGCTTGCCGGCAGTCTGACCGTGCTTCTTCTCGGAATGGCCGGCCTCCCTCTCACCTCCGGTTTTGTGGCCAAGTTCGGTGTCTTCGCCGACGCCTGGTCCAACGGCTACCAGGGGCTGGTCGTAGTAGCGGTTGTTGCGTCTGTGATCGCGTTCGCGTTCTATCTCCGGATCATTGTGATCATGTATATGGAAGACGATGAAGGGGCCCCCGTCGCCGTATCGAAGTCGGTGCGGTGGGTGCTGGGAATCGCGGTGTTGGCCACTCTGGTCTGGGGCATCTTGCCCGCATCCCTCCTTAACATCGTTGCCGATGCACTCCCGCTCTAGTGTCCTGCTGCTACTCCTTGTCGCAGCCGTCTTCACGATTAGCTTTGGCCTGCCCGCAGCGGCAGCAGAAGTCGAAAGCTCCGAGCTGATAATCATCACCGGAGACACAGTGGTCACCGGCGACTTATATGTCGCGGCGAACCGGGTGATCGTGAGGGGCAGGATCGAGGGTGACCTCATCGCCCTGGCAGCGCAGGATGTGACGATCGAGGGAGAGGTCACAGGTTCGGTGATGGCACTGGGTGGCGAAGTTGTCGTCGCCGGGACCATCGGGAAGTCACTCCGGGTCACGTCGCCGTCGCTGGAGTTGTCAGGCGAGGTCCGTGGTGACGTCGTCGCTCTCGTATTCGAATTCGATCTCGACGCCGAAGGTGTCGTCGAAGGCGATCTGGTCGTGTGGGCACGTGACGCGTCGTCGAATGGCGCCGTGTTCGGCGACGTGGAGGGCACTCAGGGCAGGCTGGCGATCTCAGGTGAGGTCCGGGGCGACGTGAGGGTGACAGCAGGAGAGGTGAAGGTCTCCGATCAACTACATGTCACGGGCGATTTCACCTACAGGTCTGACGGGGAGGCGACTGGCCTCGAACTGGCCGAGGTGGACGGCGTGGTGGTGAAGCAACAGCCGATGAAGCCAAACATCAGGATCCGGGCCCTTGGCCTCGTTCTCAAGATCCTCGTCGCGATTCTCCTCGCAGCTACGGCCCTCTTCGTTTCCACCATCTGGCCGGAGAGATCGGAGCGGGCGCTCGAAGGCCTCCGGCAGTCACCGATCAGATCGATTCTGGCTGGCGTCCTGGTGATCCTCTCGCCCCTCCTCATCGTCGGTATCGGCGTAGCGATCTTGGCTCTCGCACCATCTTCGACTGCACTGCCGCTCATCGCTGCTCTGATCCCGGTCTTGGCAGCCCTCTTGGGCTTGGTCCTGATCGGGGGATTGATCGCAGGTCTCCCCGCGGTCGCATTGATCGGTTCCCTGGTCAAGAGGGGTACGACGATTTCCGGTGCGGTCGGGATCGGCTCGGCGATCGTGGGGCTCGTATGGCTGCTTCCGGTGGTCGGCTTGCCGGTTGCCCTACTGGTTGTGGCTGCGGGGATCGGTGGATGGCTGTCAACGCGGAGTAAACATCCAGTCGATGACGACGCCGCGACGCCGGTGCTTTCCAACAGCCATTGACGATAATCCCAGTCGTCGAGTCTCAGAAGGAAAGGCTAACTACAAATCGCTTTTCGAAGACCACCAGTGGCCTGTCGCCCAAATACTGGCGGCGTTTCTCCGGCCCTAGAGGTCCCTGGCTGCGTCGAAGTGCTCACCGCAGCTCCCCGTGCGAGACGCGCGCTTCTCCTTGCCAGATGACCTCGATGGCTCGGAGCTACGCGCGCCCTATTTGACCGACAGACCACTACCATCCCATCCTTCCGTCATTCGTAGGAGTGTTGCTCGTGCCCAATGTGTCTAAGTGGCGACTGTTTTTCTCGGTCGTTGCTATCGGGGCCGCGGTATTCACCGTTCTGCAGACTCCGATCCAATTGGGACTCGATCTGCGGGGTGGGACCCAGATCATCCTCGAGGCCCAGGACACTGCTGAAGTCCAGGTTGACGCCGACGTCACCGAACGGACTCTCGAGGTGTTGCGTCGCCGTGTCGACGCATTCGGGGTGGCCGAGCCGACGCTCCAGGTCTCTGGAGAGCGACGGATCATCCTCGAGTTGCCCGGCGTAACCGACCCTGACGAGGCGGTGGAGCTGATCGGGCGAACCGCCCAGCTCACTTTTCACAAGGTGCTGGAGTCATACCCGACCGGCACTGTCCCTGAAGGAACCGAGGGTTTGATCCTGCCTGGTGACGCAGGAGAGGATCTGGTCCTCGGACCCGCCGCGGTCAGTGGCGAGCAGGTGGCCGGCGCTGCCGGCATGTTTGATGCCCAGGGCTCGGCGGCGTGGGTGGTGACCATCGAGTTCCACTCCGACGGAGAACGGGCCTGGACCGAGCTCACGGCCGAAGCTGCGTGTGCCGCACCGGGCGATCCCGAGCGGCGGGTGGCGATCGTCCTCGACTCGATGGTGATCTCGAGCCCGGGAGTCTCCCTCAGCGTGCAGTGTGACGTCGGCATCACCGGGGGGAGCACGATCATCACCGGCGGATTCACCGAAGAAGAAGCCAACGACCTCGCCCTGCTGATTAGGGCCGGGGCGCTGCCGGTTCCGGTCGAGATAATCGAGCGAGGGACCATTGGCCCTTCTCTGGGTGAGGCGGCGATCAGTGCAAGTGTCGAGGCGGCCATCATCGGAGCCGCTCTGACGACCATCTACATGATCTTCTTCTACCGGCTGATGGGCGTCGTTGCCGCGGTATCGCTGGGGGTCTATGGCCTTGTCTCTTATGCAGTCCTCGCTGGCTTGGGGGCGACGCTGACACTTCCTGGCATCGCCGGATTTGTCCTTGCGATAGGTATGGCCGTGGACGCCAACGTTCTCGTCTACGAGCGCGCCAAGGAGGAGCATGCTGAAGGCTCGTCGATCCGAGAGGCGATCTCCGCCGGATTCAAGAGGGCGTGGACCGCGATCGCAGATGCCAACGTCACGACGCTGCTTGCCGCCATCCTTCTCTTCTCGTTCGCTTCAGGGGCCGTGCGCGGCTTTGGTGTGACCCTGACCATCGGGGTCGTGGTCTCGATGTTCTCCGCACTGGTGGTGACACGGGTGTTCCTGCAACTGGTCACCAGTCTGTCAAATGTCGAAGGCCGACCCGGGCTGATGGGGATGAACGTTGGCAAGGGTTTCCGGGAATGGATCGCCGAGCGCCAGCCCGACCTGCTCGGCTCATGGCGGAGATGGCTAGCGGTCTCGGCGGCCCTGGTGACATTGGCGATCGCCGGCCTCTTCGTGTCCGGAGTTAACTTCGGGCTGGAGTTTCTCGGGGGTCGGTTGCTCGAATTCTCTACCAGCCAGCAGGTCGAGGTCGACGAGCTGCGGTCCACTCTTGCCGACAACGGTCTGCCCCGTGCCTTAATCCAGGAGTCTGGCCAGGGGACCATCGTCATCCGCACCGAGCAACTCGACAGCGCGCAGGAGGACATGGTCTTCGGGGTGATGACCGACGCCGGAGGAGAGGTGGACGTTCTGCGTGACCAGTTCGTCGGCCCCACCCTCGGCAATGAGCTCCGCAATCGGGCGCTGCTCGCCCTCGGCCTGGCCCTTCTCCTACAGCTTGTCTACCTCGCCTTCCGGTTCAGATGGACCATCGGGTTCTCGGCGGTGGCTTCGATGTTCCACGATGTTGCAATCCTGATCGGGGTGTTCGCCTGGCTGGGGAAGAC
>DATKCM010000099.1:0-3710 GCA_035513195.1 Acidimicrobiia bacterium | reverse complement strand
TAGTGGTCTGTCGTTGAAATAGGGCGAGGGTGTCTCCGAGTCATCGGCGCCATCTGGCAAGGAGAAAAGCGCAGTCGCAGCCGGGAGCTGCGGCGAGCATTTTGGACGCAGCCAGGGGTGTCGAGGGCCGGAGAGACACCGTCAATATTTCTGCGACGGGCCACTAGGACGGGCTTCTAGTCGTTGTTGACCTCGGGTAGCGTCAGCTCCTCACCCGGGAAGATCAGATCGGGGTCGCCTGAGCGAAGCGAGTCACGATTCTTTTCGATGGTTTCGACCCAGAAGGGATGGATTTCCTTGTTGCCCGGGTCGCGCCGCAGCACCTCTGCTAGCTCCCGCTTGGAGATCTTCCACATGTGATCACCCTTCTCCACGACCACCGTGAGACGTTCCGGGTCCGTAGGGCCAATCGGGGGATACCCGGTCTGTGCCGTTTGGACGGCACCGGCCATCGTCATCACTGCGAACAGAATCGCCGATAGGAGCGCAGTCAGTAGTGGACGGAACATGAGACCAACGTACGACGCCCTGCGGAGGGTTTGAAGGGGGTTACGATCACTTTCCAGTCGAGGATTTGGAAAACAGATGAAAGTGCGTATCGGTGTGGCCGAGTCGAGCAAGGTGGTCGAGTTGGAGGTCGACGACCTGTCTACATTCAAGGACCAGGTTGCAGACGCCGTCTCCGGCGGAGATGTCTTTTGGGCTACCGACACCAAGAGACGGGAGATCGGGATACCGGCGGCCCGTATCGCCTATGTCGAAGTGGAGTCCGGGGATGCAGACGTGCTGGTCGGCTTCGCCTCCGGTGTCTGAAGATGCTGTCTAATAAAGAGACCCTTCGCAGAGGGTCTCAATTCATGAATGAAGTTTCAAGCGGTGCGTCGGCGCCTGTCGGCGAGCCAACGTTTGCGAAGGCGGCGCCGGTCATCTTCTGCGTAGCCACCCCAGACGCCCGACTCCTGGTTGGTCTCAAGGGCGTACTGCAAGCAGTCTTCTTGAACCATGCACGTTGAGCATATCGCGATGGCAGCGTCTATCTGTTCCACGGCGGACCCAGTGGTTCCTACCGGGAAGAAGAGGTTCGGTTCGGAGTCCCTACACGCTGCAAGGTCTCGCCAATCTGTTGTTATCTGGGTCGTAAGCACAAAACTTCCTTGGGATTGTGATCTTTTTCACAAGCATTCCCACCAAAACGGCGCGGGTGCCAGAGGATTCAGAAGTGAATTTAGTGGTGAGATCCATTCTTGTAAACGAGTTTCTGGGAAAAATATTCCTTGAGCAACGGAATCGAAGTCATCGGGCACCGGGGGTGGTCCACCCGTTACACGGACAACACTCTGGCCGGGTTCATTTCGGTTGCGCCCTTCTGCGATGCTGTCGAGATGGACGTCCGGCGATCGGCTGACGGCAAGTTGGCCCTGGCCCATGACACTCACCTCGGACCTCTCGAGGTGGCGGACACATCGTGGAGCGTCCTTTCGGAGGTCGATCTCGGTCAGGGAGCGAAACCGTGTCTGCTCGACGAGGCACTGGCGGCACTGCCGGATACCCCCGCCTTCATCGAGATAAAGAACACACCAGGAGAGCGAGGATACGAACCCGATCACCGGCTTGCTCTGGAAGCCGCAGCGTTGTCCAGGCCAGCCGACGTGATCATCTCGTTCAATTGGGCAAGCGTCAACGCTGTTCGTCGCATGTTCCCGGACATGTCCACCGGTCTGAGTGTTGGTGTCTTCGGAAGCATCGAGGACGCAATTCGCCATGCAGCGGAGTCGGAGCATCGGTATCTGGTCCCGGACGTCGACCTGGTGCTTGGATCGACGACGCCGATTCCTGAGGAGTTCCGCGTCGCCGTCTGGTCGACACGGGGTGGAGAGACTTTCGAAGCATCGATCGAAGAGTTGGTGTCGAGGGGTGTGTCAGGCATCATTGCCGACGATCCGCCCGGCACCCGGGAACTCATAGGGAGTGTCAGATGACCATCAAAGAGCAGCTTGCCGCCGAGCTCAAAGACGCAATGCTGAGCAAAGATGGGCCACGTCGCGACGTAGTCCGTCAGGTGCAGAGCGAGGTTTCGCTCGCGACCAGCGAGGCTGGTTTCGCGGGAGAGGTCGACGATGCCCTCTACGAGCAGGTCATCGCCAGTTACGTGAAGAAGATGAAGAAGTCCAAAGAGGAGTACGAGGGTTTCGGCGAACGGGGCCGGGCGATGGCAGAGAAACTCGGGTATGAAATCGAATACCTCAGTCGCTGGCTTCCAAAGAAGCTCGACGAGGCAGCTACTCGGGAATTGGTGAAAGTGAGCATCGAGTCTCTCGGCGCCTCCGGAGATGAGAAGGCGGCGGGGCGAGTGATCGGCTCACTGATGAAGGAGCACGGGGAGGACCTGGACGGTGGGCTGGTGAACCGTCTCGTTCGAGAAGAGCTGGGAGCGAGTTGAGACAACGGATCGGCGGCTGATGCTGCCAGCCTTCGAACCGATGCTCGCCACACGCTGGCAGCATCCATTCGACGACCCGCAATGGTGGTTCGAGGTGAAGTGGGACGGTTACCGCGCGGTCCTTTCCAACGACGGCGCCGTCCGGGCGAGGTCTCGTCGCGGCATCGACCTTCTTGAGCCCTTTCCCGAGTTGAGAGGATTGTCACTTCCCGAAGGCGTGGTCCTCGACGGTGAGATCGTCGCGTTCGACGACGAGGGCCGTCCCAGTTTCGATCGGATCCAGAAGCGCACCGGATTCGGGGGATCGGGCACCGGCAATAGGTCCGCTGTCAACTACGTGGTCTTCGACGTGTTGTATCACGGGGGCGAGGTCCGAACCGGCCTCGGATATGAACAACGCCAGGAGATACTCTTCGGCCTCGACCTGCAATCGCCGCTCGTAGTGAACGCCCCGACTCAGGAGCACGGGACGGCTCTCTTCGAGGCGGTCAAAGCACAGGGGATCGAAGGAATCGTCGCGAAGCGGTCCGGATCGCGTTACTTCCCGGGCCGGCGATCACCCGACTGGCGTAAGATTTCGGTGCGACGGCAACTGCGGGCGATTGTCGGCGGGTTCGCTGAAGGAGAGGGTGGCCGGTCAGCGACATTCGGCTCGCTTCTGCTTGGCTTGTGGCACGACGGAGACCTTCGGTTTATCGGGGCGGTTGGCTCCGGTTTCGACGAGCAGACACTGTCTGCCATCAGGGCAACCCTCGGGGAACTGGAACGAGATACGAGCCCATTCCAGCCAGCGGTGCGCTATCCGGGCCGGCTCCACTGGGTCGAGCCGGGCATCGTCGTGAACGTCGAATTCAAGGAGTGGACCGCCGACTCACACCTCCGTGCCCCTGTCTACAAGGGAGTCGAGATTGCGGAACCTTCCGAGGTGACCTGGGAGAACGAAGGCCCATAGGAGCCCGTCGAACAATGCATGTCATCCGACGGACTCCTAACTAGCTGCTTTCTTGGTGGCCTCGACCGATGCCTTGAGGGCGTCGAGCAGGTCGACCACTTTGGTGGGCTCAGGCAAACTGTCCACGGCGACGATCTCTTCACCGGCGACCTTCTTAGCCGCGAGCTCCTCGATCTGCTCACGGGTCCTGTCGACATATGCCTCCCCCTCGAAGGGTCTGGTCAGGTTGTCGATCAGCAATGCAGCCATTTCGACCTCCTCCTTGCGGATCTCTATCTCGCTGTCGAGCTCTTCGAACTCGGCGGCGCGTATCTCGTC
>DATKCM010000098.1:0-5249 GCA_035513195.1 Acidimicrobiia bacterium | reverse complement strand
TTGCCGAGGAACTCGAGCAGGCCTGTGATGAGGTGGGGCGTGACCCGTCCGAGATCGTCAGAACCTTCGACCTGTACTCGGTGGTGCCGCCGGGGTTCGATCCCGGTTCGGAGATGAAACAGCCGGTTGCAGGGGACGCAGTCAAGATCGCCGACTACATCCTCTTGCTCGGCGACCTCGGCTTCACCGAGGTCCGCTGTGACCTGACCGACAAGTCATCAGCCGCTGTGGCGGCGATGGAGGAAGTAGTGGACCTGGTTCATCAGGGCTGACCACACCTTCGAAGCGGCAGCCAGAGCAGGTGCCGCGAACTGACTCAGCCGCCCAGCCAGGCGACCGGGTCAAACTCACCCCTTGCCCCCGCCTTCACCCTCACGGTCCCGAAGAACGGAACCGACACCTCCTTCTCGACGATGACCGTGACCGTCCGGCTGGCAAAACTCGAGTCAACAGTGCATGTGCACATCACGACCACCGCACCGTTGGCAGTCGCGTAGCGCGATGCCTCGGCTTGAGGTGTCCCTGCCCCCGCCGGCGGGTAGGTGGCAACGGCAGCAGCGAGGGCCGCGGCATCGGCAGCGATGCTTGCCTCGGTTCTCGCACCGTAGAGAATTGCGAGAGATCCCAGCCCGATCACGGCGGTCAGTACCAGACCGAGGACGAACACCACCACAAGGGTTGCCGAACCACGCTCTTCCCGGTTCATCGTTCAGTGCGCATCGATGCCCTGGCTGAGATCTCGAATTCGAGATCCGGCAGGACAAAGAAGTCGACAACGTGGTTACTCGTCGCCGTCACTGTCGCCATTTGCCCGGGCGTCGCCGGCCGGGTCACGGATACCCGGGTCCGGGCGGCGAGGTCCGGATCCAGAGCGGAGATGACGGCATCAACCGCCCGGGCGGGGTCGGGTGTTGTCGCCGCGACCCGAACCCCTTCCCGGACGGCACCACTGAGTTCGATTCTCAGGCGTGCCGCAGAGACCACCTGCAATCCAGCCACCAACAGCAATACCACCAGTGGCAGGATGAGAAAGAACTCGACTGTGACGGAACCTCGCTCGTTCAGAACTTGCCGACCACCCACGAGATGACTTTCCCAAAGAGACCACCGAGCAGGCCGCTACCGCTCCCTGACTGAAGCCAGTTGAGGCCGATGATCGCCAGAGCAGTGGCGGCGAGTATCACCAGGAAGTACTCGACGGTTCCCTGCCCACGGTCTCCATGAACGAACAGAACCATCCTTGTCCATATACGCATATTGCGCTCCTCTCTTTGCCCGGCGACCGGCCGGCACGGGAGGAAGTGCGGATCTGGGAGTCTGTTGGATAATGCCGTTGCCCACATGGGCGGCCAGGCGCGCCACTCGCTGCATGGTCGTCCAGATGGGTGACATGCATTGTCAACAGGCTCCTAGTCAAGGGGCACCACCAGACCTTCCAGCAGTGACAGGATCGTGGGCCCATAAGAGAGAACGACTACGCCGGGGAGAATCAGGAGAGTCAGCGGAACCGTAAGTCTCACGGGTAGCGCCCGCATGCGCGCCAGGCGCCTTGCCCGCTCCCGGGCGATGTCAGATTCAAGAAACCTCCTTACCGCATCGGCGGCAGACGAACCGCTCACCTGGGCCCGGGCCAGCTGGGCCAGAAGCAGTCTCATCGACCCCCGGGACTCGTCAACGGCAGCGGCCAGACCGGTCACGGCAGCGATACGCACCAGTCTGGTCAATCGTTCGTCGTCAGGGAATCGCACCGCGGCCGCCTGCAGCGAAGCCAATACGGATCGTCCGCCACGCAACTCCACCAGGAGAACCATGAGGACCGGCCTCAGGTTGTTCGTAGGGATTCGGCGTGGGAGATGGCGGTAGGTGGAAAGGATCAGCAACGACAGAACCAACCCCGGAACACCGAGGGCGACGAGTCCTGCAGAGCCCACAAGAATGTAACTCATACCGCCTTCCTCACCAACATGAGGCTTGCGACGAGCCCGCCGCCTGCGAGTATCACACCCGCTACCGCAATACCTTGCTGAGCAGGGTTCCCGAGAAGGTCGGTGATGGCACCTGTCGACAGCTGGTAGGAAAGGTACGCAACCGGCAATCCCACCAGGACCAGAGCCGAGGCACGGGCCGGTGCGGTCGCCACCCGTATCTCTTCAGTCACCTCCACCTGGGAGAGGGCGAGTTCCCCCAACTCCTGAAACAGTGGGGCAGCGGCAGAACCTGCCTCCGCCACCGCCTCGACGAGTGGCCCGATCTCATTGCCGATCTCCGGGAACTCACGTCTCAGGGTCGCAACCACATCGGTGAGGAGGGCACCGCTCTCCAGTGAAGCCGAGACCTCTCCGGCATCAACAACGCGCGCTGCCTCATCGATCGCTACTCGCAGCGAGGTTCCCGAGCGCAGCTCTCTCGCCACCGACTCACAGAAGACCGCCGACCGGGTGGAGGTCCTGGGGCGATTGAGCAGAGTGTGAAGTCCGATCACACCGAAGGCGAGGAAAGGAAGGAACAACGACACCCCCAGGATCGCGATGACCCGCAAATCCATCCCCGCAGCGAGGGCCCAGGAAATAACCAACACCTCAAACATCGACGTTTTCCAATGCGCCCTCAGGCCCGACCGCGCACACCGCCGACACGAGGCGCCGGTCTGCCGCGCGGGTCATTTGGATCACCACGTCGACCGCTGCGAACAGCTGGCGTCGGATCGCATCTGGTGAGGCGGCTCCATCAAGAAGGGCCAGCGTCTCCAGCCGCCAAATTGCTTCCTCGGGTGAGTTGGCGTGAACGGTTGACATCGACCCCCGATGCCCGGTGTTCAGAGCGGTTATCAGGTCGAGCGCCTCGGCACCCCGCACCTCACCAAGCACGATTCGATCAGGGCGCAGACGAAGGGCAGACCGGAGCAGTTGGCGGATGGTCACCTCGCCGAACCCCTCCGCATTCGGGGGCCTCGCCTCGAGCCGAACGACGTGGCCGGGAAAGTCCAATTCAGCAGCGTCTTCGACCGTCACCAGCCTCTCATGATCTGGAATCTCCCCTGCAAGAACGTTGAGAAGAGTTGTCTTGCCCGACCCGGTGCCACCCGAAACGATGATCGTCTTGCGCCCGACCACCGCCGATCGGAGCAACTCCGACAACTGCCCTGACAGTGATCCTCTCGCCACCAGAGTGCTGAGATCTCTGACTGTTGGATTGAACCTGCGGATGGCGATGACAGGGTGATCGACCGTAGCAGGGGGGATCGCCACATGAATCCGGGATCCGTCGGGCAATCGGCCGTCGACCATCGGCGAAGACCGATCGACCCGGAGTCCCAATCCGGCGATGACCCGTTCCACGGTTGCCATCAGGTCAGCAACCGACGTGAAGGACGCGGCGACGCGTTCCAAATCCGATCCGCGGTCGACCCAGATCTCGTCGGGGCCGTTGACCAGGATATCGGTCACATCCGGGGCGTCCAACAATGGCTGAAGCGGGCCAAGTCCGAGAACGCGGTCTACCACTTCGCCGACCAGAAGCTGGCTCTGGAGAGGAGCCTCGATGGCCAGAAGCCGGCCCGCATCAGCGGCCACACCGGCAGCCGATGCATCACCCTCCCGCGCGATCAGGGTTGCCACTCGTTCGACTACGCCCATGGCATGTCCCATATCGGTTGCCATGCATGCACCCACCGCCGCGCCCCGGGCAGCTTTCCCTCCAGCATCGCAACAACAGCCCGATGCCCCAACCTGGGCAGCACCGGACCGGGCACAGAGCGGATTCCGGCACCGGAGGTGGGTTGCCACACCGACGGTGATGGGTGAGTTTCCATCAGCAAGCCGGGAAGAATCGGTCGGTAGGGCACCGTAGGCCCCTGCCATACACGCCCATCGGATCGGACAACCAGGGCCGGCCATCTCCCCGCGAGAGTCTCGATCGCCAGGTTGAGGTCGCCAGCATCCATCGGCCCCGACACAATGTGGGCAACTCCCCGGCGTCCAGGACTGAGGTCATGGAGGCGGGGCCCTTCGACCATCAGATCTGCCAGTGTCCCGGTTCGGGATCTGGCGTGGGGACGGACTTCGATGATGAGAGCAGTACCTGCCGCCAATGCTAGGCCGATTGGCCCCACCCACGCGAGAACGGCGTCATCTGAGTAGATGCCCAACACCTGACGTCTCCGACTCCTCATATGTCGAAGGTATGGCCGGCCGGGTGCGACTGCAAGAGGGTTGATGCCGCCGAATCCCGGCTAACTTGATGCGGGTGACCGAAGCAGCGTTCTTCGACCTCGACAAGACGATCATCGCCAAGTCCTCGACCCTCGCCTTCACCAAACCGCTGTTTAAGGCTGGATTCCTCAACCGGCGGACACTGGCAAAGGCGGGGATCGCCCAGGCCTACTACCAGATCTTTGGCGCCGACCATGACCAACTGGAGAGGGTCAAAGATGAGATGGCGGCTCTGACCAGTGGATGGGACCGTGACGAAGTAGTCGCCATGGTCGAAGAGACCGTCAGTTCGATCGTCCCACCGCTCGTCTTCGCCGAAGCTCTGGCCATAATTGACAATCACCGGGGCCAGGGTCGGCGAATCATCGTGGTGTCGTCGAGTCCCGAGGAGATCGTTCGCCCGCTGTGCAAATACCTGGCCATCGACGAAGTGATTGCGACCAGGGCCGAAGTCGGGCCCGACGGCAAATACACCGGTGAGATCGCGCTGTACGCCTACGGGCCGGGGAAGGCGGCAGCGATGGCCGATCTAGCTGAACGAGAAGGCATCGACCTCGGTGCCTCCTACGCGTACAGTGATTCGGCGACCGACATCCCCATGCTTGAGTTGGTCGGCCATCCCGTGGCGGTCAACCCCGACGGTGAGCTGCAAAGACACGCTGTTGACCACGGTTGGGAAATCAGACGATTCGTCTCCCCCGTCTCGGTGCGCGACCGGCTCAACGAGTCAAAGTTCCAGGGTGCCGCTCTGGCTGGAGGCTTCGCCGCTCTGGTTACCTACTGGGCTCTCAGAGGGCGTCGCTCCTCTCGATAGCAACCAGGTCGACCCCCGCGACCCGGAGCTGTTCGATCCACTCACCCAACGATGACTCGCCGGGATCGGTGACCAACTCCCGGGCCAGGGACAATCCCGCAACCTGCCAGAGGCCGCTGCGATCGAGCGACCCTGTGATCCTCCCCAGATGGCTCGTCTTCAGGGCGTCGGTGACCGGGGTGACGAGGATCGCCCCCGCAGGGTCATCCGATCCGAGGCCCCAG
>DATKCM010000097.1:0-5640 GCA_035513195.1 Acidimicrobiia bacterium | reverse complement strand
GTCTACAAGAAGAGGTCCGCAATAAGGAGGAACCCTCCGAAGCCGATCGCATCAGTCAGCAGGGTCAAGAAGATCGATGATGCGAGTGCAGGGTCCTGACCCATTCGTCTAAGTGCGACGGGTATTGCCGCGCCCGCGAGCGTCCCAATGGTCAGGTTGACGATCGCTGCCAGGGCTACGGTTGCGGAAACAGCGAACCCGTTGGTTTCGGTCTTGAATATTCCCGACGCCAGCAGCAGGAACGTCATCACGCCCCCCACCAGTGCCATCACCCCGCCGCTGAGCACACCGACGCCGGTTTGCCGGGCCAGGATCCCGGGGACCTGAGACCCCGGAACGTCATCGGATGCCATCGACCGAATCATCACGGCGAGGCTTTGATTGCCCCCGTTGCCTCCGATAAGTGCGATCACAGGCATCAGCGCGGCAAGAACAGGCTCGCGGCTGATCACGCCGGTCTGTCGTTCGATTATCAGAGCGACGATGAGGGCAAGCATCAAGTTGAGGACCAACCATGGCGCCCTGACTCGAAAAGAGGCGACGATGTCCGAGTAGACGGTTTCTTCGATACCGGCGCCTACGGCAGCAGCAAAGTCTTCGCTCGCCTCATCCTGAATCGTCTCGATGACAGCCTCGTTTGTCACCATTCCGAGCAATCTGCCCGCCCCGTCGACGACCGGGACTCCGAGAAGGTGATAACGCTGACAGATCTCGACGACCTCCTCCCGGTCGGTCAACGGGTTCACGACGATGGGGTTGGGAATCATCACGTCGGCGAGCGCCGATCCGGGCCGTTTGAAAACAAGGTGGCGGAAAGAGACCACTCCGTGGAGGACTCGTGCCTCGTCGACTACGTAGATGTACGTCAGGTCTTCGAACTGCTCGTTCAGCTGACGTATCCGTTCCGTTGCCTCGCCGGTGGTCAACCCGAGAGGGAGATAGGCGATGTCAGTTGTCATCAGACCACCCGCGGTGTCGGCCGGGTATTCCATCAGCTTGCGGTAGGCAGCCTCAGTGGTGTCATCGATGAGATCGAGGACATCACTGATCATCTGCTCATCGAGCTCCGCGAGGAGGTCCGTCGCCTCGTGGTCGGGCATTTGGGTGAGGGCGGCGGAGAGCTCGGCAAGGGGAACATGTTCAGCGATTTCGGCGGCGAGCTCCGGGGCGATCTCCTCGAGCACCTGGGCGGCATCAGCAGGTTCGAGGTCGGAGATGAGCTCGGCAGCGTCGACGTCCCGCAGCTGCTCGATCACATCGGCAGCGTCGCTGGGAGAGGCATCGACCAGTGCCTCCCACTCCTCGGGCTTGAGCTCGAGGTAGTCGGCGACTTCGTCACGATCCCGACGGGCAGCGGCAACCAGTGCGTGGGCCAGATCGCGCGGTTTCCTAAGACGAAATCTCAACGGGCTCCTCCCAGCTCTCGGGTCGGGCGACCGTCAGGCTAATTGGATCTCAGGCCTCGTAGGGCCGCACCGACTTAACGGTCACGACCATCGTTCCTGCCGGAGCCTCATAGGCAACTTCGTCTCCAAGACCGGCGCCGAGCAAAGCTGAACCGAGCGGGCTCGTGGGAGAGGCGAGAAGCATTCCTGCGACCTTGTTCTCCTGTGGTGCAACGAAATAGGTCATCTCGTCGCCGTCGTCGTCGACCACCGTCACGACCGATCCGACCTCCACCCGTCCGCTGTCAACAACCTCGCGGACCTCGGCTGTGTTGAGCAGGTGCTCGAGCGTGCGAATGCGGGCTTCCATCAGGCCCTGCTCGTTTTTTGCGGCGTCGTAGTCTGCGTTCTCGCGGAGGTCGCCGTGTGAGCGCGCCTCGGCGATGCGGTCCTCGATTTCTTCGCGACCGGTCGTCTTGAGCTGTTCCAACTCCTGCCTCATCTTGGCGTTCGCAGCCCGGGTCAGGAAAGTGGGTTCTTCAGACATGGAACTTCTGAGGGTAACGATCGACCCGGTATATCCGGGGTAGGAGGGCTGTAGTAAGTTGGCTCGATGCCCGAGGTCCGTCTCACCCACTACAGCCATGGAGCGGGATGTGCCTGCAAACTGAGTCCGACTGAGTTGAGCGGGATCCTTCTTCCCATCCGCGGCCATCCGGCACTGAGCCATCCCGACCTGGTCGTTGGGTTGTCGGTGGCCGACGACGCTGGCATCTACTCACTCGGCGATGGGCGTGCGCTGGTGCAGACTGTGGATATCTTCACGCCTGTGGTCGACGATCCCTACGACTGGGGGCGGGTGGCCGCTGCTAATGCGTTGAGCGATGTCTACGCGATGGGAGGCACACCGATCACAGCGCTCAACTATCTGGCGTGGCCCCGTGATCAGCTGCCTTTTGAGGTCTCCGAGGGTGTCCTCAGAGGAGGTTTCGACATCATGAAGGAGGCGGAGTGCACAGTGGTCGGCGGGCATTCGGTCGATTCTCCGGAGCCTTCGTTCGGGTTCGCGGTCACCGGACTGGTCGACGTCGATCGTGTGGTGACACTGGCGGGCGCACAGGCCGGCGACCAGCTTGTGCTCACCAAACCCGTTGGCATCGGAATCATTACCACGGCGATCAAACGCGAGATCTGCCCTCCTGAGGTGGCGCTGGGTGCGGTAGACACGATGACGCGCCTGAATCGGGAGGCGGGGTCCGCCTTGTTCGGTGCCGGCGCCCATGCCGCCACCGATGTCACCGGGTTCGGTCTGCTCGGCCACCTCCGTGAGATGATCGATGCCTCCGGTGTGGGTGCCGTGGTTCGGTCGGGCGATGTGCCAGTCCTGTCGGGAGCTCGTGGACTGCTCGAAGAGGGCGCCTGGGCCGGAGGATCGAAGCGGAATCACGACTCGGTGATCCCCATCGTCGACTCCATGGTCGATGACACCTCGCTTCGGATTCTGACCGACGCCCAAACTTCGGGGGGACTCCTGGTTGCTCTCCACCCTTCTTCGGTTCCCGGTTATCTTGCAGAGGTTCCGGAAGCAGTCGAGATCGGAGAGGTTATTGCCGGAAGTGGGATCAGGGTGGTTTGACCTATATCCGTCCCGGCCTGGCTTCAGTTAGCCATACCGTTCCCATCCGGTTACCAATTGTGTCTTATGGAAGGCAAGCATCGGCTCGAGGCAATAGCAGAAGGGCTCTCGATCCCGAGGGCACGGCGACACATATTCCTTTGCGCCGACCAGACCACACCCAGATGTGCGCCGCGCGAGACCACCTCCGAGCTCTGGAGACATCTCAAGAAGCGAACCAAGGAGTTAGGTCTGACCTCTGCCCCGCCATTTTGGGCGGGCAAGCCCGACCTTGAGGCCGTTCCCGCTGTGCCAGGTGGTGGGACGGTGCTCAGGAGCAAGGTCGATTGCCTGCGGATCTGCGAGAGCGGTCCGATCGCCGTTGTCTACCCGGAAGGGACCTGGTACGCCAACCTGACTTTGGAGAAACTGGACCGGATCATCGATGAGCACCTCGTGGGTGGAACCCCGGTCACCGACCTGGTCTTTTCTATCGGAAGCCTCGGCGCATGAAGTCCTGGTGGAAGTGGCTGTTCGGGATTCTCCTGGTCCGCGCTTTGGCCCCGGTAGTATCCCCGAGGTTCCGTCAGCCACAGACCCATCCGTGGCGCCAACCGGGCAGGACTGTGTTTGTTGCGGATGGCGAGTTTCTGGTCAGGGAAGCCGGTCCCGCCGACGGCACTCCGGTGGTCCTGATCCACGGGCTGGCCGGATCGTCGCTTGGTGAGTGGTACCGGGTGGCTCCCCGCCTCGCCGCGACACACCGGGTGATCTTGATCGACCACCGGAGCCACGGTCTGTCGGCGTTGTCGCGGGGGAGGTACGAGATTGCTGACGTGGCCGACGACATTGCCGGCGTCCTCGACCAGATCGGAGTCGCCAGCGCGCATATCGTCGGATACTCACTAGGGGCCACCATTGCCCAGGCATTCGCCTATTCCTACCCGGGCGGGGTCGACAGGCTGGTATTGATCGGAGCATTTGCCCATCACCCCGAGCCCTGGCGCAGTCTTCGTTCTTGGAGCAGCGTCCTCCTCCGCGGGCTGGAGCGAATCTTCGGGTTCGGGACTGCGGACGTCCGCGCCGGGTATCTGCTCGCGACCGGTGCCGTGGACCCCGAACACGGCCGCTGGCTGTGGGAGGAGACTCATCGCCGCGATGTCGACGCAGGAGCACAGGCCACACTGGCGATGGTCCGGTTCGACTCGCGAGACTGGCTGGGGATGCTAGAGGCTCAGACTCTGGTGGTCATCCCACTCCGGGACCAATTGGTCCCGGTCGGCTGGCAGTATGAGCTGGCATCGATGCTGAAGCACCCGACGGTGGTCGAGCTGAGCGGGGCCAGGCACGAGGTGCCCTGGGTCCACCCGGAGCGGCTCGTTGACGAGATCGAACGATTCATCGACCAGCCGTGAAACCGGACCGTACCTGTCCGCATTGCCAGATAGGTTGGCCAACATGACATTCCTCTCCTCCTACCCGGACGCACCCGCAAGGCTTGCTCCCTTCCAGGCGCAATGGGACTACACGGTCGACCAACTGAGGGCCGACTCCAGGGCTTCACTGATGAGGAGCTGCTTTGGGAACCGGCTCCCACGGTGTGGACGGTGCGCCTTGACGAGTCCGGTCAGTCCCGGCCCACGCCCAGCAGTGGTTGGTGGGCAGGTGCGCGACCTGCACGCGGTCACCTGATCTCTCGGTCAGCCCGGGGCTGGTATCAGGGTAAGGGTGTTGGCTGCGGACTCTTCGATCCCGGCCCGTCCCCACAACATGGGATGACTCCCGCCGTCAGCCCACCGTTCGATCATGTCTGCATAATTGGCGTGGAAGGCGTGGCCTGACTGCCCCGTCGTGTGGATCGATGTCGACTGTGCAAAGTCGCCTAGGTCGACAACCATCCGCATCGATGGGACCCAGTCGACGACGTAGCTTTGGGCCGCATTCCATCCGACTGCGTTGACGATGGATGGGCCACCACCGACCCGGTCCGGGGCTGAGCGGTTGAACAGCCATTCGATCGCGGCAATGCCGGACTGACCAAGGCTCTGATTCTCAAAGCTGGCAGTGTGGAGCTCGCCCCATCGCCAATCGTCGGAGTCGCCGAGAAGCCCGGAGAGCTCATCATGCGCCTCAGCCATCGCTGCTTCGAGAACGGAAGGGGCTGTTTCGATGTCGGGAGTCGATCGGTCATCCCACATCGGATCGTTGTGATTATCGAGAAGGTTTGTCACCACCTCGAACCAGCGGCCACCGCCGGCGGGCCAGTAATCCTCCGGTAGATCGTCGTGGAAGGTCAGGCGGAGGAGATGTCTCCATGTCGCCTCGTATGCGGCCGCCCCGGCCGAGTTGGGATGGGCCGGGAACGCCTCAAGACCGGAAGACCAGCGCCCGATCAGCTCTTGCATTTCGCTGACTCGATCGTCGCTGCTTGTTATCCCGAGAAGGTGGGGGGCGACACTGGTTGCCCTCCGTCCTCGTTGTCCATTTGCATCTCCCCCATGGATGCCACGGTGTGCGGTGCCCGATCAATGATCATCTGCTCGATTCGTGCCGCCCGATGGCCGTATGCGGCGTCGCTGCCGATGAACGGAAGCGATCCTGGTTCCAGCACCGGCTGGTTGGCGGTGACCACATACCCCC
>DATKCM010000096.1:0-20454 GCA_035513195.1 Acidimicrobiia bacterium | reverse complement strand
GGGAGGCTGGCGAGTGGTTGGGGGCGGAGGTCAAGCGGCGAGGCCTCACAATCGACGGACCGGCCCGTGAGGCACTTCTGCAACGGTTCGGCACCGATACCGCCGCCACCGAGCAGGCGCTGGACCAGCTTGCCGAGCACGGGGGCAAGATCACCCGCGACCTGGTTCTCGACTGGTTCCGGAACCGCCCCGACGAACCGGCATGGCACATAACTGACGCAATCTCCAAAGGCGATGCCGGGGAGGCACTGCGTCGGCTGTCCGATTTCCTCGTCCACGGACACCCGCTGGTCTATCTGGCGGCAGTCGAGGGAGACCTGAAACGCCGGGCCTTGGCCGCAGCGGCGCCCGACGAGGAGACCTTCAGGGAATGGGTCGGGGGAAGGTCATCCGATCGCGCCCTCAACCGGATGTGGCGGATGAGAGGAAGGGTGAGAGAGTCGTCGCTGAGGATGGCTCAGGATGCACTTGTCCGGGCCGACCGGGTGATCAAATCCCAGCCGGAGGTAACCCACCGAGTGACCCTGGAGCGTCTCACTGTCGCTCTCTGTCGCTGGTACTCATGAAAACTGCGCCCCTTGAGGGCGCACTCTGCAGCCATGGTCGACGGGTTCAGGAGGCCAGCTTGGCCAGACGCGACTTCTTCCGGTCGGCGGTCTTCTTATGGAGGACGCCTTTGGTGGTGGCGATGTCGATCTTGCGCTGTGCCTGCCGGATCAACTCTTCGGTTGGCTCCCCCGCGGCAGCTGCGGCGTGCACTTTGTTGACCGCAGTCTTGAGGTCGCTTGTGACTGTCTTGTTGCGGTTGCGGCGGACGACGTTCTGTCGATTCCGCTTCTCCTGGGACTTTATGTTGGCCATGTGAAATCTCGTTTCGCGTGAAAACTAATCTGAAGAGGGATTGACGACCCTCCGAATGTCAGATCGCCGCAGCGAAGATTAGCAGAGGGCATGATCAAGGTACAATGGCCGAACCCCACCCGGTAGTGAAATCATTCAGTCGCGCATCCGAAACTTCTCAATCATCGCCCATATCGATCACGGCAAGTCGACCCTGGCCGATCGCCTCCTCGAGCGGACGGGCACTGTCAGCGCGCGTGACATGCGTGAGCAGCTGCTTGACTCGATGGACATCGAGCGGGAGAGAGGGATCACCATCAAGGCACAGACGGTCCGCCTCGAATATCGCTCCCGCTCCGGCGACGATTACATCCTGAATTTGATCGACACGCCCGGGCACGTCGACTTCTCCTACGAGGTGTCACGGTCGCTGGCGGCATGTGAAGGGGCCTTGCTCCTCATTGATGCGTCACAGGGTGTTCAGGCCCAAACTCTTGCCAACGCCTACATGGCTGTGGACGCCGGCCTCGAGGTAATCCCCGCCATCAACAAGATCGATCTCCCCGCTGCCGACCCCGACCGGGTAGCCGCCGAGATGGTGAGCATCATTGGAGGGAACCCCGACGACGTGGTACGGCTCTCAGCAAAAACGGGTGAAGGTGTCGAAGACCTTCTCGAGGTTCTCGTCTCGTCGGTGCCGCCACCGGAGGGAGATCCCGATGCCCCGCTACGAGCCCTGGTCTTCGACTCGTACTACGACGCCTATCGGGGAGTGGTGTGTTACATCAGGGTTGTCGACGGTTCGATATCGGCGGGCCAGAAGATTCGTTTCATGGTCGCGGGTGAGAACCACGAGGCCACCGAGATCGGCGTCCTAACCCCCCGGGCCAATGAGCGGAAGGTGCTGGGAGTTGGTGAGGTGGGATACTTGATCACCGGCATCAAGGAAATCGACCGGGTAAAGGTCGGCGACACCGTCACCGACGCCTCCATCCGGGCCACCGAAGCTCTTCCGGGTTATGCCGAGCCCAGCCCGATGGTTTTTTCGGGCATGTTCCCGACTGACGGCGACGACTTCGAGAAACTCCGAGAGGCCTTGGAGAAACTCCGCCTCAACGACGCCTCCCTTGTTTTTGAGCCGGAGACCAGCAAGGCACTCGGCTTCGGCTTCAGGTGTGGCTTCCTCGGATTGCTCCATATGGAGATAGTCGGAGAGCGACTCGAACGAGAGTACGACCTCGATCTGGTGACCACAGCACCGTCGGTCGCATATCGCGTCACCCGCACCGACGGCATCGAGGTTGAAGTGAGGAGCCCTCAGGACCTCCCCGACCCGGGCGAGCGGCAGGTAGTAGAGGAGCCGTACGTCAAGGCGATGATCGTGACGCCGAGTGAGTACGTCGGCCCGATCATGGAGCTGGTCACAAACCGGCGCGGCGAGGTCGGCAACATCAACTATCTCAGCCCGGAGCGGGTCGAGCTCGACTATGAGATCCCGCTGGGTGAGGTTGTCTTCGACTTCTTCGATCAGCTCAAGTCGAAGACAAGGGGGTATGCCTCTCTCGACTACGAGCCTGCCGGATACAGGGCTTCCAATCTGGTCAAGGTCGACATCCTCCTCAACGGGCAGCCTGTCGATGCCTTCTCGGCCGTCATCCACCGTGACAATGCCCAGGCTTACGGGACGACGATGACGGGTCGACTCCGAAAGCTGATCCCGCGCCAGCTCTTCGATGTGCCGATCCAGGCTGCGATCGGGGGCAAGATCATTAGTCGGGAGACGGTGAAGGCCAAGCGCAAGGATGTGACAGCCAAGTGCTACGGCGGCGATATCAGCCGGAAAAAGAAACTGCTGCAGCGCCAGAAAGAGGGCAAGAAGCGGATGAAGATGGTGGGCTCGGTTGAGGTTCCACAGGAGGCATTTGTTGCCGCCCTCCGTGTCGACGATGAGTGAGGAGGACGTTTTCGCGGGGTTGGCCGGCGCTTATGTCCACACTCCGTTCTGCGCGGCGATCTGCCCCTACTGCGATTTCGCCGTGGTCGCAGGCAAGGACGACCTCATCGATCGGTATTGCGATGCCGTTGTCTCCGAGATCGAGATCGACGAACTGTGGAGACCGCTCGACGCCGCCTACTTCGGTGGGGGGACGCCGAGCCGGGTCCCTGCGGTCAGAATGGCAGACATGCTCGGCGCCCTGCGCCGCAAGCACGGACTCGCCGAGCATGCCGAGATAACCCTGGAGGCCAACCCGGAGGATTGGACCGAAGCGGTCGCGGCGGGGTTTCGGGCTGCTGGATTCAACCGCGTCTCATTCGGGGCACAGAGTTTCGACAGGTCCGTACTCCTCTCACTGGGCCGGAGGCACGGTCCCTCTCAGATCTCCACATCGGTTCGTATTGCTCGCAGAGAGGGCTTCGCCAATGTGTCGATCGATCTGATCTACGGGACGCCGGGGGAGACAGAACCAAGCTGGAGGGAGACAGTCGAGGCAGGTGCGGCGGCAGAGCCTGATCATGTTTCCTGCTATGCGCTCACCGTTGAACCCGGAACCGAGCTCGGAAGAAAGGTCAAGAGTGGCGCACCGTCTCCGGACCCCGATGTTCAGGCTCACCGGTTCGAGATCGCCGACGAGATCCTTTCTGCAAGCGGTCTCACTCGTTACGAGGTCTCCAACTGGTCGCTCCCCGGTCACGAGTGTGTCTACAACTCCCTGGTCTGGGCGCAGGGGGAATACGTCGCCTACGGGAATGGCGCCCACCGCTACCGGTCAGGAGTTCGGAGCCGCAACATCCGTCGTCTCGAGGCCTACATCGCCGCAGTCGAAAGAGGGCAGGCACCGGTGGCCGGTGAGGAGCGACTCGAACGCTGGGACCTCGAATTGGACCGCCTCTTCGTCGGCCTGCGTCGGGCTACAGGGGTCGAAGCAGGTGCAGGAGGAGAGGCTTTTGCGGCGGACGCCGACGGCCGGCGCCTGATAGACGCCGGGATCGTATCGACTGCCAGAGAGCGGCTGACGGTGACCAATCCGATGCTGACAGATGAAGTTCTGCGGGTTGTTCTAGGCCTAGATAGGGAACATCGATCTAATGGCGATACCCTGAAGGGCACTGATGCTTGAAGATCGTCGTTCCGAGATTCTCAGAGTGCTGGTTGAAGAGCACATCCGCACCGGTGAGCCGGTAAGTTCCCGCGCCGTCGCCGACCGATCCCGCCTCCAGGTGTCCACGGCCACCATCAGAAACGACCTCGCGGCACTCGAGTCAGAGGGTTTTGCTGTCCAGCCCCACACTTCAGCGGGCCGGGTTCCGACCGCCAACGCCTACAGGTATTACGTCGATCACCTGGGCAAGGGCCGCCTCCGCATCGCAGCTCAGAACAAGATCGCCTCCTTTTTCGACGATGTGCACCTCGAGCTGTCCAAGTTGCTGAAGGCGACATCCGACCTTCTCGCCGACGTAACCGATCTCCCCGCGGTGGTAGTGGCACCGGGGCTGATCGGAGACAAGGTTCGATCAATACATGCAGTTCAGGTGACGGCGGATCAGATTCTCCTCGTTGCTGTCACCGAAGGAGGGCGAGTTGCCCAGCAACGGGGCCGGCTCAGAAAGCCCGTCACTCCCAGCGAGTTGGACGAGGCGCAAACCCTTGTGGCGGAAACCTACCTCGGTTCCTCCCTTGGTGCCGACATCCCATTGACCGAAGAGAGGCTCCGTTCTCTCTCGGGCCCGGTTCAGGAGGCGGTACTCACGCTGGTTGACGCGCTCCACCTCGCCGCTTCAGCCGGCTCAGAGGTGTTCGTCGGGGGAACCGAGCGGCTCTCAAGCGTGTGGAAAGACCTTTCGGCGGTGCGCCGTGTGCTCGAGGTCCTCGAACGCGAAGCTGAAGTCATGGCACTGCTTGCGGTGGAGCAGGGGACCTCGATCCAGTTCGGCAGCGACTTCCCCTCCGTGGATCTCGACATGGCGGTCGTCTCCAAGGCCTACGAGTCGGGAGGTGGCGGCGGGTCGGTCGGTGTCATCGGGCCGATGAGGATGAACTATAAGAGAGTGATTTCCGCAGTTGAGGAGATCACGAAAGAACTCGAAGACCGAATCGGTCAGACCTCCGGTTGATGGCAAAGGACTACTACCGGATCCTGGGAGTTGCCCGGGATGCGTCGACGGCAGAGATCAAATCGGCTTTCCGTCGATTAGCACGCGAGACCCATCCCGACGCCAACCCGGATAACCCGGAGGCCGAGGCGAGGTTCCGCGACGCTGCGGAGGCTTACGAGGTCCTTTCGAATCCGGAGCGAAGACAACGTTACGACCGGGGAGACACCATCGACCTCGGCGACCTCTTCGGTGGATTTGGCGGGTTTGACGACATCCTTCGCTCGGTCTTCGGCGACAGTGGTCTCTTCGGGTCGTCCGGAGCTGCCACCAGGCCGCGCAGGGGCACTGACCTTCTGGTGAGGGTCAGAGTTTCGCTGGAACAGGCGGCCTTCGGATGCGATGTCGACGTCACCTATGCCACCACCTTCGCTTGCGAGATTTGTGGCGGCTCGGGAGCTACCGGAGTCGGTGCATCTTCGACCTGCAGCACCTGCGGTGGCGCCGGGGCGGTGCGCATGGCGCGGCGTTCCATCGTCGGCACAATGATGACAGTCGTTGAATGCCCCGATTGCGCAGGGCAGGGATCGGTGGTCACCGACCCGTGTGCCGCCTGCTCGGGCAGTGGAACGAGCTTCGGCGAGCGGACGATGACAGTCGAGATCCCCGCCGGGGTGTCTACCGGAACCAGGCTCAGGTTGAGCGGAAGGGGGGAGGCGGTGGGCCGGGGTGGGCGTCCGGGAGACCTTCAGGTCGAGGTTCACGTCGAGCCGGACCCCCGCTTCGAACGGGATGACATCGATCTATACCACCACCTCGACATAAGTGCCGTCGAGGCGACCCTTGGTACGAAGCGTGAGGTTCCGCTGCTGGAGAGTGGAACAGAGACCCTCGAGATTCCTGCGGGCACCCAGCCCGGAACCCTGCTACGAATGCCTGGCTTTGGCGTTCCCCGACTCGGGCGTAAGGGCCGCGGCGACCTCATCATCCGGGTTGGGGTGAGTATTCCCACTGATATCTCCGAAGAGGAGCGGACCTTGCTCATGGACCTCGGCCGCCTGCGCGGAGACATCACAGCCGATCCGGCGAGCACCGACTCTTGAAGCACGTCCCTCATCTCTACCTGCCCGGGCCGTGGCGCGAACCGGCGCTGGAAGCCACGGGGGAGCAGGTTGCGCACATGCGGCGTGTCCTGAGGATCGACGATGGTTCTGAGGTGACGTACACCGATGGGGTAGGTGAGTTCGGCCACGGCAAGTGGAGCGGGAACTCTGTGATTAGAGGAGACGAGGAGAGCAGGCGAAGGCCCGGAAACCTTGTCCTCGCGGTCGCTCCACCCGCGAACCGCGACCGTGTGCGCTTTGTAGTCGAGAAACTTGCCGAGGTGGGCGTGGAATCGCTGCTCTGGCTGGCTACCCGTCACGGTACAGGGAGGGTCCCGTCGTTGCAGAAGCAACGTGGCTGGGCGATATCTGCGTTAGAGCAAAGCAGGGGTTTCTGGTTGATGGCACTTGGGGAAGACCTCGTCGGCTGGGCCGATCTGGAACGTCCCCTTGCGGCCTGCCTCCCGGGTGAACCGGGTTCCGAGGCAAGCTTTAGGACACTCGCAATCGGCCCGGAAGGCGGGTTTGACCCCGGTGAAATCCCCAAAGACGCTCGTGGAGTGGGCCTCGGTGAGACGATCCTGCGGGTAGAGACAGCTGCTTTGGCCGCGGCTGTGAAGTTTCATTGAGATAAAGGATGCGAAGTGCCCGTATTTCCCATAGAATTACCAACTGCGGTCTAGGGAGACATCCGTGGTAGACAAGTTCAGTGCTGCTTTGGGGAGTCGGCTGCGTGCAGCGCGCCGGCAAAGGGGTTGGTCTTTGTCAGATGTTGAAACGCTCACCGACGGCGAATTCAAGGCGTCCGTCGTCGGAGCGTACGAACGCGGCGAGCGGGCGATATCGGTGCAACGACTTGTGCGTGTCGCCGAAGTGTACGGAATGAGCCCACCGAACCTGCTCCCGGTGCTGGTTTCCTCCGGGATGCCCATTGTAATCGACCTCGACAAGATCAGCGCCGGGGAGGGTGACATCGCCGAGCGTTTCATCGCCGCCGTGCATCTCCTCAGGTCAGGCTCATTTTCTCCCGAAGTTCGGGCGTCCGACCGTGTGATTCTCTCCTCGTTGCTGGAACTGGAAAGCCAGAAGGTCTCCCGCGAATACTGAGATCTGGTCTCAAACGCGTTATCCACTAGAATACTCCGTGACGCCTTTTCAGCGTCTTGCTTGTGCTTCCTGAACACACTGAAACACGCTTGCGCGTCCCGAGTCAGCATTTGATGCTTGACCTACTTGGAGACGCTGACCGACACCTCCGCCAGATCGAACAACACTTTCCGGGGGTGCGATTTGTCGCGCGCGGTGACGAGATTGCCCTGAGCGGCGCAAGGGACGAAGTGGAGCGAGCCCGAACCGTGCTCGACGAGCTCCTGATCCTGGTCCAGGAAGGCCAGTCACTAGATAGCGCCGGTGTGGCCGAAGTGGTCAAGATGGTCGGCGACGAAGTGCCCTCACCGTCGGATGTGCTCCGCGACGGGATCCCGGTGGGTCGGGGACGGATGATCAGGCCGAAGACCCACGGCCAGCAGGGCTACATGAACGCGATCAGGGAGAACACCCTCACCTTCGGCATCGGGCCTGCAGGAACGGGGAAGACCTATCTGGCCATGGCCGCCGCGGTTGACGCACTCGTGAACGGCTCGGTTCGCCGCATCATCCTCACCCGACCCGCAGTGGAGGCCGGCGAGCGTCTTGGGTTTCTCCCTGGCGACCTGACCGCCAAAGTAGACCCGTATCTCCGGCCTCTTTATGACGCCCTCTGGGACATGCTTGGCCCCGAAGAGACTCTCGATCTGATCGACAAGGGAACTATTGAGATAGCTCCGCTCGCTTATATGCGAGGAAGGACTCTCAACGACGCATGTGTGATCCTCGATGAAGCGCAGAACACAACTCCGGAGCAAATGAAGATGTTCCTGACCCGTCTCGGCTTCAATTCCAAGATGATCATCACCGGTGACGTCACCCAGACCGACCTGCCTGATGACCGGCGCTCGGGCCTGGGTGTGGTGCGCAAAATCCTCGGCGACATTCCCGGGGTCGCTTTCGTCGAGCTGACATCGCGCGATGTGGTGCGACACCGAATAGTCGCCTCGATTGTCGAAGCGTACGCAAGGTTCGAGTCGAAGAAATGAAACGATCCACCCTGGTGCGCGGGGCCATTTTCCTTGCCACCTGCTTCGGAGTGTGGGGCGTGCTCTCGATCGGCGCCGGGGCTGACACCTCAGCTCTCGAGGTTGGAGACCTTGCAGACCGGACCTACGAGGCCCAGCGCCCGGACGAAGTACCGGATTCTGTCGCAACCGAGCAACTCGAACAGCAGGCCCGGGACAGCGTGGAGCCCATCTGGGAAGACAACCCCGAAGCTGAGCAAGCGGTTCAGACCGATGTCACCGACTTGTTCGCCGATGTCGCTGGCTCGGTGGTTGCCGATCCGCCTTCTCAGCCGACCCCACCAACCCTCCCCTTCAGCACGACAACGACGACCGACCCGGGGGCGTCCTCGACCACAACGACCGTCCCTGCGGATCCGGTGGTGTTGACCGGGGTCGTCTATGTCGATGTCGACTCTGACGGCGTGTTTGCTCCGGAAGCCGAGGTGCCTCGACCCGACCGGGGGTTGGAGAGGATCAGCGTGACCATCACCTCGGAAGCTGGTGAAGAGACCGTGATGAGTGGTCCGGGAGGCGTCTGGTCGTATGAGACAGTAACCGGAGACTACGTGGTCGACGTTGACGTCGAGGACGCCGACATCCCCACAGGTTTTGCCGCGCTCGGCGAAGAGGGCCCCGCCGAGTTGGTCTCTTGTCCCACCGCCGGTGAGCAATGCGTGGCTCGTTCGGTTGGTTTCGCCCCCAACCTCAATCCAATCGCCGACGTTGTGGCGGAGATAAGTGAACGCCATGCTCTCGCTGCAGATGCCAGCGCGACCCTGGTTGGGATCGCTGCCGACGATGTGATCAGGGCTGCTCTGGGCCACCCGCTGCGCCTGACGGTTATCGAACGCCAGGTGACCGACCGGATCCTCCAGGAGTTCGGCCTCGGAGTGCGGAACGATGACTTGCTTGCCGTCAGGGCACGCGCTCGCAACAGCCCGCCGGCCGTTTTCTTCGACGACACCGGCCGCGACGAGGCGGCGGGGCAGGCTGCAGGGGAGATCGTTGCCACTCTGATCCAGGCCAATGAGGTTATCAATCAGGATCGAACCACCCAGGAGCAGGACCTTCGCGCCGAGGCCGTGGAGGACGTGATCGAGGAATACACCGCCGGTCAGTTGATTGTTGACCAGAATCAGCCCCTCACGCAGCTGCATATCGACGCGATCAGCGCCACCGGGGCAAACCCGGGTGAGGTCGAGCAGGAAGGAGGCTTGCTTGCCGTCGTGGCAGTCCTGATAGGAGTGCTTGGCCTGTACCTTTCCACGTTCCGGCTCGAGTTCTGGGCACGGCCCCGGATGGTGGCGCTGCTCGCGATTTTGATAGTGCTCGCGGCGGCTGCAGCGCGGGGGACTGTCATCGCCGAACCGGAAGTGAACTGGTACGTTTTCCCTGCTGTCGCATTCGGCTTTGTGACGGCCGTCCTCTTCGATTCCCGGATCGCGGTCTTGATGGCTTTGAGCGTCGGTGTCCTCACTGCCGTCGGCACCCAGGACATCGGTGTTTCCGTATACGCGGTATTGGCCACCATGGCGCCGATCCCATTTGTGTCCTCGGTGAGCAGTCGCGGTGCTTTCCGGAACGCGGTGATCTTCTCGTCCTTCACGGCTGCGATCGCCGCGGCAGCCACCTCATGGTTCTTCCACGTCGGGCCCAACGACGACGTTCTCGACGTGGTCGGAACGTCATCGGTGTGGGCCTTTGGCGTCTCAGTGGTGGCGTCTCTGGTCGGCCTCGCAGCTCTCCAGTTCTTCGAATCGGCGTTCGACATCACCACTACCTTGAGTCTTCTCGACCTCACCGACCGCAATCACGAGGCTCTCCAACTCCTCCAGGAAGAGGCGTTCGGCTCGTTCAATCACTCGCTGATGGTGGGGACCCTTTCTCATGCGGCGGCGCGCGCCATCAATGCAAATGCCCTGCTTGCCCGGGCGATGGCGTATTACCACGACATTGGCAAGACCGAGAACCCCACCTATTTCATTGAGAACCAATTCGGTGGCTCCAACCCCCATGACCTGCTCAGCCCAAAGGAATCGGCAGAGATCATTCGTCGCCACGTCACCGACGGTGTTGCCCTGGCCCGCCGGTACAAGATCCCCTCCGATGTAACCATGGGCATCGTCAGCCATCACGGCGATGGGATCATGAGGTTCTTCTATGAGAAGGCGAAGTCACAGGGAAACGACGAAGTCGACCCGAACGATTTCCGCCACGTCGGGCATAAGCCGCGGACTGCCGAATCGGCGATCGTGATGCTGGCCGACAGCCTCGAGGCGGCATGTCGGGCCGAATTCCAAACCCAAGAGGCGTCTCCTCTGGCGATTGAAAAGGTGGTCGACCGGGTGATCGACGAGAAGATGGACGACGGTCAACTCAGCGAGTCTCCGCTCACCCTCTCGGACATAACCAAGATCAGAGGGGCGTTCCTCGAGTCGCTAATTGGCCACTACCATCAACGCATTGCCTACCCGAATTTCCCCGGCTCCTGAAGTGGACGATCCTCTCAGTCGATATACGGGTGCTCCGACGTGAGCATTTTCGTGGCCGACGAACAGACCCATCCAGTGGATCTTCCCGCCATGCGCGCCCTTGCCGAGCTGGTGGTTGCCGAAGAGGGATTCCCGGAGAGCTCGGAAGTGACGCTCCTTCTTGTCAGCGACGACGAGATGGGCTCGTACAATGAGCGCTTCCTCACCAGGTCAGGACCGACTGATGTGCTCGCCTTCCCGGTGGAGGACCTCAAACCAGGTGTGGCTCCTGAGCGCGACATCAACGACCCGCCCCTGCTCTTGGGGGACATCATCGTTGCTCCTGGATACATCTCCTTGCAGGCGGAGGAATATGGTGTCACCTTCGATGACGAGATGTCGCTGATGGTGGTCCACGGCCTGCTCCACCTCCTTGGATACGACCATCAGACGGATGAGCAGGCAGAGGCGATGGAGACCCGGGAGCGGGAGATTCTCGCAAAAGTCGGCAGGGAGCGGCGGTGACCGCACTCACACTGGTCGTGGCCGGGCTTGTGCTGTTGGCGGCCGCATGGCTGCGCGCCGCGGGCACTGCGATCACCCGCGTCCCCCGCGCCGATGCACTCCGCGACGCGTCCGACCAAGTTGATGGCGCTGAGGCAGTTGCCGGGATGCTCGATGATCGGGAGGTGATTGGACCTGCGGTCGGGGTGGTGGGCTCGGCGCTGCTCGTTGTGAGCGCAACACTCGGAGTCGCAGCCGTTGCCGCCGGAAACGACGCTGTGAGAGCCGTATGGCTTGGCCTGGTCGTCGGGCTGATTGTGTTCGTGATAGGAGATCTGCTTCCGCGGGGTCTGGGCAGAGTGGCTTCGCATCAGATTGCCTACCGCTCGGCAGAGGTCCTGAGAGTGGCGATACGTCTCGGCGGGTGGGCAAATGATCTCATCTTCGAGTCGGAGGAGAGCACCGACTTCGAGGTGGACCACGACGAGGAAGAGAATTCCGTCGAGCAGGAACGCGAGCTGATCGTGTCGGTTCTCCAGTTCTCCGAGACCCTGGTCCGGGAGGTCATGACTCCCCGGCCCGACATGGTCACGGTGCCGGTTACAGGCAGCATCGAAGAACTTGTCGCCCTGGCTACCGAGGAAGGCTTCTCACGCATTCCGGTCACAGCGGATTCCGACATCGTCGGCCTGGTAATCGTCAAGGATCTCCTCCCGATGTTCGTCGACAACAAGCGTCCCAACTCTGTCGCCGAGGTCATGCGGCCGGTCGATTTCGTGCCGGAGACAAAGCTGGCGGCGACACTGCTGGCCGAGATGCAGGTGGGGAAGGTCCACCAGATGATTGTCGTGGACGAATATGGCGACATCACCGGGCTGATCACGATCGAGGATCTTCTCGAGGAGCTCGTGGGTGAGATCATCGACGAAACCGATGAAGACGAGTTACTCCTGGTTCCGTCTGGTAATGGCCGGTGGACCGTTGACGCCAGGCTTCCCGTCGAAGACCTCGCCGCCGAGCTCGGCGTAGAACTCCCCGAGGAGGAGTCGGATACGGTCGGCGGTCTCGTGCTCGCCGTTGCCGAGCGTGTCCCCGAAGAGGGCGAGTCTTTCCGCGTCGGCGATTGTGTGTTCACGGTGGTGAGGATGCAGGGCCGGAGGATCGCCGAGCTGACCGTGGTCAAGGACCCTCAGCTGGATCCTGCATGAAGTCCGGATTTGTGGCGGTCGTCGGCCGACCCAATGTTGGCAAATCAACTCTGGTCAATGCCCTGGTCGGCTCCAAGGTGACAATCACATCGTCCCGACCCCAGACGACGAGAAACACCATCCGCGGCGTGGTCACCGGCCCGAATAGCGAGAACCCCGAGTATCAGATTGTGCTTGTCGACACGCCGGGGCTCCACAAGCCACGGACTGAGCTTGGCTCGCGGCTCAACTCGATGGTCTACGGAACACTCGCCGACGCCGATGTCGTTCTCTTTCTGATCGATGCAGCGGCGCCCATCGGGCCCGGTGACCGGAGGATTGCCGAACGTCTCGTCGAGGCCTCGTCCACTGTTGTCCTCGTGGTGAACAAGGCCGACAAAGGATCGAGGACCGAGATCGCCGAGCAGCTGATTCGGGCGGGGGAGTGGGATTTTGCCGCGTATGTCCCGATCTCTGCGAAGGAAGGGACAGGGCTCGAAGCTTTGATCGAAGAGATCGTTGTACGCCTCCCCGACGGACCCCGCTATTACCCCGAGGGGATGACCACCGACCAGCCGGAGTCGCTTGTGGTCTCCGAGATCGTCCGGGAGAAGTTTCTCGAGCGTCTCCGCGATGAGCTGCCCCACTCGTTGTTGGTCCGCATTGAGGACATGGAGCAGAGGGACAACGGCCTCCTCGACATCACCGCCGACGTGATCGTCGAGCGAAAGAGTCAGAAGGGAATCGTCATCGGCAAAGGCGGCGAGCTGTTGAAGATCGCCGGCACCGAGGCACGGGAGGAGCTGGAGGTCTTGTTCGGGACCAAGGTGAACCTCAGCCTCCACGTAGTCGTCGAAAAGGACTGGCAGATTCGGGGCCAGATCCTCGACCGTTTCGGCTTCGGCTCCTAGGTCTCCTAACCGACGTCGTCGCAGAAGGTGGCCAGCTCGATGTCCTTGTCGGTGAGCCCGCCTTCGGAGTGGGTGGACAGAGTGAGCTTGACCTTGTTCCAGCTGATCTCGATGTCGGGGTGGTGGAACATCCGCTCCGCCTTGAGCCCGACCCGGGTCACGAACCCCAACGATTCGTTGAAGTCCTCGAATTCGAAGGTCGCGATGATCGAGTTGCCATCCCGCTCCCAGCGCTTGTGCTTCTCGAGAAAGCCGGAAATCTGTTCGTCTGTTAGCAAGTCGGCCATACCTGAATCCTAAGCCAGTTTCCGGGCTCCGTATATGCCTCACGCACGGGGCCAAAGCCAATACGCTTGGGATGTGGCAATCAGGCACGACCAGGCAATAGTCCTCCGCTCCTATCCATTCGGCGACGCCGATCGGGTGGTGGTGTTGATCAGCCCCAACAACGGGAAGATACGGACCGTGGCCAAAGGTGTCCGTAAGACGAAGAGCCGCTTCGGGGGCCGCCTCGAACCATTCACCCACGTCGACCTTGTCCTCTACGAGGGACGGAACCTCGACACCATCACCCAGGTGGCGACCGTCGAACCATTCAAGAAGCTGAGGGGCGACCTCGATTCGGTAGTCGCCGCGGGGATGATGGTCGAAGCCGTCGACGCGGTCGCCCAGGAGGAGGAATCCTCGGTCCGCCTCTTCTTGCTTCTCCAGCGCGGCCTGAAGGCATTGGACTCCGGTCTCTATTCACCTGATCTGGTTACTGCTTTCCTACTCAAACTCGCCGACGTGGTGGGTGTCGCCGTGGCTCTCGTCGAATGCGCATCGTGCGGGCGCCGGGAGGGTCTGGACAGGTTCTCCTTCTCCGGTGGGGGTGTGCACTGTTCGACGTGTCAGGCCGACGGCGGGGTCAAGCTGCGCAAGGGGATCACCGTCTATCTCGATGGCCTCGCCCGCGCCGAGTTGATGAGCCTTCCCGTTACCGACACTGCTCTCAGCGGCGAGGCGATGGGGATCGCCCGGCGGTTCCTCGAATACCACCTGGACAGGAAACTGTTCTCGCTGTCGGTGCTGGAATGACCCTGGACCTCAGCCGCGTCGACCTCGACCTGGTGCCGCGCCACATCGGGTTGATCCTCGACGGCAACGGGCGTTGGGCAAACCAACGAGGGCTTCCCCGCACCGCCGGGCATCTTGCTGGTGAGGAGGCTCTATTCGACACGGTCGAAGGCGCTCTGGCGATGGGGGTGGGATGGTTGACGGCTTTCACGTTCTCAACAGAGAACTGGAACCGGGCCGATGAGGAGGTCGAATTCCTCATGTGGTTCAACGAGGATCTCCTCACCAGGAGACGCGACGACCTTCACAAACAGGGGGTACGGATGCTGTTCGCCGGTGACATGGACGACCCCCGGATCCCGGATCGGAACCGGAAGCACATGGCAGAGGCCGAAGAGCTGACGGCAGGCAACCGCGTGTTGAATCTGGTTTTCGCATTCAACTATGGAAGCCAGCGTGAAATAGCTGAAGCCGCCAGGGAGGTGGCGCGCAAGGCGAAACAGGGCGAGATCGATCCCGAGGCCATCACCGAGGAGACAATCGCCGACCACCTCTACATCCCGGACATGCCTCCGGTCGACCTCGTCATCAGATCCTCGGGCGAGCACCGGCTGTCCAACTTCCTTCTCTGGCAGTCGGCATATGCTGAGTTCTATTTTCCCGGCATCCTCTGGCCGGACTTCGACCGTCATGCCCTGGTCGACGCTGTCGTCGAATACCAGGCCCGGGAGCGACGCTTCGGCGGGGCTGAAGACCGTATTCAGGTTGACTAAGACACTGAACTAAGCCACCGTTCCCCGAACACACATGACTGAAGTAACACTCGAAACCATCTCCAACCTCGCCAAACAGCGAGGGTTCGTATTCCAGGCCAGCGAAATCTACGGCGGGCTCCGCTCGTCGTATGACTACGGACCGCTCGGAGTCGAGCTGCTCAAGAACGTCAAAGAGCAATGGTGGCGGTCGATGGTCCAACAGCGGTCCGACATTGTCGGGATCGACTCGGCGATTCTCCAGGCGCGCCGGGTGTGGCAGGCGTCGGGGCACGAGGAAGTGTTCACTGACCCTCTGGTCGAGTGTTCCAACTGCAATAGCCGTTTCCGTCAGGACAAACTCGACGATCCGGACAAGTGCCCCAGTTGTGGCAAGACCGGCACCTTCACCGACCCCCGCAACTTCAACCTCATGTTTCGCACCCACATGGGGCCGATCGATAGCGAGGACAACCTCGTCTACCTGCGGCCGGAGACGGCGCAGGGGATCTTCACCAACTTCGAGAATGTGCGGAGGACCAATCGCCTCAAGCTCCCGTTCGGGATCGCCCAGGTAGGGAAAAGCTTCCGCAACGAGATCACACCTGGCCAGGTCGTCTTCCGGACCCGCGAGTTCGAGCAGATGGAGATGGAGTACTTCTGCCGGCCCGAGGAGAGCCCGGAGTGGTACCAGTACTGGCAGGACCAGCGTTTCCAGTGGTACCTCGACCTCGGGATGAATCCGGAGCACCTCCGGATCCGCCCCCACGAGCCCGACGAGCTGAGCCACTATTCCTCGGAGACAGTCGATATCGAGTACTTGTTCCCCTGGGGTTGGGACGAGCTCGAGGGAATCGCCAACCGCGCCGACTTCGACCTCAAGCAGCACGCCGAGTACTCCGGCCAGGACCTGCAGTATTTCGACCAGGAGACCAACGAACGGTTCTTCCCGCACGTAGTCGAGCCCGCTGCTGGTGCCACCCGGACCACATTTGCCTTCCTCATCGACGCCTACAACGAGGAAGAGGTGGCAGGGGAGAAGAGAACGGTGTTGAAGCTGCACCACCGTCTCGCCCCGTACAAGGTGGCGGTGCTTCCCCTTTCCAAGAAACCGGAGCTGATCGAACCTGCCGAGAAGATCATTGCCGGGCTCAGAAACCATTGGATGTCAGAGCTCGACATCACCCAGTCGATCGGTCGCCGTTATCGCCGCCAGGATGAGATCGGTACTCCGTACTGCGTCACTGTCGATTTCGACAGCCTCGAAGACGGCGCGGTCACGGTCCGGGATCGTGACACGATGGCTCAGGACCGGATCTCGATGGATGGTGTCGAGGATTACCTGATGGCGAAACTGTCCTGATTGTTAACCGTATTCTGACAATCACCGGGAAAAATCCACGATCGTGATTTCGACATGAGACGTTCGCTATGGGTCTGGACGGGACTTTTCGTCCTTGCGCTGGGTGGATCTGCTTACGCCTGGTTTTGGTTCAGCGGCGGTTCCGGAGAGCCGAGCACCGAACTCACTACCCCGGCTGTCGCCGGACAGACAACCACCATCGGGCGGTCGGGCGAGGTGACCACCTCCTCTTCGGAGGGAGAGTCAGCGGATATCGCCTTTGTGATCCAATCCGAGGAATCCGAAGCGACATTCACCCTCGACGAGGTGCTTCGTGGCGAACCCCAGACCGTGGTTGGGGCAACTTCGGAGGTCGCCGGCCAGTTCATCCTCAACCTCGACGACCTCAGCCTGACGCAGTTCTCCGATATTGTTGTCAACGCTCGGACCTTCGCCACCGGATCGAGCAACCGCGACCGGGCCATCCGCGGACCGATCATCCTCAACTCGGCCTCCGACGACTTCGAGTTCATCAACTTCGTGGTGAGAGAAGCAGTCGGCCTCGACGGGTCGGCGGATATCGGAGACACATTGACCTTCACCCTGCTCGGCGACCTGACCATTCGCGACCAGACCAACCCGGTCGAATTTGACATGACCGCGGCGCTCGTTGATGAAACGACCGTCGAAGGAACCGCGACAGCCGAAGTCCTCCGCAGCGATTTCGGCATAGGCATACCAAACGTCCCTTCCGTGGCCGACGTGACCGACGAGGTGACCCTGCAACTGGAGTTCTTGGCGACAAGCTCCTGACCGTCCGTATGATCTGGTTCTCATGGCAGAACGCGCCGACATAGACCGGATCAGGGAGTCGATCGATCTTGTCGACCTCATTTCCGAGGTCACGAAGGTGAAACGTTCCGGTCGGACGTTCATGGCTGTCTGCCCTTTTCACGAGGAGAAGACCCCGTCGATGTCGATCGACAGGGCACGGGGCTTGTATCACTGCTTTGGCTGCGGCAAAGGCGGAGATCTCTTCAGCTTCGTCCAGGAAACCCAGGGCTTGAACTTTCGTGAGTCGTTGGAGGTGCTCGCACGCAAGGCCGGGGTGACCCTCACCGAGGACCCGGGAGCTGCCCAGCGCCGTGGACGCAGGGGAGGGGCAATCGATGCCATCCGCAAGGCAATCGAGGTCTATCACACCCGTCTCAAGTCGGCGCCTGACGCAGGACCGGCACGGGCGTACCTCCGGGCCAGGGGTTACGACGTCGACGTCATCGATCGCTGGAAGATGGGTTTCGCCGGGATCGACTGGGACACACTCACCAAGGAACTGCGGGCCGGGGGGATCGAAGAGCGCTCTCTGACCGATGCCGGTCTCAGCCGCAAAGGCCGTCACGGTCTCTACGACTTCTTCCGGGGACGGTTGATGTTCCCCATCTACGATCTCCGGGGAGACCCGGTCGGCTTCGGCGGACGGAGGATCGAAGAGGTGCCCAAGGAAGCCACCAACAACCCCGACGCCAAATACGTCAACTCACCCGATTCGGTGGTCTATCAGAAGTCCCGGCTGCTCTACGGTCTCGACCGGGCGAGGGCGGCGATGGGGACCGAGGGCGAGGCGGTGATCGTCGAGGGGTATACCGATGTCATCGCCATGCACCTCGCCGGAATCGAGACCGCAGTGGCCACTTGTGGCACCGCTCTCGGTGATGACCACTTTGACTTGTTGCGCCGTTTCACCGAGAAGGTCGTGCTCGCCTTCGACTCTGATATGGCGGGCTCCAAGGCTGCACTGCGCAGCGATGATCTCGAGTCTCCTTTCCGGCTCGACCTCGACCTGCGGGTCGCCCTGATGCCCGACGGGCTCGACCCGGCCGATCTGGTCCAGGAGGGCAGAGGAGACGAGTTGGCCAAAGCCGTCTCCGAAGCGAGGCCCCTGCTCGAGTTCAGGATCAGACACGAGGTGGCGGCCCATGACCTCGACGGCCCGGAAGGGAGGGCGCGGGCACTCCATGCGGCCGCCGACCAGCTGCGCAGGGTCAAGGATGACATCGCCCGCGGTGAGTACTCCCGTTTCGTAGCCAGGGAGATAGGCGTCGACCTCGAGGCGGTGGAGAAGGCGATGCGCCCGTCGCGGGGCCAGCGGCCGGGGGAGGAGGCACCGACCACGCGGACCATCGACAGACGCGAAGCCGAACTGCTCCGGGTTGTCCTGTCCGACCCGGCGGGCCTCCAGGACCTGAACGCACAGGACTTCACGGATGAGAGGCTGAAAGCGGCTTTTCTCGCGATTGCCGGCCAAGTGGGCAAAGGGGAGGCGGGACGCCCGATCGATCTTTCGGCGGTGGGCGACTCCGATGTGGCCGACTTGCTGCGTCGTCTGGCGATGGACCCCCGGCCGTTGCCTGATGGCAAGGACATGCTGTTGATGATGAGGAACCGCAGACTCGATACCGAGATCGATCGTCTCGAAGAGGAGATCGACGACCTGGAGCAGGGAACGGACACCCATTCCGATGCGCTGCGACGGTTGATAGCTTTACAGCAACAGAAGAGAGCAGTCCAGGGCCAATGAGTGATGAACTCAGAGCGGTAATTGCAGATCTGATCAAGCGGGGCCGCCAGCGCGGCTTCCTCACCATGGCCGAGGTCCAACAGGATTTGGAGGACGCCGAAGCGTCGGGAGAGGCTTTTGAGAGGGCGGCGGAAGCCCTCCGGGAGGCCAGGGTCAAACTCACCGAGGAAGGGCCGGGGGTTGTCGAGGAGTTCGCCGAGGTCGGCTCGATCTCGGTATCCGACCCGGTTCGCCTCTACCTCAACGAGATCGGGCGCTACCCGCTGCTGACCGCACAACAGGAGGTTGAGCTGTCGATGCAGGTCGAAGCCGGCCGCCGTGCCCTGTCCCGAATCGAAAGCGAAGAAGGCTTGTCCGAGGAGGATGTGGGGCTGTTGAAGACGGAGCGCCGGAGAGGGGAGGAGGCGCATGCTTCGCTGGTGCAGTCGAACCTCCGTCTGGTGGTGGCGATTTCACGAAGGTACGCGGGCCGGGGGATGGCCCTGCTCGACCTGATCCAGGAGGGCAACGTCGGCCTGATGCGGGCAGTGGAGCGCTTCGACTACCGCCGTGGATTCAAATTCTCGACGTATGCAACGTGGTGGATCCGCCAGGCGATCTCGAGAGCGATCGCCGACCAGGGCCGGACCATCCGGATGCCGATCCACATCCTGGATTCGGTCAACAAGCTGACCAGGGCAAAACGGGAACTGACCCAGCAGCTGAGCCGCGATCCAACCGACGACGAACTCGCCATTGAGCTCGACCTCGATGTGCAACGGGTGGTCGAGCTGCAACGGATCGCCCAGGACACGGTGTCTCTGGAAACGCCGGTCGGTGAAGACTCTGACGGGACGTTGGCCGACCTGGTCGAAGACCTCGGCTCGGAGCAGCCCGCCGAGAGTGCCGCCTTCGCCTCATTGCAGGACCAGCTTGCGCTGGCTCTGGAGGGGCTGAACGAGAGGGAGCGGCAGATCCTGGTGATGCGTTTCGGATTGGCTGACGGCCGAATGCGCACCCTGGAAGAGGTGGGCGCCCACTTCAAGGTGACCCGGGAGCGAATCCGCCAGCTCGAGACCAAAGCCCTCGCCAAACTCCGCCACCCGGACAAGTCGCAGAAGCTGGAAGGCTTCCTCGAAGACGGATAAGTAGTCCGCACGCGTTTGTAGGGACGGTTGCCCGTCTTCTGGTGTGTGTTGGTTTTCGGGAGGCTGGCGAGGGTGGTGGCGGGGTGGTCGGGGGTACTCACCCCTCGGGTTTGGGCCCGGTCTCTTCCGCCGGAGGCGGAGCCGATCGGGGGGAGTACCGCCGATTCTGACCGGCGGTACGGGGGGCTTGAAACCTCGTTTCGGAATGATCCTCACGCGGCCTTCGTAACCGGATTCGTCCGTGTTCGGGGTGTTGGTAGATTTGGAAGCCTTTTTCGTGGACGGCGATGTGGTGGTGGAACCAGCAGAGTGCGATCAGGTTGTCGGGGTCGGTT
>DATKCM010000095.1:0-12364 GCA_035513195.1 Acidimicrobiia bacterium | reverse complement strand
ATGACGGTGTTTCGGAGTCTTGGGTGATGGCGAGGATCGACGAAGTGGCCGGATTGGGTGTGAGGCAGGCAACCCGTTTGCGCAAAGCAGGGGTCAGGACGAGCAAGGCACTCATCGAGGAGGCATCGAGCCGCGCCGGCCGCACCACACTTTCCAGGAAAACCGGCATCCCTCCGCGAGACCTCAAGTCGTGGGTCCACCATGCGGACCTGCTCCGGGTCAAGGGTGTGGGCGGTGAATATGCCGAGCTGCTGGTGGCGGCGGGAGTTGAGACGATCAGGGACCTCCGTCGTCGCAACCCCACGGCGCTGGTCGCCAAGATCATTTCGATGAACGGCTCCAAAAAAGTTGTGCGGAGGCTTCCCACCGAGGCGATGGTCACCGGCTGGATCGAGGCGGCCGGATCGGTCGAGCCATCGATCGACAAGTAGACCCCGGGGAATTTCACAGCCTGCGAACGGGGGTTACCATCCATGCCTGATGGGTAGTGGAGCTGCGCAGGATCTCGAGGGTTACACGCCCCACATCGGCGAGAGCCGCCAGTACTGGCGCGACATCATCCTTGGGGTCAACGACGGCCTCGTGTCCATGTTCCTTCTCGTCGCTGGCGTGGTCGGCGGCGGGCTCAATTCGAGCCAGGTCCTACTCACCGCGATTGCGGGCGCCGTGGCCGGCGCTGTCTCAATGGCAGCTGGCGAATATCTGGCGACGAAGTCCCAGGACCAGGTGCTCGAGGCAGAGCTGGTGCTCGAGCGAACCCATATCAAGGATTTCCGGGGAGCAGAGCTCGAGCAGTTGCGTGAGATGTTTACCGACATGGGCCTCCTGGCCGACGATGTCGACACCGTTGTGGATGCATTTGACCGGTCGGACGAAGCGATTCTCAATGCGATGAAGTCGCTGGAGTTCGGTGTGGTCGATTCGGAGAAGCGATCACCGTACATGGCTATGGCCATCTCCGGGGTTCTCTTCCTCGCCGGTTCAATCCCGTCGGTCGTCCCGTTCGCCTTTGGCCTCCGCCCTACCGTCGGTTTGGCGATTGCATCGGTCCTGAGCCTTCTCAGCCTGTTCCTTGTCGGCGTGGTCAAGGCACGCGTCGTCGATGCGGGACCGATCAGATCTGGGTTAGAGAACCTTGTTATCGCTGGCGTCGGCGGTGTTCTCGCCTGGTATATCGGGGACAGGATCGGGACGGCGGTCCTCTAGGAGACGAACAATGCTGCCAGCCAGTTAGCGTTCTGCTTGCTTTAGTTAGCAGCTTGCTATATAATCTCTAATTGTGAGCGATAGCAAGCACAGCGATCTCGGAGAATTCATCCGACAGCAACGGGAGAGAGCAAATCTGTCTCTCCGTCGTCTCGCTGACTCAGCAGGCATTTCCAATCCCTACCTCAGTCAAATTGAGCGCGGGATCCGGAAACCCTCTGCAGAGATCTTGAAGCGGCTGTCGCGAGCCCTTGAGATTTCGGCCAACTCGATGTACTCAAAAGCCGGGTTGTTCGACGAGGAGTTTGAGTCGCCGTCAGTGCTCGATGCAATCGACGCCGACACGACTCTTACCCCTGACCAAAAGAAAGTGCTGCTCGACCTGTACCGGACTCTGAGCCGGGCGAACGGTCTGGCAGCTGAAGAGCAATAGGAGAAAAATATGCAGACGAAAAACGTCCTGTACGCGGCTGTCGGCGCCCCCGTCGTGGCTGCACGCAAGGTGTCCGGCACTGTCGGAAGCCTCAGAAACAAGATCAACGTAGAGGCTGGCGACTACACCAAGAAAGCCAGCAAGACAGTCGATGAGTGGGCCAAGGAGGGCGAGAAGCTCGTCTCCCGTGTGGCCGACAACGAGAAGATCGAAGAACTCGCTTCTCGTGTCGATCTCGACCAGGCCAAGGAACAGGTGGGCAAGTTGCGCACACAGCTCGAGGACATGCTCGACACATGGCGCTCCTCGTTCCGCCCCGAGAAGACGGTGACCAAGGTCGAAGTGACCGAGACCACCACGCCTGCCGCTAAGACCAGTGCAGCCAGCACGTCAGTGGCCAAGAGGTCAACGGCAACCAAGCCGGCGGCAAAGACCGCTGTCAAGAAGCCAGCGGCCAAGGCCAGCACGGCGAAGAAGCCAGCGGCCAAGAAGCCAGCGGCCAAGTCGACCTCAACGAAGGCTGCCAAGGCTTCCTGAGACGTTCACTCCTCGAGCAAAGAACAGGCCCTTCGGGGCCTGTTCTTATTTTCTAGACGTCGCCCAGGGCGTTCAGGGTCTGCTCCAGAGCGTCTTTGGCGTCGGCAAAGAACATGAGGGTGTTGTCGTTGTAGAAGAGCGGGTTGTCGATGCCGGCGAAGCCGGGGGACAGACTCCGTTTCACCACTATCACCGTTCCCGCCCGGTCGACGTTGAAAATCGGCATCCCGTAGATCGGGGAGTTCGAGTCGTCTCGGGCCGAGGGGTTGACGACGTCGTTGGCGCCGAGGATGAGGACGACATCCGTCTGGGGTAGTTGCGGGTCCGCTTGCTCCAGATCGAGCAATTGCTCGTACGGGACGTCGGCCTCCGCCAGCAAGACGTTCATGTGGCCCGGCATCCGCCCCGCCACAGGATGGATGGCATAGTGGACTGTGATCCCGCGCTCCTCCAGGGCGGCAGCCAGCTTTCGAGTGGCGTGCTGGGCTTGTGCGACAGCAAGGCCGTAGCCGGGTACAACCATCACCGAATCTGCATAACCGAGGGCGATTGCCGCGTCTTCTGCCGTGGCCCGCTTCACCGGCTTCGTGCTCATCTCGCCTGCACCGGCGAAGCCGTCACCGCTTCCGAATCCGGCGAAGAGCACGTTGGCCAGGGAGCGGTTCATCGCTTTGGTCATCAGGATCGTAAGGATCAATCCGGCCGCTCCCACCAGTGCGCCCCCAATGATCAGTGCATTGTTCGCGAACACGAACCCGGCGGATGCCGCAGCCAACCCGGAAAAGGAGTTGAGCAGTGAGATGACCACTGGCATGTCCGCTCCACCGATAGGTATCACCGCCATGATCCCGATCACAAGGGCAACTGCACCAAGAACCCAGTAGGCGTCCTGGTTGTCGCCGGCGATCATCCAGACACCGGCTCCCACGGCCACGACTACCAGGAATGCGTTGACGACCTGTTGGCCGGGGAAGACGATCGGATTTCCGCTGAGCAGTCCTTGGAGCTTGGCGTACGCGACAAAGCTACCGGTGAAGGTCAGGGCCCCGATCAATGTCGAGATGAGGATGGTGAGCGTGGTCTCCGCCGGTAGGAACGAGAGGTCCGCCTCCAATACCGCGGCCGCCGCCACCAGCGCGGAAGCGATGCCGCCGAGACCGTTGAAGACTGCAACCATTTGCGGCATGGCGGTCATCTGCACCCGCACGGCGCCCCAGACCCCGAGGACCGTTCCAACGACGAGACCGGCAGCAACGGTTTCCCAGTTGACGATGTCTGCGTCTACCAGCGCGACGACCAGAGCCACCAGCATTCCGACGGCAGCAATTCGATTGCCCGAACGAGCAGTCCGCGGCCCTCCGAGACGCTTCAGACCGACGATGAAGGACACGGCGGCAGCAAGGTAGAGGAGTTCGATCATTTCTGCTCATCCCGGCGTCCGCCGGGACGGCGGAACATCTGCAACATTCGGTCAGTGACCAAAAAGCCTCCAACGACGTTGACGGTCGCTGTCACCACCGCGAGGAACCCGAGGATCTCGATCAATGCGGTGCTGCCGAGGCCGGCTGCCGTTATCGCGGCGATGATTGTGATCCCGGATATTGCATTGGCTCCCGACATCAGTGGCGTGTGCAGCGTGGGGGGAACCTTGCTGATCACCTCGAAGCCGACAAAGGCAGCTAGTACGAAGACTGTGATACCGATGACGAGCACGCTCATTGGACATCTTCCTGGGTCAGCCGCCGCCGTACCACGGGGTGGTTCACCTTCCCTTGGTGGGTGATGCACGCCTCTGAGATGATCTCGTCATCGAAGTCGAGAGTGAGCGCTCCATGCTCGTCTGTCATCCGAGCCAGGAGGGAAGCAACGTTGCGGGCATACATATGGCTGGCATCCATCGCGACCTGACTGGCCAGGTCTACCTGCCCGACGATCGTGACGCCATTGAGGACGATCGTCTCGCCGGGCCGCGTCGGTTCACAGTTTCCGCCAGTAGGTGCCGCCACATCGACGATGACCGAACCGGGTCGCATTCGTTCCACCATCTCCGTCGACACCAGCAGCGGAGCAGGCGATCCAGGAATCTGGGCTGTCGTGATCACGACATCCGAGTCCGCCACATATGGGCTCAGGGCGTCCTGCTGGCGGCGCTGGGTCTCGTCCGCCACTTCCTTGGCATACCCGGTGGCGGCTGCAGCCGATTCGTCGACGGGAGCGGCGACAAACTTGGCCCCAAGGCTCTCGATCTGCTGGCGGACCTCGGGTCTGATGTCGTATGCAGATACCACAGCGCCCAGACGCTTGGCCGTTGCGATCGCCTGCAGCCCTGCGACCCCGGCGCCCAGGACGAGGAGTTTCACCGGGGGGATCGTCCCGGCCGCGGTGACCAGCATCGGAAAGAGCCGTGGACTTGTTGTAGCAGCGATCAAAACGGCCTGGTACCCCGCCGCGGTGGCCTGCGAGGACAGGGCGTCCATTGTCTGGGCGAGGGTTGTCCGGGGGATCGCCTCCATCGCGAAGGAGCTGATCTGTTGTTCGACCATTGCATTGATCGTCGGGGCCGTGGCGAACGGATCCAGAAATCCGATCAATACTGCACCCCGGGGCATCCTTTCGATCATCCCGCTGGTTGGCGGGCCCACGATCAGAACGACGTCGGCGCCAGTGACCGGGTCGCTGCTCACATAAGCCCCGGCGGAGCGGAACTGCTCGTCGTCGAACCCGGCCGCGGCACCTGCCCCCGATTCGACCGCGACTTCGTGCCGCTGCTCGATCAATCGAACAACAACCGGAGGGGTGATGGCAACGCGTGCCTCCCCGGCGGATTCCTTTGGGATAGCTATGCGCATAAGCCAGTCGCGCTCAGCGAGCAACGAGGTTCAATAATGCAGCCACCCCAGCCCTGATGCCGTGGCCGATTGCCGCCTCGTCCAGGTGGAAGGCCGACGAGTGGAGATCGCCATGGCCCCTGGCGGAGCCCAGGCGGACGAGGGCGCCGGGGATTACGTCGAGGTAATTGGCGAAGTCTTCTCCGCCCATACTGGTGGGAGTGTGAACGATGGCGTCATCGTAGAACGAGCTGATTCCGTCGGCGACGCTGGCGATGACCCTGGCGTCGTTCACCACCGGGGAAATCGCACGCTGATATGTCAACTCATAGCTGGCTTCGGTCACCCCCGCCAGATTGGACAGGATTTTCTCCATCAGCCCGGGAAGCTGGTCCCAGAGCCCGCGGTCGAGTGTGCGGACCGTTCCCTTCAGCTCCACCCTGGTTGGGATTACGTTCTCGGTGGCTCCACCATGAATCGAGCCGAAAACGAGGGTGAGAGCCTGGCGGGCGTCAACCGAGGCACGTAGAACAGCGGGAAGGTCGATCACGATCCGGGCGGCTGCGGCTACCAGGTCCACTGTCCGGTGTGGCCGTGCGGTGTGACCACCCGGTCCGGTCAGGGAGATGGTGAATTTGTCGGCACTGGCGGTGATAGGGCCAGTTCGAATACCGAACTTCCCGGTCTCGAGGGCCGGATCGACGTGGAAAGCGAGAATCGAGGAAAGACCGTCGATCAGGCCCTCAGCGACCATCTCGACAGCCCCCCCAGGAAATCCTTCTTCAGCAGGTTGGAACAGGAATCGCACGGCGGGACTTTTCTCCATCTGGCTGAAGACGACGGCGAGACCGAAAGCGATAGCCGAATGAGCATCGTGGCCGCATGCGTGCATCCAACCCGGGTTCTGCGACTCCGGGATGTTTCCCGCCGGCTCATCGATCGGAAGGGCATCGATGTCGGCGCGGAAGGCACAAACAGGATTCTTTCCGCTGTCCACCCAGAGTCCGGTCCGCGGAGTGCGATCTACGGGAGTGAGGCCGCGGCCGACGAGAGCATCCTTGATGATGCGCGTCGTCTCATACTCGTGATAAGAAGGCTCTGGGTTCTCGTGGAGCTTCCGTCGCAACTCGAGGGCGTCGGGGAGGACGCGCTCAATCAGGTCTCCGACTTCCTCGGGGATATGCATTCAGAGGAGCCTAATCGCCAGAGAGTGGCCTATTAATAATGCCTATTAATAGAAGAGTCGCTCGAAGACCCGACGGGCTCTTCTGGTCACCTGCTGGAATCGCTCTCGGAGCTCGACTGTCCGGTCGTAGCCGAGTGACGAGGCGAGCTTGGAGAGCTGATCGGGGTCTGCCGGCAGGGAGTTTGCCAGGCGACCGCGCTGTAAGTGGAGTCTGAGCCGAACTCCGGTGCAGAATTCGTAAGAGGTGGTCAGAGCGTTGTAGTCACTCTGAGCGAGGACCCCCATCTCGAGGAGGGCGCTGAGGGCCTTCGATGTCACGGTGGTCTGGAGATGCGGGTTGTCTGCACCATGTTTGAGCTGGAGCAACTGCGTCAGGAACTCGATATCGCTGAGCGAACCCGGGCCGAGCTTGATGTGGAAGTCGGGATCCTCGTCGGGGTCGATTCGCTCGGCCTCGACCCGCGCCTTGATTTTGCGAATCGACTGGATCATTCCAGGTTTGATGTCGTGCTGCCACAGAATCGGACTGATCGTATCTTGGAAAGAGCCGATCACCTCACGGTGCCCAGCCACCGGTCGGGCTCTGGTGAGTGCCAGCAACTCCCAGGGCTCCGCCCATTCGATGTAGTACCTCCCGATGCTCTCCACCGACCTGGCTATCGGACCGTTCTTCCCCTCAGGGCGGAGGTCGGCGTCCAGTTGGTAGCCCTCTCCGTGTTTGCCGGGCTCGGAGAGGATCTGGCGGAGTATGCCCGGGATGGCAAGCGCATCCTCCCGCTCCATCCCCTCATAGACATACATCAGATCGAGGTCGGATCCGTAAGACAGCTCTCCGCCACCCCAACGCCCCATGGCGATGACGGCGAACCGTTGCGCAGGCGCAGCAACCTCAAAGGCTCCGATCATCGCAGCATCGGCTGTCGCCGACAGCGCTTCGATCGTGCCGGTGACGGGATGGTCGCGGAGGATGTCCCGGGCGGCGATCCTGAGGCGGCGGCGTCTGGCGAATCTGCGGATGGTCCCGATCCGATCTTCCAGACCGGGGCGCGCTTCGAGGAGCCCGAGCAGACGCTGAACGGATTCGTCCCTGTCTCTGATGCTGTCAAGGGCCTCGTCGCTTTCCAAACGGGGAATTGCCTCGGGGATTCTGTCGATAAGCTCGCCGAGCAGTTGGCCCGTCCCCAGGAGCATGGCGAGCCGCTCTCCGGTCGTCGGGCTGTTGAGCAGTCGGGCGACCAACGACGAGTGATCCGGGGTGTGTGCCAGCAGGAGTCGTAGCTGGCTGAGGCCGAGATCGGGGTCGGGAGCCAGTGACAGCCAGTCGAGCATGAGGGGCATCATCTGCTGCATCGCTGTCGACCTTCTGCTCAAACCCCGGGTCAGTTCTTCCAAGGCCCTCCCTGACATCCGGGCGTTGCCGAAACCGAGAGCCACGAGACGCTCGCCGGCACGCTCCGGCCCCAGGCGTGCGCTGGGGGAGCCGACCAGAGATTCGAGCACGGGTCTGAAGTAAATTCGCTCGTGAAGAGTCCGGGCCTGGCTTCTGACGGTCCTGAGCTGCTCGGTCAGGGCATCGGCGTCCGCCATGCCCAGATTCGACGCCAGCCGTGCCCGATCCTCGCTGTCATCGGGGAAGCGGTGGGTCTGACGGAGGTCCCACAGCTGGATCTGGTGTTCGAGCCGCCGCAAGAAGCGATATCCCGCTTCCAGTTCGGCCCGTTCTCCGCTGGTAATGAACTCGCCGGCTTCTAGGGCCTGCAGAGCGCCGAGCGTGGACCTTTCGCGCAACGTTGGGTCATGCCGCCCGTGGACGAGTTGAAGCATCTGAACGGTGAACTCGATGTCCCTGATCCCCCCGGGCGCCCTTTTGATGTCTTCTGGGTTCGCCCGGTCTTCGGTCATGGCCTTGATTCGCCTCAACCCGCGCAGGGCATCGACGTCAAGGCCCTCCTCCCAGACGAATCTCGACGCCATGCCCGCGAACTGTTGCCCCAGCCCCGGACTGCCGGCGGCGGCGCGAGCCTTGATCAGGGCTTGTAGCTCCCACGGCTCAGCCCATTGCTCGTAATACCGCTCGTAGGCCTCAATCCTCCTCGTGAGCGGGCCCATAGTCCCTTCTGGTCTGAGATCGGCGTCGACGATGAGGCCGGGCCCGTCGAAACTGGATTCGGACAGAGATGACATCAGCCTGCTGGAGAGAGCCAGCGCAGCCCTCCTCCCTGCTTCCGGGTCATTGCTGTACTCACCGTGGACAAACAGCAGGTCGATGTCGGAGTAGTAGTTCAGCTCCTGGGCGCCCCATTTCCCCATCGCGATCACAGCGAAGTCGATCTCCGCTGCGGCCGGATGCTGGGTGGAGACCCTGTCCCGCGCTGATCCGAGCGCCGTTTCCATGAGGTCGTCGAAGAACGTGGAGTATCGGAGCATCGACTGTGTGAGATCGCTCGTTCCAGAGATCTCGTCACCGGCGATGTGAAGAAGGGCCTGCCTCTGGAGGAGCGCGAGCGAGTGCACCTCGCCTCGATTCATGTTGATCAGGCTGGGATGATTTGCCAGGGTTGCCGGTATCGCCCGGCTGACTGAGGCAATGGCGCACAACCTGCGCAATGTCTCGACGGTGACGGTGGCAGGCTCGACAGCGGCGAGCACGGGTTCAAGGCGGCGAAGCGCCTCGCCGCCTGATGGCCCGAGTATGGCGACTGCCCGGGAGACAAGATCGGCGCGATCGTCCGGGCCGTTGCTCCCGAGCTCCGCATCACTGTTGTTCACACCGACAGGCTAAGAGGTTGGATAACGTGCGGCTATGCCGTTCCGGATTGCGGGCGCCCAACTCAACCTCGTCGTCGGCGATATTGCCGGCAACGAAGGGCGAATTGTCGATGCGATCATGCGCGCCACGGGCGAGGAAGCCGACGTTCTACTGCTTCCCGAGCTTGCGATCAACGGGTACCCGCCTGAAGACCTGGTCCACAGGTCTGACTTTGTCGACGCCGGCATTTCGGCTCTGCGCCGGATTGCGCGCATCACCTCGACGACTGATGTCGTCGTCGGTTTCGTCGACCATGCGCCGGGCCCGTCGGCGAATGCCTACGATGCCGTCGAGCGAAGGGTGGCAAACGGCGCGGCGTTGCTCGGCGATGGAAAGATCAAGGGCATCTACCACAAAGTGCACCTCCCCAACTACGGAGTCTTCGACGAGGATCGATACTTCTCGGTTGGCTCCCACCCGGACCGGGTCTGGGAAATCGCAGGCGTTCCTGTTGGCATCTCGATCTGTGAGGACATCTGGCTCGCCGACGGCCCGCCCCGGCTTCAGGCCGCGGCGGGTGCCCAGGTTCTTCTCAACATCAATGCGTCCCCTTTCCACGCCGGCAAGGCAAGAGATCGCGAGGACATGCTGGCGTCCCGTGCGCGCGCAGGTGGTGCTGCGGTGGCCTATCTCAACCTCGTCGGCGGCCAGGACGAGCTCGTCTTCGACGGGGCTTCGGTCGTGCTCGATGCTTCCGGCCAAGTGGTTCACAGATCACCCCAGTTCGAGGAAGACTTTTTCGTGGTCGATTGTCCGCTGCCGGGCGAGCCGACTCCTGAGATGGAATCACCTTCATCGTTGCTCGACCCGGTTGAAGAGGTCTATCGCGCCCTGACCATTGGCCTCGCCGACTATGTCTCGAAGAACGGATTCACCGGTGTGATCATCGGCCTATCCGGGGGAATAGATTCGGCACTAACCGCCGCCATCGCCGCAGACGCCCTTGGTCCCGAAAACGTCTGGGGTATTTCGATGCCGTCACGGTTTTCCAGCCAGCACTCCATCGACGATGCCCGTCAACTCGCTCGCAATCTCGGAATCCGTTTCGACCTTCTCCCTATCGACGACATCTTCGCGTCCTACCTCGAGGCACTGAGCGATCTCTTCAAAGGGACTGAATTTGGTGTGGCAGAGGAGAACATCCAGGCCAGGATTCGCGGTGCCCTATGCATGGCCCTGTCGAACAAATTCGGGGGAATGGTCCTGGCGACAGGAAACAAGTCGGAGATGGCCGCGGGCTACGCGACGCTGTACGGCGACATGGTTGGTGGATACGCAGTGCTCAAAGATGTCTTCAAAACCCTCGTCTACGACCTCGCCCGGTGGCGGAACAAGGACGGCGAGGTGATCCCCGAAGGCAGCATCTCCAAACCTCCGTCCGCCGAATTGCGCCCCGACCAGAAGGATTCCGACTCGCTACCCCCCTACGATCTCCTCGATGCCATTCTCGTCAGGTACATCGAGCGGGACATGGGTGTCACCGACATCATCGCTGAGGGCTACGACCCGTCGACGGTGATGCGCGTGGCTGCAATGGTGGATCGCAACGAGTACAAGCGCCGCCAGGCGGCTCCTGGCGTGAAGATCACCGTTAAGGCGTTCGGCAAGGATCGGCGTCTGCCGATCACCAACCACTACCGCCCGGACCCGGATGGTTGACAGGTTCTGGGTCAATGGCGTCGAGTCCGAAGGTCGCATCGCGGTCACGGACTCATCGGTCCTCCGCGGGGATGGCTGCTTCGAGGTGCTTCGTGCCTACAACGGCAGCGCCTTCGCCATCGAAGAGCATCTCGATCGGTTGGAGAGGAGTGCTTCCAAACTCGAGATGGCTCTCCCTCCCAGGTCCGAGATGGCAACCTGGATCGATCTGGCCGCCCGGGAGGAACCAAACGGGGCGGTTCGCGTGGTGGCGACCCGGGGATCGGTGATCCCGGGAGAACAGGCCAACCCACTGGTCATCGTATTTGCACATCGATGGGATCGGGGCAGCAGAACCTTGAGTCTGGGGCCGGTCTGCGCCCCTTGGCACAGCGCGGGGGCAGACTGGGAGTTGAGTGGGGCGAAGGTCTTGAGCTATGCGCCCAATCTCGCAGCAACCCGTTCGGCGCGACATTCCGGATTCGACGAAGCGATGCTGGTGACACCGGGTGATGTAATCCTCGAGGGTCCGACATTCTCGGTCGCGTGGGTTCGTGATGGCGTGATCGAGACACCATCGCTCGACCTGGGGATCCTCGATTCAATCACCAGAAGGCATGTCCTTGACCTGGCGGCTGCCGCGGGGATCGAGACAAGAGAGGGGGAGTACACGTTAGGCCGGCTCGAGGCTGCTGACGAGGTCATGGCTTTGAGCACGATCCGCCAGGTGCAGGCGGTCAGTTCGGTTGGATCCCTTCGTTTCACGCAATCGGAAGTGACAAGCCGGCTTTCAAAGGCTTTCGCTCAGCTTGTTGGCTCTGCAGACTGAACACAGTCCGCCCCTTCGCCAAGAATCCACCAGGAGAGCAGGCGGGCCACCTCGGCGCGGATGAGCATTCGTTCCTGCCGGGGCGAGGGCGAAACGAGCCCGCCCGACGAGGGCTGCGATTGCTATGACTCCACCAATCTTCCCAGCCATGGCAGTCCGAGACTACACAAATGACCGATTCGAGGAACTATGACAGAGACGTAGTACGTTGGAGGGGTATGAGACGCCCTGATTTCCTCAAGATTCTCACCGTTGTCATTGTCCTGCCCCTCATCCTTGCGGCATGCGACGGCGATGGTGAGGCGGAGCTGACAACGACTTCTTCCCTTGTGGTTCCCACCACAACCCCCAACCCCGAGTCGACCACCACAGTCGTAGGTGACGATGAGGCAACGTCAACCACACTCGCCGGCCAGCCCGTTGACAGCTACGACGTCGTGCTCCGGGAGAGTACGGACGAGGGGGAAACGCTCTATATCGTGATCCCACCCGGCGACTACACAGCAGTCGACCTGGAGAACTTCCTCGGTGACCTCATCGACGACGACGACCAACTGGAGAGCGCGGAGGTGTTTGACGATGAGGCAGCCCTGGCAGCGTTTCTCCGCGATGAATCTGAGCAGACCGCGACCGATCTGGCCGCCATCGATGCTCACCACCTGGTAAGCCTCATCGACGGGCAGACCATCAGCTTCCACGGCCCTTATGCAGATGAAGGTGAATACGCGATCGGTAGCTAGCAGTCCACGGGCTCCTCGTCTACAAGAAGAGGTCCGCAATAAGGAGGAACCCTCCGAAGCCGATCGCATCAGTCAGCAGGGTCAAGAAGATCGATGATGCGAGTGCAGGGTCCTGACCCATTCGTCTAAGTGCGACGGGTATTGCCGCGCCCGCGAGC